>CACKVD010000001.1 GCA_902603555.1 uncultured Pelagibacteraceae bacterium
TGTAATTAATAACTAATATTAATAATTTTTTTAGTTTAATTTGAACAGAATCATGTATCAGCTTTAAATATGTTCAAAAAAATTTTTTATTTTTCTTTATTATTTTTTCTCTCAAATTGCTCAGCTCCGGGTACAGCATTTTTAGGACCTATATTTACAGGTGCTAAAACTGGCAGTGTTTATCAGGCTTCATTATCTTATAGTACAGGTAAAATTCTTGATGAAGTTAAGCAAAGCGAATTTTTTTTAAAACCTGAGCGAAAAACACTAAATACAAAATTTATTAGTAAAGACCCAGTAATACTTTTGTCTTATGTTGTTGATAGCATTGAAATTTCTGATGTTATAGAGCCAGAACCCTTACCATAATTTAATAATAACAATTTTCAATTATTACGAGTTTTTAAAAAAATTGAGAATCGTTTAAGATATTATTAAGGGTGGTAGAGGGAGACTGAAACCACCCCGCCTTCCTTAAAGTTTTATATATTCTAATAAAAATTTGATAGCAATTATTAGAAGAAATACTCCAAAATATTTACTTATTTTATTTTTATCAATTTTATGGACTGTCCTTGCGCCTAATCTAGCCATAAGAGTTGTTATTGGTATAAATATCAGGAAAGCTGGGACATTTAAAAACCCTACGCTTAATGGTAAATTAGTTTTGAGAAAACTACCTGTGATTAAAAAACCTATTGCTCCAAACAAAGCAATCAAAAAACCTATTGCTGCAGCACTTCCAATAGCCTTATTGATTGAATACCCAAAAAACTTCAAAATCGGCACATTCATTATAGCTCCACCTATTCCCATTGGTGCTGAAATAAATCCAACTAGGATTCCTAAGATAATCTTTAAATGTAATTTAATCTTAATTATTGCATTAGCATCTTTTTCTTTAAGCAAAAGCAAATAAATTCCCAAAAAAAATATTATAATTGAAAAGAATAATACTAGAGATTTTGTTTTTAAAGATGCTGCAAAAATTGTTCCAATAATTACACCAAGTATTACATAGATTCCATAACTTTTAACAATATCAAAATCTACAGCTTTAAATTTGTGATGAGTTAGAACTGAGACTATTGAAGTTGGAATTATTATAGCAAATGAAGTTCCAACTGCTAGATGCATTAAGTATTGTTGGTCAATCCCTAAGGAACTAAAGATATAATAAAGAAAAGGTACTGTAATTAATCCACCACCAATACCAAATAATCCTGCAACAAAACCAACAGGAATAGCTGTAAATGCCATAAGAAGAATGAAATAAGTATATTCGTTTCCTAAAATAGTATTAAGCAGATTGACCTACACTTGCATCAATATTATTGAATTTAATTTTATCCATGATGTGATCTATCTTTTTAATATCTGCATCACGAACACACATGTTTTCACTTAAATACCTTTTCCAATAACTTGCTCCTGTTTGACCATGAAATAGACCAAGAGTATGTCTCATAATTTGATTCAATCGCGTACCTTTTTTAAGCTCATCTTTAATATAAGGAATTAACTTTTCAATTACATCTTGTCTACTTAAAACATCATTATTGTTAAAAATTTGCTGTTCTATATCTGCTAATAAATATGGAGTATGATATGCGGCCCTACCTATCATAACACCATCTATTTTTTTTAGTTGCAACTGTGCTTCTTCGACACTGGTAATACCTCCATTTAAAATAATTTCTTCATTAGGGAAATCTTCTTTAAGTTTATATACATATTCATATTTAAGAGGTGGTATATTTAAATTTTGTTTTGGTGTAAATTTACCTAGCATTGCTTTTCTTGCATGAATAATAAAAGTTTTAACCCCAGTTGATTTTAATTTTGAAATAAAATTATGTAAATTCTCATAATTTTCTACATTATCGTATCCAATTCTAGTTTTAATTGTTACCGGTAATTTTGTTTGTGATTGCATTTCACTGAGACAATCTGCTACTAAATTTGGTTCTTTCATTAAACACGCACCAAATTTATTTTTCTCTACTTTTTTACTTGGACAGCCTAAATTCAAATTTATTTCATCATATCCAAAATCTTCACCAATTTTTGTTGCTTTTCCTAAAAGCTTTGGTGAAGATCCACCCAATTGTAGCGCAACAGGTTTTTCATTTATATTAAATTCTAATAATTTTTTTTTATCACCTCTGTTGATCGCTTCATCAACAATCATTTCTGTATATAAAAGAGTGTTTTTGGATATCAATCTTAAAAAAAAACGTTCATGTCTATCTGTGCAATCCATCATAGGTGCAACTGAAACTTTCCTCTGCATGAAGTAACTTTATATTATTTTTTTAAGAGTTTGAAGGCTCTGAATCATCAGAGTTATTATTTAATTCCTGATTTTCACTTTCTGAAACTTCTTCCAAAGAAACTTCATCACCTTGATCTGTTTCTGAGGTATCTGCAACTGAGGTCTCTACATCTGGTTGAGCAGTCTGAGATAACTCAGCTAAATCTTCTTTTGATACTTGAATTTTTTCTGGTGCCTTTCTAGCTCTTTTAGATGGCAAAATCGGCATACCACTTTTAGAAATTTCTCCTTTATATAAGCTTTCAAAGTCATCACCAACATCTTCGTCTGCCTCGGTTCCATCATCTACTTGTTCGACATGTTTTCTTAACTTATAAACAGCACTTTCTGTAAGATCTGGAACTTTAATATTTTCCTCAGCAATTTCTCTCAAAGCAATTACTGTATTTTTATCATTATCTCTATCCAGTGTGGGTTCCACTCCTGAGTTAAGTTGGGTAGCTCTTTCTTTCGCAACTAAAACTAACTCATAGGGACTTTCAACCTTATCAACACAATCTTCTACTGTAACTCTTGCCATGCGCAGTATCTATACAGTGAACTTAAAAAAATCAAGGAGATTTTTTAAATATATTGTGGATTGAGCTTATTTCTTACAAAAAATAACAAGATTAAAGAGATCAAAATATAAATAAATGATACCATAGCAATTTGCTCAATAGAAAAACCTCTATCTATCAAAAAACCAAATAAAGCTGTTCCAAAAGCAGTAGAAAAAACCATTAAAGCTGTGGTTAAAGCTTTGATAGATCCAATAAATTTTACCCCATAAATTTCAGCCCATGTTGATGAACCTAAAACATTAGCTAAACCATTTGAAATACCTACTAAGCCAAGAAAAATAAAAGAGGTAATTGGATTATCAAAGTAAAATAAAACTGATGTAGAAAACAACAAGGGTATATTCATAAAAATTAAAAGTTTTCTACTGGTAAATTTATCAATTAAAAAACCAGATCCTAATAGAGTTACAACAGATAATATTGAATAAACCATAAATGATTGAGCAATGACAAAAGAACCCCATTCTTTAGCTTCAGTAATAAAAGATTGATAAACAAATACACCAGTTGCAATCCATGGCATTGCCAGCATATTTAAACAAATGATATAAAATCTGTAATCTTTAATTACTTCAATTCTTTTCCATTGTTTGATTTCTTTTATCTCAGAATTGTTTGAGTCTATTTGTTCTCTTGTATCAAAATTTAATTTCTTAATTAAAAAAGATGAGGCCAATGGTAAAAAAATTAAGATTAAAATAGATATAAATATCCAAATATTTTGCCAAGCGGTGATTGTAAGTAAGTAAACGATTAATACTGGTAAAATAAATTCTGCTGTTGAAAGACCAAACCATCCAGCACTAAGAGCTTTACCTCTTGATTTAGTAAAATATCTAGCAATAGTTGTTGTAGCAGTATGGGACATCAAACCTTGACCAGAAAATCGCATTAAAAAAATTGCAATAAATAAAAAGGTAACTGAAGAAATTTTTGAAAAGAAAAAACAAGAAAAAGAAAGAAGTAAAGTTACATAAAAAGCAAATTTAAAAATATTAATATCATCAATTTTTTTTCCAACCCAAATTAAAAGAAAACTACTTAATAATGTTGCTGAGGCGTAGATTGAGCCAAATTGTCCATGAGTAATAGAAAGTGTTTCTCTTATGCTAGAATTAAACAAACCAAGAAAAAAACTCTGTCCAAAGCTAGAAAAAAATGTAAAAATAAAACCAAATATAATTACTTTTAAACTTAAACTACTAAACATAAAAAATTATGAGTTGTAATGTTGCTTTCATAGGTCTTGGTGTCATGGGTTATCCAATGGCTGGTTATATATCAAAAGGTGGTCACAATGTAACTGTTTTTAACAGAACAAAATCTAAAGCAGAAAAATGGATTAAAGAATACAAAGGCAAAATAGCAGAAACTCCTGCTGAAGCTGCAAAAGATGCAGAGTATGTATTTACATGTGTTGGAAACGATAATGATTTAAGAGAAGTAACATTTGGTGACAATGGCGCTTTTAAAACAATTAAAAAAGGTGCTATCTATATTGATAACACCACAGCTTCAGCAACAATTGCTAGAGAAATTTATGAGCACGCGAAGAAAAATGGATTCGGTGCATTAGATGCACCAGTATCTGGTGGGCAAGCTGGTGCAGAAAATGGTGCACTAACAGTAATGATTGGTGGAGATCAAGCTGATTTTGATAAAGCTCAAGATAAAATTGATTGCTACAGTAAAAAAATGAAACTACTTGGTAAGGCCGGTTGTGGACAATTAGCTAAGATGGTTAATCAAATTTGCATAGCAGGATTGGTACAAGGGTTATCTGAAGGAATTAATTTTGGAATGAAGGCTGGATTAAACATGGAAGATGTTGTTGAAGTAATTTCAAAAGGTGCTGCTCAGTCTTGGCAAATGGAAAATAGATATAAAACAATGATTGATGATAAATTTGATTTTGGTTTTGCAGTTGATTGGATGAGAAAAGATTTAAAGATTGCTATGGATGAAGCTAAAAATAATGGCTCATTGTTACCTGTAACAGAGCTTGTTGATAAATTTTATGGAGAAGTTCAAGGTTTAGGTGGAAATAGATGGGATACATCAAGTTTAATTAAAAGATTTAGAAAGTAATGTATGCAGCCAGCATACTATGAAAATTTAGAAGAAATTCAAAATAAGTATTGGTCTATGTTAGATGATGCTGTCACCAATAGAGCTTCACCTTTTAGAATTCCTGTCTTTATCTGTGCTCATCAAGATGAAGTTGATGGTAGAATTGTTGTTTTACGTAAATCAGATAGAGCTAATAACTTATTACAATTTCATACTGATTTAAGATCTCCTAAAGTAGATATTCTTAAAAAAAATAAAAATGCTTCTCTAGTTTTCTACGATAAAGAAGAAAAAATCCAATTAAGAGTCAAAGTTGATTGTGATGTAAATAATCAAAATTCTACTACAGAAGAATCTTGGAAAAAAACTCAACACATAAGTAGAAGATGTTATTTGACTGATAGTCCTCCTGGAACTGCATCAAAAAATCCAACTTCTGGAATGATATCTAAATTAGAGGATTTTGATTATACAATGGAACAAAGCGAAGAAGGTTATAAAAATTTTACAGTTATTAAATGTAAAATTAAATCCATTGAATGGCTATATCTTGCAGCTAAAGGACATCGAAGAGCAAAGTTTGATTTAGAAGCTAATAAAAATGCTTGGTTAGTCCCTTAAAAATTAATTACGAATGTTCTAAAACTTACCTGTTATTATTTCATAGGCGAAAAAAATTAAACTTAAAGCATTAACGCCACAATAAACATATGTTAAATATCCCCAAACAGGGCTGAGTTTTTTTTGTTCTTTATCTTTTATATATTTTTCCCCACAACTAGCTAATTGAACTAATATTGCTGCTGAAAATAAAAAGACTGGTATAAAAACCCAGTTACCCAAGAAAGCAGAAAGAAATCCTCCTGCAAAATTAAGAATAAACAATCCAACTACACCAAACAACCAAAAAGCAGTTGCTAAGTCTAGATTGCCATCATTAAATCTTTCAAATACATCTTTTTGTTCAGCCATAACGGGTCCTTTAATTAAAAAATTGATTTAGAGTATCTTTTCCAATTTTCTTGATAATGTCTAGTATTTTCTATAACAGCTTTTTTTTCTTCTTCTGTAACTTCTCTCACAACTTTGCCTGGTGAACCTATTACTAATGAGTTGTCTGGTATCTCTTTATTTTCTGTAATTAAGGCTTTTGCACCAATGATACAATTTTTTCCAATCTTAGCATTATTTAGAATCACTGCACCAATTCCAATTAAACTGTTGTCACCTATCGTACATCCATGAAGCATAACCATATGTCCAACGGTTACATTTTTTCCTATCTTTAATGGATAACCAGGATCAGTATGCAATACACTTCCATCTTGAACGTTAGACCCCTCGCCTATGTGGATATTTTCAATATCTCCTCTTAAGGTTGCATTAAACCAAATACTGGAATTCTTTTCTAAAGTAACATCACCTATTATAGTTGCATTAGGAGCCACCCAATTTTCGCCAGAGTTTTTTGGTTTTTTATCTTTTAAATCGTAAAACATAATTTATATATTATTACATTATGCCAATACAAACTCCAATATGTGATTTCGGCCAAAAGGCTCATGACTTTCAACTAAAATCTACTGATAATAAAATTATTTCTTTAAATGATATTAAGGGTGAAAATGGAACTTTGATAATGTTTATCTGTAATCATTGCCCATATGTAAAAGCTGTTACAAAAGATATTGTTGAAGATTGCAATGAATTAAAAAAAATTGGAATTAACTCAGTGGCCATTTGTGCTAATGATGCTGAAAATTATCCTGAAGATTCTTTTGAGAATATGATTGAATTTGCTAAAAAAAATCAATTTGGTTTCCCTTATTTAAATGATGAAACACAAGAGATTGCCAAAACATATGATGCAGTATGTACGCCTGATTTTTTTGGTTATAATAAAGATTTAGAGCTTCAATATAGAGGAAGATTACGAGAACTTAAAAATTTAGTACCAGTAAGAAGTGGTGAAAGTGATCTTCTTGTAGCTATGAAACAAATAGCTAAAACTGGTAAGGGACCTGAAAACCAAACTCCAAGTGCTGGTTGTGGCATTAAGTGGAAACAATAATTAATGTATTTAATAGTAACTAGAGCCTTTCCACCAGAATTAGGTGGTATGCAAAGTCTTATGTGGGGTCTTACTAAAGAAATGTCTAAAAACTTTATGATTAAAGTTTTCGCAGATTATCAAGAAAATCATAAAGAGTTTGATAATAAAGAAAATTTTTCAATTGAAAGAGTTGGTGGTATAAAATTTCTTCGAAAAATTAGAAAAGCTCAATTAGTAAATGAATTTTTAAAGGAAAATAAAGTACAAGGTATAATTGCTGATCACTGGAAAAGTCTGGAATTAATCAATACTGATAAAAAAAAATATTGTTTAATCCATGGAAAAGAAATTAATCATCCAAAGGGAAGTTCTTTAAACAAAAGAGTAATTAAAGTTTTGAACAATGTTGAAAAAGTAATTGCTAACTCTGAATATACTAAAAATTTAGCAATTAATAATGGAGTTGATAAAGAAAAGGTAATTGTAATTAATCCTGGAGTTGACCCTGTTCAAGAATTAAATAAAAAATCATTAGAAAAAGTTGAAAGCTTACTTAAAACAAAATCACCAAGATTAATTACAGTTTCAAGATTTGATAAAAGAAAAAATCATGAAAAAATAGTAATGGCTCTTAGAAATCTAAAACAAATATACCCTGACATAGTTTATATTTGTATTGGTTATGGTGATGAGGAAGAAAATATTAAAAATTTAGTAAAAGAACTTAATCTTAATTCTCAAGTTATGTTTTTTAAAGATATCAGTAGTGAATTAAAAAATTCTTTAATAGCAAAGTCTAATATTTTTGTTATGCCTTCAATTATTCACAAAACATCTGTAGAGGGTTTTGGAATAGCTTATGTGGAAGCTGCTCAATATGGTATTCCTTCGCTTGGAGGAAAAGATGGTGGTGCACCAGATGCAATCAGTCATGATAAGACAGGTTTAATTTGTGATGGAAACGATTTAGATGATATTTATTCATCATTAAATTCAATGATTGAAAACAAAAAATATAATGTGCTTGGTAAAAATGCTAAAGAATATGTTTCTAAGTTTCAGTGGAACAAAATTATTGATGAGTATAAAAAAATTCTAAACTAAGATAAATTTTTAGTTAACCTTTCAAATACCTTTTCTGCACTTAAATTATTAAGATCTGCTACTTCAATAGCTTTGAAGTTTTCCCTTTGAATACTAACTTTATATGGTGTTGTATGTTTGCCGAATAATGTAAGACCACTGGCTCCAACATTTGCCGCAATATGTGCCGGACCAGTATCATTAGCTACAATAAATGAACTATCTTTTATTAAACATGTTAACTGAGAAATATTTAATGCTCTTCCATTGTCTAGCAAAGCTAATGCATTTATATCTTTTGCATCATTGATTTCTGAAGGTCCTGGTGCCGTTACAATTTTATATTCATTACCATATTTATTTGAAATTAACTCAATGAGTTTTTTGTAATAAGGCCATCTTTTTATTTTTAAATGAGGTGAACAAAAAGGAAATAATAAAATATATTTGTTAAACTTATAAAAATTTTTAATTTCACTAATGTCTGTAGAAGCCCAACTAAAATCTGGCTTCATAGTGTTTGAAGTATTTAAGCCAGACTCTTTTAATTGATAATCAAATCTTTCTAGCACTGAAATTTTATCAAATTCCTCTTTGTTTTTATCTAATGGCAATGTTGTAACTGAACTAGACCAAACTATTTTATCAGCTTTTGGAAAAAGAATATTTTTATAAAAATTAGTTCTCGAGGAATTTTGAAGATCAAAAACTTTTGAGAATCGATGTTTCTTTAGCTTTCTCATTAGAAAATATAAATAAATAAGATTATATCTAGGTAATCTTTTGTCTAAAATTACCTCATGAATAAAAGGGTTCTTTTTAAATAAATCAAAATAAGGTTTGGTTGTTAGTAGATATATTTGATCATTTTTATGATTTTCAGATATATCTTGAATTGCACCACACGCTTGCGTTATATCTCCTAAAGATCCGTGTTTAATAATTAAAATATTAGACATATTTAAAACAAGATAGCACAGTATTAAATTTTATGAATAAAATTATTGTAGAAGTTTCGATTGGAGAACTTTTAGACAAAATTTCAATTTTAGAGATTAAATTAGAAAAAATAAAAGATCCTGAAAAGTTAAAATTTATCACTAATGAGCATTCTATCTTAAAAGATCAATTAGAAAAAAATGTTAAATCTGATGATAAACTTAATAAACTATATCAATCACTAAAAGAAATAAACGCTAAGCTCTGGGTTATAGAAGATGATAAAAGACAATGTGAAAAAGAAAAAGATTTTGGAGAAAAATTTATTAAACTTTCAAGAGATGTTCATTTTTTAAATGATGATCGCGCAAAAATTAAATTAGAGATAAATAATTATACAGGATCGTTAATCAAAGAAATTAAAGAGTACACCAATTATTAAATGGGACTTCATTTTTCAGAGGAAGAATTTAAAACTAGAAAATCTAAAGTTTTAAATTCAATGAAAGGGCAAAATATAGATGCACTTTTAATGTTTAGACAAGAATCAATGTATTGGCTGACTGGCTTTGATACATTTGGATACGTTTTTTTTCAAACATTGATTTTGGATAAAAATGGAAACACAGTTTTACTTACAAGAGCTCCTGATTTAAGACAGGCCCAAAACACATCAAATATTGAAGATATCAGAATTTGGGTTGATAAAGATGGATCAAACCCAACTGATGATCTTAAAGTTATTTTAGATGAGTTAAATCTCAAAGGAAAAAAGTTAGGTGTAGAGTATGAAGCTTATGGAATGACCGGACGTAATGCCTTAAAATTAAATAAATCTCTAGAAAATTATTGTAATGTTGAAGATCAATCAGAATTGATAACAAAAATCAGAGTTATTAAGTCTCAAGAGGAAATAATTTATATTAAAAAAGCCGCTGAACTTGCAGATAAAGCTTTGGACGAGGTTTGGAAACATGCAAAAGCTGGAGTAAATGAGTCTAAGATATTAGCTGAAATGAATAGAGTTATATTTGAAGGAGGTGGAGATTATCCTGCTAATGAATTTATTATTGGTTCAGGAAAAAATGCACTACTTTGTCGTTATCAAGCAGAAAAACAAATTTTAAATAGTCAAGATCAATTAACTGTAGAATGGGCTGGAACTTACAGACATTATCATTCAGCAATGTTTAGAACTATTCCGATTGGTAAAGCAGATCCTAAACATTTTAAGATGCATGAAGCTTGTATTGAGGCGTTAAAGGGTTGTGAAAATAATCTAAAACCAGGGCATAAAATTGGAGAAGTTTTTGATGCTCATGCAAAAACATTTGATAGTCTTGGATATAATAAATCAAGAATGAATGCTTGTGGCTATTCATTAGGTTCAACTTTTTCTCCTAATTGGATGGACTGGCCCATGATTTACACTAATAATCCATATGAAATTAAACCAGGTAATGTTTTCTTCATTCACATGATACTTATGGATTCAAATAATCAGCTTGCAATGAACTTGGGTGAAACTTATTTAGTGACAGAAAATGGCAATGAAAGACTTGGAAAACAAAAACTAGATTTAGTTATTCTTTAAAAATTCAAACTATTTTTCTTAAAATTAAATAACATTATTGGATCATTTTCTGTTCACTGAATTAATAGTTTTTCAATTCCATTAGAGTATTTAGAAAATCTAGTTCTTGGATAAGGAAAATCAGTCATTAACTCATTTAAACTTTTTTTTATAGTAGCTTTTAATTCAATTATAGGATGTTTTTCTGAACCTAAAAATTTATTATGATATGAAAAATATTTTATTTTATGATCAATTGTAATTCTAAAATCTTTGAAACTAAAATATTCTCTTTCATATTTGACAAATAAAACAGGTTTACATGAACCATACATTTCGTCAAATAAACCAATTTTTTTTATTTCAGAATTTCTTTCTTCTTTAATTTGGTTACTAGTTTTAAATCTTCCTTCTGTACTAGATATTTTAACTTCTTGAAAATAATTTCCATCTTTGTAATTTCTAATACGAATCTTTTTTCTTGGAAGAGATCCTTCAATAGAATCTCGATACATTTGATAATTAGAATTATCTAAATATAAACTTTCAATCTTTCTTTTAGGAAATAAAATTTTTGCTCCTTTTAAAAATAAAGAATCTTTAAACTCAATTAATCTTGAAGAATTTATTGTAAATTTTTCTTCTGTTCTATAAGACATTATAAAAAATTTATAAATGAACCTTTTTCAATGTGAATTCTTTCTTTTTCACAATTATGTTTTTTGATATTAATTGTCCCACCATAAAATTCTTGTTTTTTTCTTTTTACCTCTAAACATATTTCAGTATTTTTCATAACTGCATTGTCTAAATTTGTCACTGAGCTATCTTTTGAGGAAATTCCAATGTGTGTTTTTGATACATCTAACTCTTTAATGTAAGCATCTGATTTTTCACCGATAGAAAATCCTTTGTCAGAACATTTTTCTACCTTTGCTTCTATTATTCTATAATTACCCCATGAAAAATCAGCACAATCATTACCAGCGTCATTAATGAAAATACTATTAATTGTTAAATTTGAAAAATCCACATCCAACCCGTCTTGAAGAGCTTCATTAACAAAAATTGTATTAATATCACCACTCGATTTAATTAAATTCAATGTATCTTCGCAATTTCCCGCTTCAGCATAAATTTTTACATTGTCTAAACTTGTATTTAAAAAAGTTAAACAACCTGTTAGTTGATTCTGATCAAATGGAAAGCTCACAAGATTATTTATTTCGTTTAATTTTCTTTTATAACCATGGAAATTAATTCTTAAATCCTTAATTTTTCCATCTGAAAAATATGCTCTTGATTCTGGGTGATCTTGATAAATGTTTAAGATTTTTTCTTCTTTTAAATAATCTATTGTAATACCTTTTTTATAAAAGAAATTTGAATTATCAATTTTTAAAAAATTGTATTCTTTATAATTTTTTTTTGTAATTCCTTTATTATCTATTAGTTCATCAAGAATTTCTTTGTCACCAATATATTGAAAAATATCTTTGTTTTTAATTAGGCTACCTTCTAACAAATCCCTTATTTCTTTATTGTCAAATTTTATTTTTTTACATTGTTTAATAAAATTGAATTTGAAATTTTGATTTAAATTACAAACTAAAAAATGATTCTTATTTTTAAAGACCATTTTAATTGAATCATAGTCTGTTTTTGTCTGAGATAAATTTTTTACATAATTTAAAAAAATATTTGAAACAGATATATTTTTTGATGAACTGGCCATATGGTTTAATTTATAAATTTCTTCAATATTGGACTCGATTTTTTTTAATAAATTATTGTATTCAAAGTTTGATAACTCACTTCCTGATTTTTTAAGTTCTCTAAATAATCTACTTTTGTCTAAATTTAGAAACTTTGATTTAATTTTTTTGATATCATTTAGAGATAGTTTCCGGCTTAAATTTGAATGATTATTAAAATGTGATTGGAAGTTTTGAATAGCCTTAAATATTGAAATATCACCATCGTAATATATGGGCTCAAAGCTATTTTTTACAGAACTCCAATAAAATTTTCTATTATGTGGAGATAAGCCGTGAGTTGCTCCGACAGAATACATCAAAAGGTCAAATGACTCCAAATTGGAAATCATTTCTTTTTTTTTATTTCCTAATAAAAAATTATTTAAATCATAATGAGTACTATTAATAGTTTTGGGATATTTTATTTTATTAATAAAGTTTAAGTATATTACATTTAAATTAGTTAATGCTTCATTTGCAATAATAAGATGATTTTTACTTTTCACTGACCATTTAGAATTAGTTTGTTTTGCAAGCTGATTTTTAATGGCAGCATTTCCATATTTATTATTCTGTTCTAAATAAGACCACATATATCTCTCATCACCCTCTAGAATAGGTCCCTCTACTCTTTTATTGAATTCTAACATTTCTTTATTTATTTTTTCTTGAAATAACATTCTTGTATTTTGATTATTAAGATTAACGTTAACAAAAAAAGTTCTTGGGGCTAAAAAATTTAAACTAGTGAGAATTTTTGTAAATAATAATTCCTGCTCAGGATTTTTCCTAGTATTAGGGATTAACAATTTAAATTTAGTTATACCATTTATATTTCCTTCTGTTAATTTTATGTCAACACTTTGGACGATGTTCCCTCGTGACATATAAATATGATCTTTCCAATCACCACTTTGTCTAATTATTGAATTAAATTTACATTTTACATTATTTGGGAAAATAACCTCTATTGTAGATTTAAATCTTTTTTTATTTTTTTCTAAAATTATATCGCGATATGGATATCCGCGCTCATCAGATAGGATTTGTAAATTATTCATGCTCCAAAGTTTATAGTTTAAGATTTTTATATTCATTTTTGATGGTTTTGATGAATAAATTGAACTAATCTCATTTTGACTTAGATTTTCATCACAAAAAGGTTCAGTGGCCGAATGCACAAAACTGTGAAAGAAAAAGTTTAAAATTACTAAGATTATACAACTATTTTTTTTACGCATAGCTTATATCAATTTTAGTAATCTCCTTATTTAATTTAATATCTTCTTTAAAAATATTAAGTTCTTTTTCACTTTCAAAAGCTAATCTATAAATTATTACTTTTTCTTCTTTAAGGTAAATTATATTTTTGATATTTTTATTATTTTCAATACTTTCAATTATTGATTTGGAAGAAATTTCAATAATATTTAATGCGATGCCTTCATTAAAAGATACATTGTAAAAAGATTTATTAATTATTTTTTTAGAAATATAATGACCTAATTTTATCAATATAACTATAAACACACAAACAGTAACTAACAGTATTGAATATTTTATTTTTACTCCAGCTGATATACCAATAGTTATAAGTACAAAAAACATTACTAGTTCCAATGCGCTTTTAACTGGATTTCTAAAACGAACAATTGATAGTGCTCCTACCATCCCTAATGAAAGTGCAATATTTCCACTTATTGTTATTACAATTACATATGTTGCAACTGGCAAAATTAAAAAAGTTACAGTTTGTTGGTAGGTTTTAACCCAGTTTTGTCCAGTTAAAGATAAAGAAAATCTTAAAATTAAACCTGCAGAGAGTAAAAATATTACATCTATAAAAACTTTAAGATTATTGCTTGCATCATTGAATATAAAATCCATTCTTAAAACTTATAATCAAAAAAACTCAATGTCTATTTTTAATTTATCTTTAAGAATTAAAACTATATTTTTTTTCTAAAAATTTAATAATATTGTGTATTATAAAAGTCATAAATAGATATATTCCACCTGCTACTATGAAGACTTCCACTGGTCTAAAAGTAGTGGAAATTATATATTTTGCAACACCAGTTAAATCCATTAATGTAACTGTGCTAGCTAAAGAAGTCCCCTTCATCATTAAAATTATTTCATTACCGTAAGCTGGGAGAGATTGCCTTATAGCGATTGGAATTTGAATTTTATAAAAAATAATTTTATTTGGTATACCTAAACTTTTTCCAGCTTCAATAATACCTGGCTTAATTGTTTGAAATGCTGATCTAAGTATTTCAGAAGTGTAAGCTCCTGTGTTTAATGCAAAAGCAATAATTGCACACCAGTAAGGTTCTTTAAGAATAGTCCATAAAAAAGTTGTTCTTAAATATTCAATTTGACCCAAACCAAAATAAATAATGAATATTTGAACTAATAATGGTGTACCTCTAAACAAATAAGAATACCCATATGCAAATCTATTTATAAATATATTTTTGTTTAATCTTAAAATTGCAAATAATAATCCAATAAACAAACCAATTATCAAAGAAACTGATAAAAGTTTTAAAGTTATAGCTGCTGCATTTAGTAATTTAGGTAAACTATTAATCATTAATTCAAAGTCCACTAATACCCCCTGCTATATTTTGCTTCTAATCTATTAATTAACTTCATACTCAAAAATGTAAGCAACAAATACAAAACAGCTGCAAAGGAGTAAAAAAATAATGGATCTCTTGTAGATCCTGCAGCAACATAAGATTGTCTCATAATTTCAACTAAACCAGTGACTGAAATTAAAGAGGTATCTTTAAGGGTTATCTGCCAAACATTGCTCAAATTTGGTAAAGCTAATCTCAAAGTTTGAGGAAGAATGACTTTAAAAAATTTACCAAATTTTCCTAATCCTAAAACATTGGCAGCTTCAAATTGACCTTTATCAATTGATTGTATGGCCCCTCTAAAAACTTCTGTTGAATATGCTCCTGAAATTATTCCAATTGAAAATGCACCAGTTATAAAAGCATTTATTTCAATATATTCACCATACCCAAATATAGATGCAACAAACATTACCGCAGCACTTCCACCAAAAAAGAATAAGTAAATAACGAGTAATTCTGGAACTCCTCGAATTATAGTGGTGTATGTATTTGCTACTAAATTTAAAAATTTATTTTTTGATAATTTAAGAGGTGTAAATATTAAAGCGAAAAAAAAACCAATTAGCATTGCTGTAATAGCAACAGCAATTGTCATTAGGGTTGCGTAAAATAACTCGTCACCCCAACCAGTATCTCCAAATGTTAGAAGTTCCATAAAGATTGGCGACTATGAATTATAGTCGCCAGATCTAAAATTTAATTACATAGAAGCGTCGAAACCGAACCACTTAGTAGCAATTCTACTAATGTCTCCGTTTTTTCTAGCTTTGTTAATTGCAGCGTTAAACTTTTTCAAAAGTTCAGTATCATCTTTTCTAATACCTACACCCACACCATTTCCGAATGCACCACCTGAAAAAGTTGGTCCTGTTAATACAACAGGTTTACCAGATTTTTCTGCATAATCGCTGAATGCAACAGCTGCAGCTAAAGCAGCATCACATCTTCCTGATGCTAAATCCAAATTAACTTCATCTTGTGTTTTGTAAGTTCTTACATTTACTTTTCCAACATCACCAGAGTCTAAAAAGTTTTGGTGGATTGTAGCAGTTTGAACACAAACAGTTTTTCCTGCTAAAGCAGCTGTTAAAGTTTTTAAAGCTTTTTTTGCAGCAGCATTTGGTTTGGTTAGATTAATTCCAGCTGGCGTATCTAAACCCTCTAAACTAGAACCTTTCATGACTGCTAATGAAGCAACTTCATCTGCATAACCTTGTGAAAAGCTAATTGCTTTTTGTCTTTCAGCAGTGATTGACATTCCTGCCATGATCGCATCAAATTTTCTCATTATTAATGCTGGTATCATTCCATCCCAGTCTTGTTCAACGATCACACATTGCTCACCAATATATCTGCAAAGCGTATAAGCTAATTCAACTTCAAACCCAATTAACTTACCTGAGGCATCTTTTGAATTCCACGGAGGATAAGCGCCTTCAGTTCCAATCTTAATCTTATCAGCGGCATAAACGTTTCCGATAATAAGTAAAGAAGCTAAAACTGAAAAAATAGTCTTTTTAAGTATATTCATTATTTTCTCCTTTAATAATTTTGTGCAAAGTATTTCACAAAATAAAGAATTAAAAAAGAAAAAATTAGTGATTTATTGATGATGAGAAGTTCCAAGAACAATCAAAACTAGGTATGTAAACTCTAGATAAATTAGTATTTCCAAAATGATGATTGAACACATTCAGCCAATTTTCAACTTGAAGAGGTTTTTTATCCTGACTACCAACTTGAGTAGTTATTACTCCTTTAGGTTTTAGAATTCTTACAAGTGAGTGCATATTTTTTGCAGCTAAATCAATACAAAACTGGTCATCATTTAAATCAACAAATATATGGTCATAAGTGTCGTCACTAACAGTTTTAATACTTTCAAAAGCATCACCCCAAACGCACTTTACTGAATTTTTTTCTGTTGCTTTCTTTCCAATATCACCCAAATGTTTTGTACAAACTTCAACCACCTCAGGATCAAGTTCATACCAATCAACAAAATTAAATTTTTTAGAAATACACTCTCTTGCTACACCACCATCACCACCACCAATGATTGCTGCTCTTTCATTGTCTTTATTTAATTTTAAACCTGCTCCAACAAAAGTTGAGCTATATAAATGTTCATCTGAAGCAGCTACTTGTATTTCCCCATCGATAAATAATGATTTTCCAAACTGCTCTAATTCTAAAATTTCTATATGTTGACCAACTTTTGATTTAAAATCTTCTAGCACTTCATTTACAACATATGATTTTTGTAAACCAGGAGAGCTATAAATATCATGATAAAGAGACCTGGTATCTCTATTAAATTCTTTTTTTACTATTCTTTTATGTTCAAATTCACTTTTAACAATATCTATTGCTATTGAAGGGCTAATTTTTCCACATGTAAAAAAATCAAAACTTATAATCCCCTTCTCAGGAAAAGTATGAAAGCTTATATGGCTTTCAGCAAGTAAAGCTAAAATTGTAAATCCTTGAGGTTCAAATTTATATTTGGAAATATTAAGAATTGTAACGTCTGCAGCTTTAGCAATTTTATTGATAACTCTCTCATAAACTGAAGGATCGTATTCCTTGGAAGTTCCAATTATATCTAAAGTAATATGCTCCCCAACTTTTATCATCTTACCCTTTTTTATAATTTTTAGCCTTATCTAAAACTTTCTTCATTTCTTCAAAAGAAAGAATCTTTGGCTTTCCTAACTTTAGAGCAATAGTGTATTGATGACAAATATTTTCTACCTCTTGTGCAAGTTCAAATGCATCTTCTAAATTTTTTCCAAAAGCAACCTGGCCGTGATTAGACATCAAGCAAGCACTTCTATTTTCTAAAGCTTTAATTACATTATTAGAGAGCTCTTCTGTTCCAAAAGTAGCGTAATCAGCGCATTTAATATCTTCACCTCCAGCAAGTGCAATCATGTAATGAAATGGTGGTATTGTTTTTCCATGTGAAGATACAGCTGTTGCGTGTGGAGAATGAGCATGAACAATAGCTTGAGCGTCTTTTTTATTAACGTAAATATCTCTATGAAATCTCCATTCAGATGAAGGTTTATTGATTAAGTCGTTATTTTCTGCCTCTTCATTTAAACCCATAAAAACAATATCTTCCGGTTTTAAAGTTTCATATTTTTTTCCAGAAGGAGTAATTAGATATCCATCCTTATCATCCTCTCTCCCTCTTAGGGATATATTGCCAGATCTAAGAGGTGAAAGATTTGTAGAATTTAATTTTAAAGAATATTCAATAATTTTATTTCTTTGATCTAAATTTTTCATTTAAACAACTTTTTTAATCCCTCTGTTGATGCGCTACAAATACCTTTTTCAGTTATTAATCCAGTTACATATTTTGCTGGTGTAACGTCAAAAGCTAAATTCATTGCTTTACTTTTCTTTGGGTATATTTGTATTTTATTTATCTTTCCATCTTCATCTAAACCTTCAATATGAGATAGCTCCTCTGAATTTCTCTCCTCAATAGGAATTTCTTTATGATTTTTTATACTCCAATCAATTGTCGAGCTTGGAAGAGCAACATAAAAAGGAATATTATTATCATGAGCTGCCAGTGCTTTAAGATAAGTTCCAACTTTATTACAAACATCCCCATTAGATAAAGTTCTATCTGTTCCAACGATACACATATCAACCTCACCTCTTTGCATTAAAATACCACCAGTATTATCTGCAATGATTGTATTTTTGATTCCCTCTTCATTTAACTCATAAGAAGTTAAATTAGCTCCTTGATTTCTTGGTCTTGTTTCATCAGCCCAAACATGAACTGGAATTCCTTTCTTATGTGCATGATAAATTGGAGAAGTTGCAGTTCCCCAATTTATTGTTGCAAGCCAACCAGCATTACAATGAGTTAAAATATTTACTGTATCTTTTTTTTTATTATAGATTTCCTCTATAATTTTAAGTCCATTCAAGCCTATATTTTCACAAAATTTTATATCTTCTTCACAAATTTCTTGAGCTTCACTAAGAGCTATTTCTAAAATTTTATCATTATTAACTCCTAATAATTTATTCATCATTCTATCAACAGCCCACTTTAAATTTATTGCTGTTGGTCTTGAACTAATTAAATTTTCTGCTGATTTCTTTAAAAAAGATTGATCATTATTTTCAAGGATTGCCAAAACTAATCCATAAGCAGCAGTAGCTCCAATTAAAGGAGCACCTCTTACTTCCATTACTTTTATTGCATTTATCGCATCATTTACTGTTTTAAGATCTTTTATAATAAATTGGTGTGGAAGTTTTGTTTGATCAATAATTTTTACAACATTGTTTTCAAACCAGATTGTGCGGTATTCTTTACCTTCAATTTTCATTTATTTAAAACCCTACCCGCAACTGTTTTTAATTTATCTTTAGTTTTTTGTGTTCTTTTTTCAGGTGCTGTGATAATGGCAACGTCTAAACAATTATTAGTTGGGTCTTTAGGATTAATATGATTTTCAAAATTTTCTATTAAGTTCTTAATCATATTTTTTGCCTTAGCAGCATTACCTAATAAAACTTTTACTACTTGTTGCACATCAACATTCTCATGATCTGGATGCCAACAATCATAGTCTGTTACCATTGATACTGATGCATATCTAATTTCTGCTTCCCTTGCCAATTTTGCTTCAGGCATGTTTGTCATACCAATTACATCTGCTTTCCATGATCGATATAAATTAGATTCTGCTAATGTAGAAAATTGTGGGCCCTCCATTACAACATATGTACCGTTTCTTTGATATTCTATTTTTTCTTTTTTAATTGCTTCTTCACATGCATTCATCAAACCACTTGAAGTTGGATGGGCCATTGACACATGAGCAACAATTTCCTCATCAAAAAAAGTTTTTTCTCTTGCAAAAGTTCTATCAATAAACTGATCAATGATAACAAATTTACCAGGTGGAAGATCTTCTTTTAAAGAACCTACAGCTGAGACTGAAACTATATCTGTAACACCTAACTGTTTAAGAGCATCTATATTTGCTCTAAAGTTTATTTTACTCGGTGAAATAGCATGACCTCTTCCATGTCTTGGTAAGAAATATACATCTTTATTATTATAATTAGTTTTTAAAATTTTATCTGAGGGTTTTCCCCATGGAGTTTTTAGATCTAATAATTCCCTATCTTTAAACTCTTCAACATCATATAAACCACTACCACCAATAATTGCTAATTTGTTAATTGTCATATAAAAGATTTTATTATTATATATAAAAAAAACTATAATGAATTTAAAAGATTTTATTAGATCTATCCCAGATTATCCAAAAAAAGGGATTTTATTTAGAGATATTACAACCCTCATAAAAGATGAAAAAGCTTTTGCCGAAACAGTTAATCGAATAGTTGAGAAATCGAAAAAGTTCGAATTTGATAAAGTGGCTGCAATTGAGTCTAGAGGTTTCGTATTTGCATCAGCTGTTTCATATATATTAAAAAAACCCTTCATCATGCTTAGAAAAAAGAATAAACTACCAGCAGATGTTCACTCTATAGATTTTGAATTAGAGTATGGAACTGCAACAATTGAAGTGCACAAAGACTCAATTGAAGAAAATGAAAATGTTCTAATTATTGATGATTTAATAGCTACAGGTGGAACAGCAGAAGCTGCAGCAAAATTAATTGAAATGTCAAAGGGTAAGGTTGCTGCTTTTATTTTTGTTATAAATTTATTTGATCTTGGCGGATGTGATACATTGATTAAAAACCACTATAAAGTAGAAAATTTGATAGAGTTTCCTGGTCATTAATTGGTAGCGGGAAGTGGGATCGAACCACTGACCTCGGGCTTATGAGTCCCGCGCTCTAACCAACTGAGCTACCCCGCCTTTTATAGAGCATGATTTATAATAGTTTAATATTTTGATTCAATATCAATTAATGAACTATATGCTTATATTTTAGGTAAAATAAGTTGATTTTGATTAAAAAATTATTAATCCAAACAAAACTAAAGCAGAGGATGCTGCCGCAGAAAAATATAGTTTTTTTCTAGACTCGTTTTTTTGGCTATTTCTAACTCTATTTAATAAAACATTAATATCAGTACTTTTAGATAAATTTTTAGATGAGTTTTTATCAAAATATTTAGAAACTAATTTATCTTTTATAATCTGAGTAGTATTTTTCACATCCATATTTAACCATTTATTCTTCATATTTGCAAATTTCGTTATAAAGAGAGATAAATTCCTAGAACACCGAGTGCTAAAATTAGTGAAGAAAGAATATAAACATTTTTTTTAAATTCTTTACTTTCAGTCTCCTGAAGTTTTGATTTTAAAACATTTATATCTACTCTATTTGAGCTGATTTTATCAGTTTTTAAAGGCTTTTCAGAAACTCCAATATCATTTGGGGTCTCGATATTAGTATTATTATCTGCAAAGCCTTTAGTAGTCATATAATAAACTAATCACAATCATTTCAATCTATCAATTTACTGCGAGTTCAAAGTGGGTCACTATTTGGTTGACACCTGTTCATTTTGGGTTTCTTATCTGGTTTTTACAACTATGAGCTTAAGACAAATAGATTTTTCAAAAGTACTAAGTGATGATCAGGTTTATGATCATATGATGGCCAGATACGATCTATTAGGAAAAGATTGGATCAATCACCAATGGAGATGGATGAATGCAGTTTATCAAGCTTTCAATGATCATTATAAATATATGATTATCATTTCACTTGTTGAAAAAACTTTACAGTTTTATGATCAAATGAATATTAAGTTAACCTACGAACAATATTATTCAAAAAATTTTCTCCAAATAGATAAATTTAGTATCACAGAACTATGTGAAAAACTTCAATTACCCAAAGAAACTGTTAGAAGAAAAGTTTTAGAACTAGAAAAATTGGGAGTTCTAAAAAGACAAAAAAAACAAATCATCATTGATCGAAGAACCTTTACTTTTATTAAACCTGAAAAACAAATGAAATATACATCTGCCTATATTTTAAAAATTTCAGAAATACTTAGTAAAGAAAGACTTTACTCAAAAAAACTTGATGCAAAAATGATTGAAAATGTCTTAAAGAAAAATTTTTCTATTTGTTGGCGATGGTTTTATAGGATGCAAATTCCAATGGTTATTGGATACCATGAAATGTTTGAGGACTTAACAACATTTCACGTTTGGGGGACGGTTTGTATGAATCAAGCTTTTAATTATAGTGCAACCTTAGACAAAAAGAATGGTTCCAATCAAGTACATGATTATATAAATTTTCAAAGAGAACTATTTAAAGGAGATTATAATCAATTTAATGAAGAGTTGGTGAGAGGTGATAAAGCTAGAAGTAACGGTGTTAGTGCAATGTCTGTTTCTGATATGACTGGAATTCCTCGAGCAACAGTAATTAGAAAATGTAAGTTTTTAATAAAAAATGAATATTTAAGATTAAATGAAAAAAAACAATATATTTTAACAGGTTTCAATGTTCAAAGGGTTCTGCCATATCAAAAATTAATTTTTAGAAATAAAGCTAAATTCATTAGAAAAGTTCTTAATCTTTTAACTATTTCATAAAAAACTTTTTTTTAAAAAATTTTTTAATATACTGTTAATTCATTATTAATTATTAATTTCATTTAGAGGGAAATGGGAATAGTAACAACAATAGCGCCAATAGCATTAGCATTAATAATGCTGGGACTAGGTGCGTCTTTAACAGTTCAAGATTTTACCAGAGTAGTTCAAAATCCTAAAGAATTTTTTATTGGATTAATTTGTCAGTTGGTATTGCTTCCTATTATTGCATATTTTTTAATAATTATTTTAAAAACTCCAATTGAGTTAGCATTAGGTGTAATGTTAATAGCTGCAGCACCTGGTGGTGTAACATCAAATGTACTTACAAAATTTGCAAATGGAGATGTTGCACTTTCCATATCTTTAACAGCAATTACAAGTTTAATTAGTATAGTGTCTGTTCCTTATGTAGTTTTTTTATCAATAGAATTATTTGACATTACATACGTCAAAAAAGAGGTTTCTATGCTCAGTATATCTTTTAAGATGTTTTTGGTTGTAACTGTTCCAGTATTGATTGGAATGATTATTAGAAAACTTGCAGATAATTTTATTGTAAACAATATGAAAATTATCAATAAAATATCCATTGGTTTATTCAGCATTGTTTTTATTGCTATCTATATCGAGGAATGGGATAGCATAGTTATGTTTTTAGAAAAAGCTGGAATGATTGCTTTTACTTTAAATGTTACAATGATGATTGTAGCTTTTTATATTGCTAAATTTTTTGCAACAGGGGTTGCTCAAAGAAGATGCATATCTCTAGAGGCTGGTCTCCAAAATGGAACTTTGGCAGTTTTTGTGGGAATACAATTATTTGGTAATGATATGATATATATGGTTCCAACTGCCGCTTATGCATTAATCATGATGGCAACTTCAGTAATTTTTGTTTTTATTTTAAGAAGACAAACTTAATTAGAGATTTTTAAAATCTGTTCGTTTTAGGGGCTCTGATTGGACTGAGATAGGATATTTTTTTTTTTCTACTTCAATAAATAAATTCTTAGATTGAAGTTCATCATTAGATAAATCATTTTTAATATAACCAAATACTAAATTCTTTTTAAAATTAAATGAATAATTTCCTGATGTGGACCTTCCTATAATTTTATCATCAATATAAATGGGCTCGTCATTAAGCAATAATGGTTTTCCAGGTTCACTTTCTTTTAAAGTAAACATCGCAAATCTAGTTTTAACTTTTTCTTGTTTAATTTTTTCAAGAGCTTGTTTGCCTATAAAATCAACTTCTTTTTTAGAGCTAATTGTAAAAGATAATCCTGCTTGATATTGATTTTCCTCAGGAGAAATATCATGTCCCCAATGTAAAAATCCACTTTCCATTCGCATAATATCCATTGCATGCATGCCACAGTTGGAAAGATTAAAATCTTTACCTTTATTTATTATTAATTCGTAGATTTTTTTAGCATCATTGAAATTCACATATAATTCGTAACCTAATTCACCCACATAAGATAATCTTTGTGCCCAGATTTTAACTCCATCAATTGTAATAAACTTTGCAAATCCAAATTTAAAATTGTCATTATCAAAATTATCTTTACTCAAAGTTTTAATTAGATCTCTGCTTTTTGGACCAAACAATCCAAATACACATAGATCATCTGTGATATCTTTCAGTTTAATATCTTTTGAAAGGTGTTTTTTTATGTGAAATTTATCTCTTTCTCTTGTTGCGGCTGAGCTTATTATTCTAAAATGATTTTCTTCAATACAAACAACTGTTAAATCTGTTTCTATTCCACCATCTAGATTAAGCATATGAGTATAGATACATTTACCTGGTTCATTTTTAATATTGGCTGTACAAATTTTTTGTAGTTCTTGATGTGCTTTATCTGACTTTATTTCAAATTTGGAAAAAGGTGTTAAATCAAATAAACCAACATTTTTTATGGTATTATTGGTTTCATACTCTGCCGAAGGATACCAACTTTGATAATTATAACTGTATTCATATTCAGCTTTTTCTCCATCTAAAGCGAACCACATTGGTCTTTCGTATCCACCTGAAACTCCAAAACAAGCTCCAAAACTTTTTAAATTATCATGATGTGGAAGAGTTTTGATATTTCTAGAGGTTTTATGTTGTTTAAATGGCCAGTGCATTCCATACAAGTCACCTAATGACTCTGTAATTCTTTTTTTAATAAATCCTAATTCTGAATGAAATTTTTGAAATCTTTTAATATCGTAACTAAAAATATCTTCATTGATATGACCAGTCATTAACCATTCTGCTGCAACCTTACCAACACCACCTCCGCTTCCTATTCCAATGCTATTTAATCCACAGCATACAAAAAAGTTTTTAATTTCTGGAACTTCACCTAATAAAGTATTTGTATCTGGTGTGAATGACTCTGGTCCTGAGAAAAATTTTCTAATACCTGCGGTCTCTAATATTGGAAATCTTTTAATAGCAGATACTAAATAAGGTTCGAAATGTTCAAAATTTTCTTGAAATTCACCAAATGAAAAATCCTCTGGCACTTTATTTGTCTTGTTCCAAGCAGGAATAGAATTTCCCTCAAAAATACCAACTAATATTTTACCAGCATCTTCTTTAATATAAGTTCGATTATCAAAATCTCTAACAACTGGTAAAGTCTTAGAAAGATTTTCTATGGGCTCAGTTATAATATAAAAATGTTCAGCAGGATAAAGTGGGATACTTACTCCTACTTTCTCACCAATTTGTCTAGACCACATCCCTGAAGCTAAAACTATATATTCACAATCAATTTTGTAACCATTAACTTTTACTCCTGAAATTTTTCCATTTTTAGTTAATATTTCATCCACTGGTGATTTTTCAAAAATTTGTGCCCCATATTTTTTTGCGCCTTTAGCAAGCATGTGTGTAACACCTGATGGATCAGCAGCACCATCACCAGGCATTAAAATTCCACCGATAACTTCATCAGTATTAATTATTGGGTAATCTTTTTTGATTTGATCTTTATCAAGAATTCTTACATCAACATCGTAAAGTTGAGCAGTTGTTGCTTGTCGTTGAAGTTCTTGCCACCTTCCTTTATTTTGCGCAATTGAAAGTGCACCATTTAATTTTAAACCTGCAGAATGATCAACTTCTTTTTCAAGTTCTTTATACAAGTCTAAAGTATATTTTCTTATTTTAGTTATTGCCGCTGAAGGACCTAATTGACTTACAAGTCCTGCCGCATGCCAAGTTGTTCCAGATGTTAACTGATCTCTTTCTAAAAGAATTGTATCTTTCCAACCAAATTTAGCTAAATGATAAGCAACAGAACAGCCGACTACACCTCCTCCTATAACTACAACCTTGCATTTATCAGGAATTTTCTTATTCATATTTATTTTGTTTAAACTAATATTTTAATGTTATTAAGTAATTATTATTAAATGAAAAAATTTTATTTTAAAGGAATAAGATTCTTTAGTGGCTCTTATCATCAAATTAAAAAAGAGTTTGATAAAGGTGGTGTTTTAGTAGCTCCAGCAGCTTCAGCTTTAGCAAATATTGAGTCAGACAAAATATATTACAACTCTCTTAAAAAATCAGATATAGCAATTCTTGATAGTGGTTTTTTTTGTATACTTTTAAGGTTTTTTAAGTTTAAAAGTGTAAAGAAATTATCTGGATATAAATTTCTCAAAATATTTTTAGATGAATATGTAAATAAAGATAAAATTTTATTTATTGATCCATCAATAAAATCAAATCAAATTAATATCAAATTTTTAAAATCTAAGAAAATATTTAATTTTAAAACTTATGTTGCGCCTCATTATAAAAAAAATTTTGTAGATTTGAGATTAATAAAATTTATAAAAAATTACTCTCCAAAATATATTGTTATAAATATAGGTGGTGGAGCACAAGAACCTTTAGCAATATATATTAGAAGAAAATTTAATAATAAAATGAGTATAATGTGTACAGGGGCTGCGATAGCGTTTATGACAGGCGAACAAGCACCAATAAATAAATTAATTGATAAAATCTACTTAGGGTGGCTAACAAGAATTTTATGGAATCCTAATGTTTACTTAGGTAGAACTTTAAAATCTCTTAAAATTATTAAATATTTTTATTAAGATTTTGTAAATCTACTAATATTAGAACCCTCTTTGTTCATCTCCGATGAAATCCAGTTATAAGTTTTGCTAAGACCATCTTTTAATTTAACATTATAACTCCAGTCTAAAACTTTTTTAACTAAATCATTATTACTAGATCGCCCTCTAACGCCTTTAGGTTTGTCCAGTTGATATTCTCTTTCAAGTTTTTTTACTCCCGAAATCTCCTCGATAATTTCTATCATTTGATTGATAGAAACCTGTTCATCACTACCAATATTAACTGGCTCAGAATAGTTTGACTCAAATAATCTTAATGTACCCTCTACACAATCATCAATATATAAAAAAGTTCTAGTCTGTTTACCATCACCCCAAACTTCAATTTTATTTAAATTATTTTTTTTTGCCTTTATAACTTTTCGACATAAAGCTGCTGGAGCTTTCTCCCTTCCTCCATCATAAGTTCCAAAAGGACCATAAATATTGTGGTATCTTGCTATTCGAACTTCAATTCCGTAATCTTCCATAAAATGTCTACACATTCTTTCACTAAATAATTTTTCCCAGCCATATCCATCTTCTGGCTCAGCCGGATATGCATCTTCCTCTTTTAATCCTTCGATAAATACGTCTTGCTGCTTTGTTTTATTATAAGCACATGCACTTGATGAGAAGAAATATTTTTTAACTTTATCTTCCTTACATGCAATTAACAAATTTGTATTTATTAAAACTGATTGCATACATTCAGCCTTATTATTTTCAATAAAGCCCATACCACCCATATTACAAGCCATGTTAAAAACATAATCAATCCCTTTTGTAACTTTTCTGCAATTACTTATATCTTTCATATCCATTGCGTAATGATTTTCTACTTCATCTAAATCTTGAAACCAGTATTCTTTAGGCTTAATATCTGAGGCTACAATCTTATTACCATCATTCAATAATTTTTTTACCAAATGACCTCCTATAAACCCACCAGCTCCAACTATTAAAATTTTTTTATCCTTAATCATTGATATGATGAATTACAATACTTTTGAAAAAAATCAAATTATCTTATTTGGATCTATATACTCATGACCAAAAACATCAGCTACTGCTTTATATGTAACTTGGCCTTTATATACATTTAAGCCAGCTAAGAAGTTTTTATCTTCTCCTAAAGCTTTTTGATAACCTTTATTTGCAAGTTTTACCAAATAGGGAAGAGTTGCTTGATTTAATGCAAAAGTAGAGGTTCTGGGTACTCCCCCTGGCATGTTAGCAACACAATAATGAACAACGTCATCAACTATAAATGTTGGATCACCGTGAGTGGTAGGTTTGCTTGTTTCAACACATCCACCTTGATCTATCGCAACATCAACAATTACTGATCCTCTTTTCATTAATTTTAACATATCTTTAGTTATCAGTTTTGGTGCCTCAGCACCTGGTATCAAAACACCTCCAACTAATAAATCTGCCTCAGCAACCAACTTATTCAAATCTATTTTATCACTTTGCTCTGGAATAATTTTATTCCCAAATATTTGGGTTAATTGTTTCAATCTCTTCTCAGATTTGTCTACAATATGAACCTTGGCTCTCATACCGGTTGCTATTACTGCAGCATTTTCTCCTACCACTCCACCTCCAAGAATTAATACGTTTGCTGGTTCACCTCCTGGTGCTCCTCCTAAAAGAACACCTCTACCCTTTTGATTTTTTTCTAAACAATGTGCTCCTGCCTGAACAGACATACGTCCAGCAACTGCACTCATTGGTGCAAGCAATGGAAGTCTTCCGTTGTCATCTGTAACAGTTTCATAGGCAATATTAATACTTTTTGATTTAATCAACCCTTCTGTAAGTGTTTTAGCAGCAGCTAAATGAAGGTAGGTATAAATGATTTGATTTTCTCTAATCATGTCTACTTCAACCTTTTGAGGTTCCTTTACTTTAACAATAATTTCTGCATCATTAAATATATCAGAAGCTTTATCTGCAATTTTAGCACCAGCTTTTTTATATTGATCATTTTCAAAACCAGCCTCAAAACCACCGTTATTTTCAACTAAAACTTCATGACCCTCTGAAATTAAAGTTTTAACACTATCTGGTGTTAAGCCAATTCTGTTTTCTTGTGGTTTTATTTCTTTAGGTACGCCTATAAGCATTATTTCTTTCTCTTTAGCTATAGATTTTAAAGATAACTAATTAGTTCTTTTGGTTTTTTTGATAATTAGTTATACCTGTTCTTAGTTTATCAATAATTTCATCAATATGTTTTTCTTCACAAATAAATTGTGGAGCAATAATTAAACAATCTCCTGTTGCTTTAAAGTTTACTCCAGCCTCATAACAAGCTTTAAAACATTCATATCCAGCTTTACCAGGTTTAGTATTTAATTTCATATCTATACCACCCATCATTCCATAACCTCTTATATTTTCAACAGACTCTAAGTCTTGAAGAGAAAATAAACCTTTTTGGAAATAAGGTGCTAAATTTTTAGCTCTGTTAAAAATATCTTCTTTTTCAAAAATATCTTGAACAGCTAATGCGGCTGCAACAGCTACTGGAATTCCTGAATAAGTGTAACCATGAAACAATTCAACTGATCCCATTGGAGATGAATCCATAACAGCATCATAAATATAGTCATTACAAGCAACAACTCCCATTGGTACAACTCCATTAGTTGTAGCTTTTGCCATTGTCATAATATCAGGTGTAACTCCAAATTCTTGTGCTCCAAATTTAGAGCCTGTTCTTCCCCATCCAGTAATTACTTCATCAAAAATTAAAAGGATTCCATGTTTGTCACAGATCTGTCTAAGTTTTTGTAAGTATCCTTTTGGTGGAACTAAAGTACCTGTAGATCCAGCAATTGGTTCAACTATACAGGCTGCAATATTTTCACCCCCAAAGTTTGCACATATGGTCTCTAAATCATTTGCCAAGTAATCACCTGTTTCAGGTTGACCACTTACAAATTTATGCTCTGGTAAATGAGTATGACTTATATGCTGAACTCCTGGCATTAAAACGCTAGCAAATGTTTTAACATTATTTACCATTCCTCCAACCGAAATACATCCTATATTCATTCCATGATATCCCCGTTCTCTACCTACAAACCTAAATCTTTCTGCGTGTCCTTTAGCTCTGTGGTAAGCAATTGCAATTTTAAGAGCAGTCTCAACTGCGGTAGATCCACAAATTGTATAAAAAATCTTATTAAGATCACCTGGAGTATGTTTTGCAATTTTTGTTGCTAATTCAAAAGATCCACCAAAGCCTTGTTGAAAAGGTTGTGCATAATCAAGTGTATCTAATTGTTTTGTAACAGCTTCTGTAATTTCTTTTCTTCCATGACCCAATGGATTACAAAATAATCCTGAGCTTGCATCAATTTGTGTTTTACCATGATGAGTTTTTAAATAGACACCTTTTGCTTCAGTAATTAATCTTGGATTTTGCTTAAAATCTTTATTAGATGTAAATGGCATCCAATGTTCATTTAATGAATTTGGAACTGAAGTACGATTTTCTGAGCTCATAGAATCAATCTTTGTATTTTAATTTATTATATCCTAAATAAAAGTTTCTTTAGACTAAATAGGTATAATTAACCACCAAAATAATTGACGCAACTAAGAGTTGTATTAAAAATAGACCTTTTTTTGTTTTACATCTAAGTAATTTTAATTTTAACTATTATTATTATAAATCAACAAAGAGGATTAAATGAAAAAAATAATTAGTTTTATTTTAGGATGTTTTGTAGCTCTTAACTTAAGTATTTCAGTTGCAAATTCAGCAGCTAATGAAGTTAGAGTTGCTTACTTTCTTGAGTGGCCAAGTCCAAATTTAGAGGACATGCAAAAAAAAGCATTTGCAAAAGCTTTAGGTGTTCCAGTTAAATGGACAAACTTCACAAATGGTGGAGCAATGACTGATGCTATGTTAGCAGGAGATATTGATATTTCTTACTCACAAGGATTAGTACCATTTATTAATGCAGTAAAATCTAAAGCACCAATTAAATTGGTTGATATTGCTATGGAATACGGAATGGGAGGAACGACTTGTGTTACTTCTAATGCTTCTGGAATTACAAAAGCAAATGCTACTGAGTTAGAAGGTAAAAAAGTTGCTGTTCCACTAGGAACAATGGCTGAATATGTTTTCGATGAAAGTATGAAAGTTGTTGGAGCTGACAGAGGTAAAATGGATATTATTCAAATGGACCCTGAAGAAGGAGCTGCTGCTTTAGTAAGTGGTGATGTTGTAATGGCATGTTTATTTGGTGGTAACTCTATTAAAGCTGCAGTTGCTGTAGGTTCAAGATTACTTACTGTTGATGAAGCTAGAGCTGCAGGTATCTTAGGAATAGATATTACTTCAGTAACTACAAAGTTCATGAAGGAAAATCCTGGTATGTTAAGAACTTTTATAGAAGTAACTCATGAAGCTAATGCAAGATATAAAGCTGGTAAAAGCAATATGAATGTAATGGCTAAAGCTTCTGAAATGAAAGTTGGAGACATGAAAGACACTTTAAGTGGCTTTAAATTCCTTTCTCCAGAAGAAACTAAAAAATCTATGGAAAGTGGAAATCTTGATGCATTCCTAAAAGGAATGGGAACACCAAGAGGAAACGTAGACACTAGTTTCTTACCTCTATAATTATATAGAGAAAGAAAAATTTAATAGGCGCCAATTTAATAGATTGGTGCCTATTTTTTTAACAAAATTTAAATACAAAGTTATTTATGAGTGATTTAGTTTCTCAAAATCTAAACATGATTTTTAAAACTCCTAAAGGAGAAACAGTTCACGCATTAAAAGATGTAAATTTTACTCTTAAAAAAGGAGAACTATTAACAGTTCTTGGACCATCAGGTTGTGGTAAAACAACTTTATTAAATATCACCGCAGGATTTATTAGACCAACTTCTGGAACTATCACATTAAATAATAATGAAATTGATGGACCAGGTGTTGAAAGAGGAATGGTTTTTCAACAAGGAGCATTGTTCGAGTGGTTAACTGTATCAGAAAATGTCAACTTTGGTTTAAGAATGAAAAAAGAAGATCCAATTAAGACAGCAAAAAAAGTTGATGAATGGTTAGATATTGTTGGATTAAAGGGTTTTGGAAATACTCCGACTTATCAATTATCAGGAGGGATGCAGCAGAGAGTTGCTTTAGCAAGATGTCTTATCAATGATCCAGATTTAATTTTAATGGATGAACCTTTGGGAGCTCTTGATGCTTTAACAAGAGAAAAAATGCAGTCTTTAGTTTTAAAAATATGGAAGGAAACTGGAAAAACAATTATTTTGATTACTCACTCAGTTGAGGAAGCTTTATTGCTTGGTGAAAGACTATATGTAATGGCTCCCCGACCAGGTCGTATACATAAAGAATACAATCTTCCCTTTGCTTTAATGGGTTTGAAACAAGACTTAAGAGAGATTAAAAAAAATAAAGATTTTTCTGCTAAGCGGGAAGAGATATTGGAAATGATTTGGAACATGGAGGAAGAAATTATGGGAAAAGATATTTAAATGTTAACTCAAATAATAACTTTCTTAATATTTGTTGCTGTTATTGGTTGTATTCTTTATGGAAGACGATTAATTAAAACTGAAAAAGTTGATGCAGTTTTTGGAAATCCTGAAAGAGCATTAGGTGGTACTCATTGGATTATTGTTGGGAGTAGTTTTCTTCTTTTAGTTTGGCTTTATTATTCTTGGGATATTGCAAAAGGATTTTATCCAAAATCAGCTAACGAACTTTGTCAGGTTGCCAAAGTAAATGACTCATTATTAGGATTAAAATATCAATTTCCCATAGAAGAAAGGGAATTAAAAAGTACTTCTCAAATTAAACAAGAGAATAGAAATCTTGCTCTTATTTCAAATGAAATACAAAATTCTGCTGAACTTAATAATCAACAAAAAAATATTCTTATAAGTTTCATAAACAAAACTAGTCAATTAATCCCATTATTAACTAACGAAGATTTACTCGAAAATGAAACTAAACAAAAATTAGCTGAAATCACAGGTAAAATTAACCTATTAACTGAAAATTTTCAAAAACCAGATTATCCATTTGAGTCAGAACAAGAGTTAAATAAGAGACTTAAAGCGGTAAATAAGGAAGGCGGTTGGGGTATTACAAAAGTAAATGCTGGATCTGGATCTATAGAAAACACGATAGAAGTACCTTTGATTCCTGCAACAGATAGGGGTTTAAAATTTCATACCGCAGCTCAAGAACTAAATTTAATAAGTGATGAATTTTTTAAATTACGAAACCACAACCAACAATTTAAAAACAAATTAAAAGAAATTAAAGATAATGTTAAAGCTTACAGAAAAGAGCTAGATGATAGTGAAGAAGTAGCCTCTACCTATGCTAAAAATATAGTCAAAATAGCAAGAAGAATAGAGTTTGCAAGTATCTATCCACCTAATGCATTAGATAAAATGCAAAATGCCATTGTTAAATTTGATAATGCCCAAATAAAAATTCAAGGCGGATTAAGATTCATTGATATTTTTTTATTTCCTGCTGGAACAATTGTTGCAAGTGGACCAAGTTGTTCAGAGCAAGGTTCTGGTAGATGGCTACCGAAACCATCAGATACTTTAAATAAATTCATCTTAATGTCAAAACCAAGTGTTGGTTACAAAGATATCCCTCTTCTGTGGATAAAAATGGTCGACATAAGTGGTGTGGTTGGTTTTATTTTACCTGATTGGATTGCAGACATTTTGCCAGGCGAATATCCTGTTCATACTAAAGATGGAACAGTAAAACAGAACTTTAAAGGTGCCGTTCTTAAAATTGTAACTGGTGATTTTAAATTATTAAAAGTACCTGTTCCTTATGGACATATCTGGGACTCTTTTCTGAGAGTTTTCTTAGGATTGGTTTTCGGAATTATTATAGGTGTTCCTTTAGGATTATTCATGGGATTAAATAGATTTGCTAAAGGCTTTTTTGATCCTTTAATTGAACTTTATAGACCTGTTCCCCCTTTAGCTTGGGCACCATTAATCATTTCAGTGCTAGGTATTGATAATACTGGAAAAGTATTTTTATTATTTATGGTCTCACTTTCAATTATGATAATTTCAGCTAGAGCAGGAGCATCTGGAACTCAACTTTCAAAAATTCATGCTGCTCATTCATTGGGGGCATCTAAAAAACAAATACTTAGACATGTAATTTTCCCAAATTCTTTACCAGAAATTCTTACTGGAATTAGAGTTGCAGTAGGTATGTGTTGGGGAACATTGGTTGCTGCTGAATTTTTAGCTGGAACAACTGGTATTGGTTTTGTTGAGAATGTTGCAAAAAAATATTTCCAGTACGAAGTAATTTGGATCACAATTTTCATTATGGGTATGCTTGGTTTGCTATTTGATGTTACTCTAAGAAAACTTATAGATAAGTATATTCCTTGGCGTGGTAAAGGCTAATGAGATTTGTAAAAAAAATATTAAATTTATTTAAATTTCCAGTAGATATTATAATTTCGATATTAATCATTCCATCAAGTTTTATAATGCTGATATTCAGAAAAATTGGGAGTCATAAACTTATTTTGAGTAAGTCAATACTAAAAAAAATTGGGGTATTTCCATTAATATCGAATTATTATGAACCATTATTTAATTTTGATTATTTGAAAAAAAAATTAAGTGACAAAAGAAGCTTACCAGGAATAAATTTTAACACTGATAATCAAATTAGGAACTTGAGAAAATTTAATTATTTAAAAGAATTAAACGATTTAGATTTTACTGTGAATAATAATTTTTTTGAAGCTGGTGATGCAGAAATTTACTACCAAATGATAAGGTATTTTAAACCTAATAAGATAATAGAAATAGGTTCAGGTCAATCATCATTAATAGCGAAAGAAGCTATAAACAAAAATAAAGTAATTGATAATTTTTTGACTGAACTGACCTGTATAGAGCCTTATGAGAACAAATGGTTAGAAAAAAACGAAATTAAAGTTATTCGTAAAAAAGTTGAAGATGTTGACGAAAATATTTTCACTAACTTAAACAAAAATGATATACTATTTATTGATAGCTCTCATGTTATTAAGCCTCAAGGAGATATTGTAAAAATTTTTTTAGAAATTTTACCAAAATTGAAATCTGGTGTTATTATTCATATTCATGATATTTTTTCACCTAGAGATTATCCAGAAAATTGGTTAAAAGTTGAGAATAGATTTTTTAATGAACAATATCTTCTAGAAGGTATATTGGATAATTCGTCAAGATATAACGTTATGCTTTCCTTAAATCTACTTAAACATGATTTTTATGCAGAACTTAATAATGCTTGTCCTTATCTAAATGAAAGATCTGAACCGAGTTCATTTTATATAAGTGTAAACTAAATGAAAAATAGTCAATTAAAAAAAGAAGTTATGAATATTTTTAAAAAATTCGGTTTAAATCATAATCACGCATTAATTTCTACCAATGCATTAATTAATGCTGAATTAGTGGGTGCCTATGGTCATGGTTTATCTAGGTTAAAAATGTATTGTGACAGGATCAAAAAAAAAGTTATTAATCCTAAGCCTAAAATAAAGATTAAAAAAATTTCACAATCTATATCTCATGTAGATGCAAACAATAGCATAGGATTTGTTGCTGCAGATATAGCGATTAAAACAGCTATTCAAAATGCAAAAAAAACTGGTATTGGAATGGTTGCAGTAAAACATAGTGGTCACTATGGACTTTCAGGATATTACGCTGAACAAGCTGTAAAAAAAAATCTTATCACAATGATATATACAAATGCTCCACCAGCAGTAGCACCTCACGGAGCATTAAAAAGTTTATTTGGAACAAATCCTATTTGTTTTGGAGCGCCTACAGGATCGAAAATTCCTTTTATTTTGGATACTTCAATTTCAATGATTAATAGAGGAAAGATAAGGGTTGCTGCGAGAAATAATCAAAAAATTCCCGAGGGTGTTGCTTTAGATAAATTTGGAAAGCCAACCACAAATGCAAAAAAAGCTCTTGAGGGTGTACAATTACCAATAGCAAGTTTTAGAGGTTCAGGTTTAGCTTGGATGGTGGACATCTTAAGTGGAGTATTAACCGGCGGTAATCATGCTGGAAAAGTAAAAGATCCTTTTGATGATTTTTCAGGACCACAAAATATTGGTCATCTGTTCATCACATTTAAAACAAATTTATTTGTAAATAATTTTAATAATAGGATTAAAAATAATATTAAGACAATTAAAAAGTTGCCAAAGATAAAAGGAATAAAAGAAATAATGTATCCTGGTCAAAAAAAGTATAAGAGATTTGTAATGGGCTCAAAAAAAGAAATAATTATCTCTGAGGTAATCAAGAGAGATTTAGAACTACTTAAAAAATAGAAATATGCTTTCGAATAAAGAGATTGTTTGTCCAGATAACCTTTTAAATGCAGCTCAAAAAAAGAAAGGTGTTAAAGCTGGTATAGTTAATGCTGGTAAGCCACTACCAATGCTATCTGTCCAAGATGCAGTAAATGAAAATTTGATAGAGCCAATTTTTATTGGAGATAAAAAAGAAATACTAAAATGTGCTGAAGATTTAAAGTGGGATATTTCAAAATATGAAATTATTCATGAGCCAATAGAAAATAATACAGCAGCTATTGCAGCTAAATTAGCCAGTGAAAAAAAAATTAGAATCATAGTAAAAGGTCACATTCATACTGATGTTCTTATGAAAGAAGTTTTAAAAAGAGAATATGATTTATTAGGAAAAACTCGATTAAGTCATATTTGGCATATGACTATCGATAAAATGGATAAACCTCTGATTATAACTGATGGTGCTTTAAATGTTTTACCTAATGTCAAAACAAAAATGCATATTCTAAAAAACGTTATTAATTTTTCAAATAGAATTGGTATTGAAAGACCAAAAATAGCTATACTATCTGCAACTGAGGAAGTGCTAGAAAGTGTTCCAAGTTCAAAAGATGCTGAGGAATTAACAAAACTTGCTAAAAAAGAAAATTTAGATGCTGATGTATTTGGTCCTCTAGCATTTGACAATAGTATTTCAAAAAAATCTGCAGCTATTAAAGGTATCAAAAATGATGTTGCTGGTATGGCGGATGTTTTGTTGGTTCCTAGCGTTGAAACAGGTAATGGTTTAGTTAAAATGTTAATTTATTTCTCAGGAGCATGCGCTGCAGGAGTTGTTGTTGGCGGGAAGGTTCCGGTTGTAATAACAAGTCGTTCAGATGAAGCTCAAGCTAGATTGGCATCTATTGCAGCTGCAGTTGTCGCTTTAGACTGATTCTAAATAATAAATTTGATTATTTTAAATTCTTCATTGAAAAAAAAGGACTTATACTTTAAATATTTCAACAAATAATTTAAGGAAAACATTTAATGGCAATCAAATATTTAAAAAAATCACCAAAAACATCATCAACAGATGATACAAAAACTACAGAAATAGTTAAAAACTTATTAAAAGAAATCGAAACTTCAAAAGAGGAGGCGTGCATTAGTCTTACAAAAAAATTTGATAAATATAATGGTGAGATAATCGTTTCTAAAGAAAAAATAGAGAAAATTAAAAAAGAATTAGATCAAAAAACAAAAGATGATATTCAATTTTCTCATGAAAGAGTAAGAAAGTTTGCAGAAGCACAATTAAAGAATTATGGTCAAGATTTTGAAGTTGAATTATCTCCTGGTTTGTATGCTGGTCAAAAATTAATACCCGTTAATACAGCTGGATGTTACATACCAGGTGGAAGATATGCACATATAGCATCTGCTGTAATGAGTGTAACAACAGCTAAAGTGGCTGGAGTTAAAAATATAATTGCATGCAGTCCTCCTAAAGAAGGTTTGGGTGCTCATCCAGCAATAATTTATACTGCAGATTTATGTGGTGCAGATAGAATATTAAATCTAGGTGGAGTACCAGGAATTGCAGCAATGACTAATGGTTTGTTTAAGAATCCTCCTGCAGATATTCTCGTAGGACCAGGTAATCAGTTTGTAGCTGAAGCTAAAAGAATATTGTTTGGAAAAGTTGGAATTGATCTATTTGCGGGTCCGACTGAAATAGCGGTTATTGCGGATGATAAAGCTGATGCTGAAATGGTTGCTGTAGATTTAGTTGGACAAGCTGAACATGGTTACAATTCTCCAGCTTGGCTTTACACAACAAGTAAAAGAGTTGCTGAAGAAGTAATGAAAAGAGTTCCTGAACTGATAGCTGAACTACCTGAATTACCTAGAACTAGTGCTGAAGCTGCCTGGAAAGATTATGGTGAGGTTATCCTTTGTGACACTGATGAAGAAATGGCTTCAATTAGCGATAAATATGCACCGGAACATTTGGAGGTTCAAACACAAAACCTTGATTGGTTCCATAAAAGATTAAAAAATTATGGTTCTTTATTTATAGGTGAAGAAACAACAGTTGCTTACGGTGATAAATGCTCAGGTACAAATCACATATTACCTACTAAAGGTGCTGGTCGTTACACAGGTGGATTGTTTGTTGGTAAATTTATTAAGACTTTAAGTTTTCAAAGAATGACGAGAGAATCTACTAAATCAGTTGGAGCAGCATGCGCTAGAATATCTAGATATGAAGGAATGGAAGCTCATGCTAGAACAGGTGATGCAAGATTAAGAAAATACGGCTTCTCAAATTAATCTTGTTGTTTTTAAACTAATTTTAATTTTTGGTTTTTTAATAATGCTTTAAGCAAACTAAACATTAAAGGAATTTTCTTTTTATCTAATTTTTTCAAAATAAATGGTCCAATTTCCTTTGCAAGCTGTTCTCCTTCAACAGTATCTTTAGTCATAAATCTTTTTTTTGCTACTTTGAAAGTAAAACCTTTTCCTAAATAACTTCCCATTTTACTATTTCTACCTCCAGCAGCACTTACATATAAATCTCCAACACCAGCAAGACCTGAGGTTGTCTCATCTTTTCCTTTAAAGTATCTAGTTAAATACTTCATCTCTAATAATGATTTTTGAAATAAATTTGATGATGAATTTAAGCTTTGACCAGCTCCTATTATCATAGCATAAATATTTTTAATTGCTGAACATACTTCAACTCCAATAATATCTTTAGAATATTCAACAATATAGTATTTTGTTGAAATAAGTTTACCAATAGATTTAGCAACTTTTAAATTTCTGTTTGCAATTACTACACTCGTTTGATTCTTGTTTGCTAACTCTTTCGCTAAACATGGTCCTTTCAAAACAGAAACATTCATTTCTTTATAATTTTTTTTTAATTGTTCAGAAATAGTTGAAATTTTATTTTTCTTTTTCTCATATTTTAGTCCTTTTGTTAGAACTAAAATTGGGTTTTTAATTTTAAGATTTTTTAATTCTTTACCTATAAAATCAATGCCTGAAAGACTAAGAGCAATTACAATTAAATCAAATTTTTCCTTTAATAACTCTCTAGAAAATTTTTTAAATTGTAATTTTTTTGGAAGTTTTATCTTTAAAGCTGAGTGAAATTTATTTTTTGAAGAGAGATCTTTAATAAAGACCTTGCTATATGGTTCTGTAATAATCACTTCATTGTGATTTTCTATACAAGGAACAGTAAAAGCTGAACCCATGGCTCCACCACCAATAACTAAAATTTTTTTCATATTTTAATCTAAGCCTAGAAGTTTTTTTCTTTGATCTGCCCAAGTTCTTATTAAATTATCTACAGCAAGACCTATAAATGCTACACACAAACCAAGCATTAAACCATTGCCTGTTCCTTGTCTGTCAGATAAAGCTTTTAAAATATATTGCCCTAAATCTGTTGTTCCAATCATAGCGCCAATGATTACCATGAACAAAGCAAAAACGACTGTTTGATTAATTCCTAACATCATATGAGGAAATGCAAGTGGTAATTCTATTTTTAACCATCTCTGTAAACGTGTTACACCTGACATTGATCCAGCATCATGTAAAGCTGAAGGCACACTTCTTAATCCTTCTATAGTATATCTTGTTGCTGGTATCGTTGCATAAACCACAACAGCAATTAATACTGATGTATCTGTAACCCCAAAAAGCATAATAACTGGTATTAAATAAACAAAAGATGGGAAAGTCTGAAGAGTATCACACACACCTAATGTTATTCTTGAGCTAGTTTTATTTTGTGCACTTAATGTGCCTATTGTTATTCCAAGAATTCCAGAAACAATTACTCCAAAAGTTGCCATATACATTGTAATTAATGCTCTATCCCACCATTCTGTTAAGGCTATAAATAAAGTAAAGCTTCCAACTACTAACGCTGATCTAATTCCACCAATTATGTAGCCTGCTCCCATAAATAAAATAAACGTAGCAACTATAGGCATTCTTAAAAAAGCATTTTTCATTGGTATTAATACATCAACAATCAACCATGTATTGAAAATTTTAAGTGTATCAAAAAAATTTGCTAAAACCCAATCTACCCCTGCATTCCAGAAGGCTTCAGTGGAAATTCCTTTATTATGAGGTACAATGAAAAAATAATTAAAACCTTCTTTAAATAAAAAAGTTCCTAAAAAAGAAAATACATAACCAACAACTACAATACCTCCAAATACATATAGATATTTATTTTTTTCAAAAGGTGTTGGGTTTTCAAAATAGTTTTTTTGTTTATTTGCCCAAGCTAGTGATAATTTATCTAATAAAACAGCTATTAAAGTAATACATACGCCAGCTTCAAGTGCCAAACCTATTCTTAATTGATTTAATGCAAGCAGTAAATTCCAGCCAAGACCTTTTGCTCCTATGAAAGATGCTATTACAGCCATAGCTAGACATTGCATTATCACTTGATTGACACCTATTAAAATATCCCTTCTTGCAGTCGGAATTAAAACTTCAGATAATAATTGATAATCTGTACAACCACTCATTTTACCTGCTTCAATAACTTCAGGTGAAACTTTTCTTAGACCTAACAAAGTTAGTCTAACCATTGGTGGTGTAGCAAAAATAATTGTTGCTATTGCTCCAGCATGATCACCTATTCCAAATAAAACCATTATCGGAACTAGGTAAGAATAATGTGGCATTGTTTGTGCAACATTTAGAAGAGGATTTAAGAAATTTTCTACTCTTTTGCTTTTATAGGCCCAAATCCCAAATCCAAGACCTAAAGCAAAAGAAATAGGTGCAGCTACCAAAACAAATGACAAAGTTTGCATCGAAGGTTTCCATTGTCCAAAAGCAGAAATAAAAATCATTGTTATGGCTGCAAATATTGCTAAATTTTTTCCGCTAAGTTTATGACCTAACAAAATCGCTCCGCCAGCAACTATTGTCCAAGGTAGACCTGGTAATTTAGCCCAAGGATTTGCACTCAAAAAATCCCAGCTTGTAAACGCTACTATAGTATCAACTCCACCAATTAAAATTTCACGAATTAACTGGATCAAAAAAAGCATAGAGCTTGAAATTAATCTAGTTATATGAAGAACTAATGGTCGAGATTTTGTTTCTTGAATACTTGAGTCAAAGTATTCAATCGGTAACCATTCATTTAGTAAAAAATATACTGAATCGTTTATCCATCCTGGCATCCAAGCTATAAAAGCAGGTAGTCTCCAAAAAACACTATACTTTGTTTGATCTAGTTTATCTTTATCAATAAATTCTGTTCCTGCCTTCGCAAACTCATACCCCTCAGGAATTTGAATAGCAAAACATAGACCAAAAAAGACTGCCAACAAAAAAATCCATTGGATTGCTTTTGGGTATTTATTTATTAATTCCATAAGGTTTATGATTTTTCTTTTCCAGTTCTAAAAACTGTTTGTATTATTTTTGATGGTTTCACGCTTCCAATGATATTATTATTTGCGTCTAAAACGTTTGCAGGCTTTTCTTGGCTCAATATTTTTTCTGCTACTGTTTCAATAATTGCATCTTTAGAAACACTTATATTATTTGCATTATTGTCATTAGTTGTTGTGTCCATTATTGCCTCTATTTTTAAAACTTTTTCCCTTGGCACTTCTTCTGTAAATTTTCTTACATATTCAGTTTTGGGATTTAAAACAATATTTGCTGGAGTGTCTAATTGTTCAATTAAACCATCCTTCATAATAGCAATTCTATCTGCGAGTCTTAAAGCTTCATCAAAATCATGTGTAATAAAAAGAATTGTTTTATTTAATACTCCTTGAAGTCTTAAAAATTCATCTTGCATTTCTTTTCTTATTAACGGATCTAAAGCCGAAAATGGTTCATCTAAAAACCATATATCAGGCTCAACTGCTAGTGAACGTGCAATTCCCACTCTCTGTTGTTGACCTCCAGATAGTTCTCTTGGAAAATAATTTTCTCTCCCTTTTAACCCAACTAGTTCAACCATCTCCATTGCTTTTTTAATACTATCATCAGTTTCTCCACCTTTTACCTGAAGTGGAAATGCAATATTTTCCAATACTGTTTTGTGGGGGAGTAAAGCAAAACTTTGAAAAACCATTCCCATTTTACTTCTTCTTAATTCTATTAACTGCTTGTCATTCATTGCTAATAGGTCTTGTCCTTCAATATAAATCTTTCCACCTGTAGCATCAGTTAATCGTGAAATGCATCTTAATAAAGTTGATTTACCAGAGCCCGACAAACCCATAACAACTAACATTTCACCTTTGGAAACTTCAAAAGAAGCGTTATTAACCCCTACTATACAACCTGCGTCTTGAAACGTTTTTGCATCAACATTTCCATTTGAATTTTGAAGCATTTTTTCTGCATTAGCTCCAAATATCTTATAAACTGAATCACATTTAATTACTGGTGTTGATGTCATAATTATATTTTATATATTTATACTATTATTATTATTAAATACTCCATTAAAAATTCTTAATAAAATAAACCCTTGTATCAATACTGGTTTTCAAGAAACCTAAAGCTTCTCCCTTAACAGTAACTGACTTAGATGAACCCGATAAAGGTTTGACTGTAAATTGAGCAAAACATTTATTTTTACTATCGTCCCAATCTACAGAATATTTTCCAGTAGTTCCGCCATTAGCTGTGTATAAATCAAAGGCATCGTTATCAACAATGTTGGCACCCATAATAGCTCTTTGGGTAATAATTTTTGTGTTAATACAAATCATTTTATATTCATCTGATGATAACTGCTGTCCTATTTCTGACTTGTAAAATGTTAAAACACCTCTAGGTAAAGTCGCAATTAATTCATTAGCTTTTTCTTGTACTTTTTTTTGTTCGGCTATTTTAAGTTCTGCATCTTTATCAGGTCCAAAAAAGATATTAAGTATTATAAAAGAAAAAAAAATTATAATTGTTAAGCTTGTTAATCCTATTAAACTTCTTATGCTATCTGGAAATTGATTTAATTTATTTAACATAATCTCCTTCATTCCATTTACCTTGAATTACTTTTCCATCAGACCATTTGAAAACTCCTTTTCCGTGCATCTTATTATTTTTCCACTCTCCTGTATAAGAAGATCCATCTGGAAATTTTAAAGTTCCTTCACCATGCCATTTACTATCATTAAAATCGCCTTCATATACATATCCATTTGGCCAAGTTTCAATTCCTTTTCCTTTTTTAGATCCGTTTTCCCATTGACCAACATAAGTTGTCTTGTCTGTATAAGTCCAAGTTCCAAATCCATTATTGCAATCACCATCTGTACATCCTGATTTCTTTGCAAAACTTGGGTTTGAAATAATAAAACTAAAAATGAGGATTATAAAAAATTTTTTCATTTTCTTGTAATAAAATATATCAAATTTAAAAAAAAATCCCCCCTAGCAAAACTAGGGGAGAATTTAAATTTAAGTATCGTTTAGTAAAGTGATTATTTAGTCCACTTCTTCCAAACGCTCTCGTTATCTGCTAACCATTTTTTAGCAGCATCTTCGTGAGACATTTTATCTTCGTCAACTAAAGCAGCCATTGCTCCAATTTGACTAGTGTTAAATGATAACTTTTTGTACATAGCTGCGGCAGCTGGATGAGTTTTTGGGAAGTTCTCATTTACGGCTTTTTTCAAATAACCGTCTGGAGCTCCACATTTACCATCACCACCATCAACTGGTCTGCAACCATCATAGTACGGTGGAAAATCGATAAAAGTAAATCCTTTTCCATCTGTAAAGTTTGGTGTCCAGTTAAAGATAATAGTTCCTCTACCTTCGGTTTCTGCTGCTTTAAGTTCTGCCCATAATGCATCAGCACCACCAGCGAACTTAACAGTCCATAAATCACCTAATCCAAGAGCTTCTATTCTCTGAGGTATTAAATCTCCATGCCAACTTTGAGGACCTTCTAACATTCGTCCTTTACCACCAGAGTCTGGTGTAGCAAAAGCTTTAGCACAGTCTGGACTTTTTAAAGCATTCCAGTCTGGTAAACCTGGACAATATTTAGCTGCCCAATCAGGATAACCCATATCCTCAATTGTTCTTGCTTCATGATCACCCCAGTCTAATACACCACCTTTTTCTCTAGCAGTGTCAAAAGATTTTCCAAATGCTGACTCCCACACTTCGTGAGCTAATGTTACGTCACCAATTCTAATTGACTCGTAAACAGCTTGTGAATCTGCTGGTACATATTTTACATTGTTACCCATAGATTCAAAAATTCCACCAATAACATGAGCCATAACCACTTGGCTTGACCAGTTATGTGTTGCAATTACTATAGGTTCAGCGCTATCGCCGCCTGATTTTTTTGCTGATTTGTCTCCTCCGCCCATGAAGTAAACAAGACCCGCAATAACAACAATCGCACCGATTAATAACGGTAGTTTGTTTTTCATTATTCCTCCTAGTACTAGTTAATGTGAATAGTATGTGCTTTACTTATAGGATAGTCAACACATAGATATTTATATAATATAAAAATAAATTTTAAAAAATGGCCCTAACTACTTTAGATATTAAAGAGCCTGGTTTAAATACTCTACCACCTGGGGTTGAAAGATATATAGTTGAAGGTGGAGGTCTAACAGGAATTCAAATTTTACCAGATGATGAAATAGAAATAATCAATAATGAGGGCAATCAAATTTGTGAAATTTCAGTATTTAACAAAGATGGTAAATCAGAACTTACTATTTTAGGTTTAAAAGAAATTAAAGATAATTCAGAAATAAAAAAAATTCTTTTTAAAAAAGATGAAACATCCTTGCAGGCTTTACTTCAATTAAAAAAAAGAAATCTAAATATTGAAAAATCAAAATCTTGTATAATTTTCGATAATAAAACAAAGGCTGGTGAGAGTATTAAATTAAAATCAAAAGATAAATGTTATTGTATTATTGCTGCGCCAGGAAAAGAGATGTTGGTTCATGAACAAAATCCATCAACTGAGCTTACGGTAATGGTAAAAAGATCAGTAGTGAAGAAAGAAAAAGAATTTTCTATAATTCCAGATCCCATCTATGATCCCTCTAACGAAATAAATATTGCCAGAACAACTGCAAATTCTTACCAAGTAAAAGAGGGAGATTATATTCAGGTAATTACTCCAACTGGAAGACAATGTTCTGATTTTGTTGCATATGATACCTATAAGTTAGACAAGGGAAAAGAAAATGGTTTGGATTGGCAAACGACAAGAACTTTTATGGGACATACTTTTCCTGGACCAGGATTATTTTCAAAGTTTTATGATGTAGATCATGAACCACTTGTTGAGGTTGTAAGAGACACAGTAGGTATTCATGATACATTTAATTTAGCGTGTACATCCAAATATTATGAAGATGCAGGATATTTCGGTCATATTAATTGTTCTGATAATTTAAATGAAGTTATGGAAAAATATGGTGTTCAAAAGAAAAAAGGTTGGCATGCAATAAACCTTTTTTTTAATACTTCTGCAGGCGGTCAAAACTCTGTTTTGTCGGATGAGTCTTATGCGAGACCTGGGGATTACGTAATTTTTAGAGCTTTAAAGGATTTAACTTGTGGTACAACAGCATGCCCAAGTGATATTGATAGCTGTAATGGATGGAATCCTACAGATATATTTGTTAGAACTTATGACAAAAAAAAAGAATTTACAAAATCATTTGCTTTTAGAATGAAAACTGACTCTGAAAAAAAACTTACAAGAAATACTGGCTTCTATGAAAGAACTTCAAAGTTAACAAGAAACTTTGTTGATGCTCGAGGTTTTTGGTTACCAAATGATTACACTAAACATGGTGTAATCAATGAATATACAGCATGTAGAGAGAAGGCTGTTGTAATTGATTTGTCTTCACTAAGAAAATTTGAAATTTTAGGGCCAGATGCTGAAGAGCTTATGAATTATACATTAACTAGAAATATTAAAAAACTTTCTGTTGGACAGATTGTGTATTCAGCGATGTGTTATGAAAACGGTACTATGTTTGATGATGGTACTTTATTAAGATTAAGTGAAACAGGATTTAGGTGGGTTTGTGGAGATGAATATGCTGGAGAATGGTTAAAGGAGCAAGCTAATAAAAAAAATTTAAAAGTTGTGATTAAAAATTCAACAGATCAAATCAATAATCTTTCAGTGCAGGGGCCGAATAGTAGAAAAATTTTAGAAAAAATAATCTTTACTCCCCCTACACAACCAACAATTTCTGAATTGCAATGGTTTAGATTTACCATTTGTAGATTAGAAGAATTAAATGGAATTCCCTTAATTGTATCAAGAACAGGTTATACGGGTGAGCTTGGCTATGAAGTTTGGTGTCATCCCGATCATGCTCCTCAAGTTTGGGATAAAATAATGGAAGCTGGAAAAAATGAAGGTTTGATACCAGCAGGATTTGCTGCTTTAGATTTATTAAGGATTGAAGCGGGACTTGTTTTATTCGGTAATGAGTTTGATGGACAACAAGATCCTTTTGAAGCTGGTATAGGTTTCTCTGTACCTCTTAAAACAAAAACTGATGATTTTGTTGGAAAAGAAAATTTAATTAAAAGAAAAGAGCATCCCCAAAAAAAATTGGTTGGTTTGGAACTAATTGGAAAAGAAAAAGCCAATCATGGAGATTGTGTTCATATTGGAAGAGCACAGGTTGGTGTAGTTACAAGTGCATGCCTTTCTCCAACTTTAGGAAAAAATATTGCGTTGTGTAGAATTGATATTGGTCACTCAAAAATAGATACTGACGTTGAAATTGGAAAGATTGATGGCCACCAAAAAAGAATTCCAGCTAAGATAGTTGGGTTTCCACACTATGATCCTGAAAAAACTCGTGTTAGATCTTAATGGTTAAAACTACAAAAGACTTATTAGAGTTTTGGGAGGATCAAATGAAACTATCCCATATGTCTAGCAATTACTTTTTTAGAAAATCCCCTTCTCATTATCATATGATGCTTTTAGTAATGCATGCGTACAAATATAAAGAAAATTTAACTGTTGAAGAACTAAAAACAAAATTATTTAAAACCTCGCGTCCAAAATCTGCTTTAATGATTAATGAAGCTTGTGAAAAAGGCTTCTTTTTTCTTGAAAAAACATCAGGTGATCAAAGAAAGAAGCACATAAAACCAAGTGAGTCTTTTATTGAAGAGTTCAATGAATATCTAGAGACACTCAAACATCTGAGTTTTTAAAGTTATATAATTATTACTTATATTTTTTATATATATAAAAAATTATATATTTACGTTGCACGAAAAATAAAGATGTCTAAATGTCATTACCGACAAAAGCTAAAGTAGTAATTATTGGTGGAGGTATTCACGGTTTAAGTACTGCTTGGAAATTATCAGAAACATATAAAAATCCAGGTGACATTGTAGTTTTAGAAAAAAAAGATATAGCAGCTGGAGCAAGTGGAATAGCTTGTGGTGTTGTAAGAAATAATTATTTTCAGCCAGCAATGAGAGAATTAATGGCTCATTCAGTTTCAGTTTGGGAAAGTGATCCTAAAGCTTTTAAATATAATGCTGTTGGATATTTACAAATATCTCCAGAAGTAATGCACAAAGATGTTGCAACAATTTATCAGCAACAAAAAGCAATTGGTTATGACTCTGAATTTATTGAGGGTGAAAAAGATTGCATGAAATATATGAAGGGTATGTTTGACGATTGGCAAGCGCAAGGAATCACGTCTGTTCTTCATGAAAAAAAAGGTGGATATGCATTTAACAAAGATTCTATTAGAGCTCTTGAAAATAAATCAACTTCAAATGGTGTTCAGGTTTTTAAAGGAGTTAAAGTTAATGGTTTTAAAAGAGGCAGTAATAGTAAAGCTGTTACAGGAGTTGAAACAAACAAAGGTACTATAGATTGTGAACAGATAGTTATAGGTGCTGGTCCTTGGGCAAGAGATTTTTGGAATATGTTAGAGCTTCCAAAAACTGCAAACATCAAAGGGAAAGATGGTAAAATGCATACAACTGATATGTGGACATATTGGATGTTACAAGAAGGTGTAATAGGAGTTGAACCAGACTTTTTAAAAATGAACAATGGTAAACAGCCACCAGTGATACACGTTGATTCTACTGCGCCTTTATATTCTGATAAAACAAAAAAATTAATAACAGATAAAATTTGGGGTATATATTATAAACCTGATATTGAAGGGCTGGGTGTTCAGGGTGGAACTTCTCCTTACATAGTAGATAAACATTTTGATAAAGTAAATGTTGATCCATATGGTATTGAGTCACCTGAATATCAAACAACTGAAGAATTTAACGATATGTGGTGTTCTGCTTTAGCTCATTGTCAAAAAAGATTTGAGGGAAAATCAGATTTATATCGAAAAGGTCCATCAGGTGGCCTTGGATGTATGACGCCAGATTCATTTCCTATCTTTGATAGATTTTTAGAAAATGTTTATATGATTGCTGATGCTAACCATGGTTATAAAATGATAGGCGTCGGTGAATTAGTAGCAAAAGAAATTTTAGGACAAGAAAGTGACTTGTTGAAACCATTTAGATTCAACCGATACGAGAAGGGCGAACTTCACCCTACTTCGAACAGTCCGTTTCCTTGGAGTTAGTTTATCTAAGTAGACAGACGTTTTGTTTTCAGTTACCTTTTTGAACTAAAAATTCTTAACGGAGGGGACTATGACAGATCTAGAAAAACACGTTAACCAACCAGGAAGAGCAAAATTAGTAAAAAAAGTCAGAGACAAAATTAATGAACTAGGAATAACTTATATTTATTTTCAGTTCATTTCGGTCACTGGGAGAGTAGTTGGTAAAGGTATTCCTGCAGATCATTGGGAAAGAACTGCTGAAAAAGGATTTCAATTGGTTTACGGAGCGACTGCTAATTTATTTTTAGATCGTCATAATAATTACATTGGGTATGGTCCAGAGGCTAAAGAATTAGTTGGTATACCAGATCCTGAAACTTTTGTTCAGTTACCTTGGGACAAAAGAGTCGGTAGAGTTTTTTGTACTTGTTTTAGAAACAGAGAAGAAAGAGAAAATCCAGGTGGTCACTTAACATCTGATTGTAGAGGAAATTTAAGAATAATTGCAGAAGAATTTAAGAAGAAACATGGTTATCAAATGAGAGTTGGTACAGAACCTGAGATGATGTGGTTAACTAAAAATGAAGATGGAACTCCAACAGGTAAAGGTTTTTCAAAGCCCTTCTGTTATCACATTGATCAATTTGAATCATTAAGACCTGTTTTTATGAAAGTTATTGAATATGCTAACGCAATGGGTCTTGATATGATTCAAGGTGACCATGAAGATGCGCCAGGTCAATTAGAATTAAACTGGATGTATGATGATGTTTTAAGAAATGCTGATAGGCTTTCAACTTACAGACAAATTTGTGCACAGGTTGCACGAGAGCATGGGTTAATTGCATGCTTTATGACGAAACCATTTATGGGAGTTTCAGCTAGTGGATGTCACACAAACTTGTCTTTGTGGAAAGGTGGAAAAGACGTAGTTAATAAATTAGGACATAAAACACTACCAGGTGTTGAAGAGGTATTTACTTATGTTGAAGGTGGAACGAATACTTTTATGCCAGACACAAAAGATGTGCAGTTACCTGGAAAAGTTGGATTGATGTCAATAGGTGGTATCATGAAACACTTGCCTGCTCTAACAGCTATTGGATCTTCAACAGTAAACTCTTACAGAAGATTGTGGGACCAAGGTTTTTGGGCACCAGTTTATGCTGATTGGGGATACCAAAATAGAACTTGTGGATTAAGAGTATCTGCTCCAGGAAGGTTTGAATATAGATCAGTCGACTCTATGCATAACCCCTATTTGATGGGAGCAGCATTACTTAAGACAATGAACGATGGGTTAACAAATAAAATTGATCCAGGCAAACCTGAGTCTAGAAATATTTATGAAGCTCAAAAGGCTGGTAAAGATGTTAAAAAATTACCTTTAAGTTTAGGTGAGGCACTTGATAGGTTATCAGAAGATAAAATTGTTCAATCTGCAATGCCAGACGAAATGTATAAAATATTTCATTGGTATAAAAATGATGAATGGGAAAAATTTTTAGGTGCAACAACTCAATGGGATCTAGATACCTATCTAGATTGTCTACCATAGACTTTAAAAATTAGAGAGGAAGAGATATGTGCGGAATTGCGGGATTAATTCATAGAGGAAAATCGTCAAAAGTTGGATTTGAATTGCAAGGAATGTTGCAAGCTTTAAAGCATAGAGGTGAAGATTCTACAGGTTATGCTCTATATGGTGACACAGAAGGAAAAAATTTCATCATGAGAGTTAAAGTAGGAGAAAACGTTGGTGAAGGTAGTTCGTCTATTGCTGAAGATGTATCTGTTTATGATGAAAGAAAAAAAATTGTTGAAAGTTATCTTTCAGAAATGGGTGCTAAAATTGTAAAAGAAGAAAGAATTCTTCCCTACTCTTTAAGATATGAAGTTCAGTATGATAAAAAAGATTTATTAGAATTTTCACAAAAAATTGAGAGTATTCCTGGAGTTGAAATCCTTTCTATGGGAAAATCTTTAGAAGTTATTAAAGATTTAGGAAATGCAAAAATGGTTTGTGATAGATATAATTTAGACAAAGTGATTGGAACTCACGCAATAGGTCATGCAAGAATGGCCACTGAATCTGGAGTAGATATTAAATCTGCACACCCATTTTGGGGATACCCATTTAGTGATGTATCAGTTGTTCATAACGGACAATTAACTAATTATTGGAATAATAGAAGAGCTTTAGAAAATAAAGGAATGAGATTTATGTCTGAGTGTGATTCAGAACTTATTGCTGTTTATATTGCTGAAAAAATGAGAGATGGCGCTTCATTAGAAGAGGGAATGAAAGAGTCATTAACCGGATTAGATGGAGTTTTTACTTATTTTGTTGCAACAAAAGACTCATTAGGTATGGCAAAAGATACTATGGCCGCAAAACCTTTAGTTCTTTATGAGTCAGATGATTTGGTGGCAATGGGTTCAGAAGAAATAGCAATTAGATCAATTTTACCTCAAGAAATTGACACTTATGATCCATTCGATGGAGAGGTTAAGGTATGGCAAATTTAAAAAATACAGAGAAAAAAACAAAATCCCAAGCTATGGGTATGCACACAGAAGTTCTAACAGGAAGAACTCAACAAAAGTTTTTTAATCCTGATGAAGCTGAAAATTTTTATTACTTTGGTACTTATGATGTTGATTTTAATAAGAGAACTGATCTTGATGTTAAAGATATGACAGCAGCGGAAGCAAATAAAAAAATAGATGGTTTGATGAGTGAAGGATATGGAACAATTGTGATTAAAAACCCACAAGGTAAACACAGTTTAGGTGTTGGAATATTAAATAAATTAAATTTAATTTTTGAAGGCAGTTTAGGTTATTTCGGAATGGGTTCATGTGATGGCCCTATCGTTAGAATCAATGGAAGGGTTGGCTGGTCTTGTGCAGAAAATTTAATGGCAGGAAAAGTAGTAATTGAGAAAAATGCTGGATCTTGTTTTGGTGCTGCAATCAGAGGTGGTGATTTAATCTGCAAAGGTAGTGTTGGTGCTAGAACTGGTATTGATATGAAGGGTGGAACAATAATTATTGGTGGAGATGCAGGAGCATTTACAGGTTTCATGATGCAAAGAGGAAGAATTATCATCTTAGGGGATGTTGGTATTAACTTGGGTGACTCTATGTATGATGGGACAATTTTCGTAGGTGGAGAAGTTGGCTCATATGGTAGTGATGCTGTTGATGCTGAACTTACAAAAAGTGACCAAGATTGGCTTAAAAGAAAATTAAAAGTTGCTGAGATTGGTGAAAATTTTGATGTTAGTAAAATGAAAAAAATAGTAGCTGGTAAAAAACTTTGGAATTATGACAATTTAGAACCTACTGAGAAAAAAGGAGCAATCTAATGGCAAAAAGAAAAGTAAAAAAGAAATCAAAAGTTAAAGGTGTTGGTGGAAAAGCAGATGTTCATGCGCACGAAGAAGGTAAAAGAAATAAAAGCTTACTTGGACACAACGCTATTTTTACCCCTGAAGTAATAGACGATATTCATATCAAATCACAATTAGGAAGATACAGAATGCGTGGAATGGCATTAATGAAAAAAATTCCTACTTTTGATGATTTGGTATTCTTGCCAGGTACTCTAACAAGGTTTGTAATTGAAGGTTATAGAGAAAAATGTGAAACAAAAACTGTAATTGGTCCAAGATGTGAAAACCCAATTGAATTAGATATTCCTGTTTATATTACTGGTATGAGCTTTGGTGCATTATCTTATGAAGCGAAAACTGCTTTAGCTAGAGGAGCAACAATGGCTGGAAGTGCAACATGTTCAGGTGAAGGTGGAATGATTCCTGATGAAAGAAGATATTCTGAAAAATGGTACTACCAATGTATTCAATCAAGATATGGATTTAATCCTCATCATGCACAATTAGCTGATGGAATTGAAGTATTTATTGGTCAAGGACAAAAGGTTGGTATGGGAGGACATTTAATGGGTCAAAAAGTTACTGATCAAGTAGCTGAAATGAGATCTTTACCATCAGGTATTGATCAAAGATCTCCTGCAAGACACCCTGATTGGTTAGGTCCAGATGATTTAGCTTTAAAAGTTGAAGAATTAAGACAACTAACAAAAAACAAAGTGCCTATTCAATTAAAACTTGGGGCATCAAAAGTTTATGATGATGTTCGTATGGCTGCAAAATGTGACCCCGACTCTATTTATTTAGATGGAATGGAAGGATCTACAGGAGCTGGTCCTCACATCGCAGCTGCAAACACTGGCATTCCAGGTATCGCGGCGATTAGAGAAGCTAGAAGAGCAATAGATGATGTTGGTAAAACTGGAAAAGTAACTTTAATTTATGCTGGTGGTGTTAGAGATGGTGCTGATATGGCAAAAGCTTTAGCATTAGGTGCTGATGCAATCGCTATCGGAACTGGGTCAATGATTGCACTGAATTGTAATAAAGATATTCCTGAAGCAAATTTTGAAAAAGAAATGGGTGTTAAAGCTGGTGAATGTTACCACTGTCATACTGGAAGATGTCCAGTTGGTGTTGCAACACAAGATCCAAAATTAAGAGCAAGATTAAACCCTGATGATGCTGCATTAAGAGTATATAACTACTTACACTCAATGACTTTAGAAGCGCAACTTTTAGCAAGAGCATGTGGTAAAACTAATATTCACTCTTTAGAGCCTGAAGATTTGGCTGCATTAACTTCTGAAGCTTCTGCTTTAGCAAAAGTACCATTAGCAGGAACTAATTATACAGTTGGTGTAGATAACTTTCACAAAATATAGAGGAAGCAATGGTTAAGAAAAAAACTAAAAAAGTTAAAAGTAAGCCAAAAAAAGAAAAAAAAATGAAGCTTGGTACTTTTAAAGAAACTGCTAGAGAAAAACTAATTGGCCAACATATCGGTTATAGATATGATGTAAATTTACTACCTGATTATAAAAAGATAACTCCATTTCTCAAAAAATATGTAGAGGCAATGGGATGGGATGACTTAAACTGGTTAGAAGATGTTCATATGGGATATGAAGAAGGAAGACCTGCAGTGTTTTGTAGAAATGCAAATGGTTGGGTAACAATTCCAAAATCTATTAAATTACCTGATAACCAACAAGATAGAGATATGATAGCAAGAGAGTTACTGGTCAAATTTCAAATGTCTCCAAAACATCCTCTTGTTGATTTGAAAAAAGCTTACTTAAAATTTTAATAACACAATCTAAAGTTGATTTTATTTTAAAACCTAGTGTCAATACTAGGTTTTAAATTACTGTTTCATTTGTCACACCCTCATAAATTTTATAGGCTTTTCAAAACTAAATAAGGAGAGAGAGAATATGACTGATCAGTTAGGTGCTCTTACGACCATATTTACAGAATTTTACTACTGGGTAACAGTGGTGCTGATGTTTTTAATTCACGTTGGTTTCTGTATGTATGAAGTCGGAGCTTCTCGATATAAACATCACCAACATACTCTTATGAAAAATACAATGCTGATACCATTGGTAACAGTAACTTGGTTTTTCTTTGGTTGGTGGATTTACTGGGCATTCCCAACAGGACCGGGAATAGCACCTTCAATAATGAATGAAAGCACGGCTTTAATTACCGATGAAAGTACTTTTAGTGCTAAATGGTACTTAGCTAACACAGAGTATATGGCGATTAACTTAGGTGACCACATAAGTGGTGTATTCTGGGCTGCTTTCTTACTGTTCTCATGGACAGCTGCTTCTATTGTTTCAGGAGCAATCATTGAAAGAATTACAACATTTGCTTTTGGAATTTTAGCAATAGCAATTGGATCTGTATTTTGGACAATTGACGCTGCTTGGGGATGGCACTTTGATGGATGGATGCTTAAAATTTTAGGATATCATGATGCTTATGCATCCGGAGTAATTCACGCAATTGCAGGTGGATTTGCTTTAGGTGTTCTATGTGTTTTAGGACCAAGAATTGGTAAATTTTCATCAAGTGGTGAACCAAGAAACATAGGACCAAGAAATCCTTGGCTAGTAACAGTTGGATTATTTTTAATTTATACTGGTTTCTGGGGATTTTATGCAGCATGTAATATACCAATCTTTGACCTTGGACCTGAATATGGGATGGAAGGCGTAACTTATTGGACAGCTACAAACATATACGTAACCCCTACTACACTTAGTGGTATTACTTTTAACTTCTTGATGTCATTATCAGGTGGTTTATTAGCTGGTTATTGGATTGCTAAAGGTGATCCTTTCTGGACATACTCAAGTGGACTAGCAGGTGTTATCTGTGCTTCAGCTGGAAATGATTTATATCATCCAATTCAAGCAATGATCATTGGTATGATTGGTGTTGTGATTGCATACAAACTACATTACTGGGTTGAGCGTAAGTTCAAAATTGATGATGCAGTTGGTGCAGTAGCAGTGCATGGTTATGCTGGTTTTGTTGGTCTAGTAATTTGTGGTTTTGTCTTAAATGGTTATCCATCATCTGGTTACAGTGTTGGAGCTATGTGGGATGGAACAACTTATGCATCAATCAATCCATTGGGGCAATTCTTAGGAGCAATCATAATGTTTGGTGTTCTTGGAATGCTACCAGGTTATATAATAGCTAAAGTACTTCATGGAATGGGTAAATTAAGAATCCCACGAGATGTTGAAATAGCTGGACTTGACTATGAAATGATGGAATCTGCTAAAAAAGATGAAAGAGCAGTTTCATCTGCAACCAGGTAAAGGAGATAATATATGGCTACAGTTACAAACTGGATCGATCACCTAAGTGCTGAAGAAGTTGTTGGCGCTGTTTACCCTGGTGCTGGATCTATGGAAACGACACTAGTTATCATTGGTATCGTTTTATGGTTAGGCTGGCATGTTTTGACTGCTAAATCTGAAAGTGATGAACTTGAAAGATTATCAAGAAGAAGACATGGTGCTAATGATCATAAAAGCAATATTACCGATTGGTAATTTAAAATAAAATTTGGGCGCTGCTTAGTTGTGGCGCCCTTTTTTAATTCATAATCGTAAAATGTCAGAAGAAAATAACAACGAAGAATTAAGACCAACTAAAATGCGTGGGGTTGCATTCCCTAAAGCAAAATATGGAGTTATATTAGCAATAGTAATAATTATTGTTGTTAATCTAATATATTATAAAGAAACAATTTTTTCTTTTTTAAAATAACTATGTTAATTTAATTTATGCCAAAAAACTTATTCAAAATTGCTAAAGAAAAAAAAATTAAATATTTCTTAATTAGTTTTGTAGACCTGTTTGGAGTATTGCGATCAAAATTAGTTCCAACACGAGCTATAAAAGAAATGCAAGAAGCTGGAGCCGGATTTGCTGGGTTTGCTGCATGGTTAGATATGTCTCCTGCTGACTCTGATATGTTTGGTATTCCAGATCCTGATAGTCTTATTCAATTGCCATGGAATAAAGAAGTGGGTTGGTTAGCATCAGATCTTTGGATGAACGGTAAGCCTGTTGAAGCATCACCAAGAATAATGCTTAAAAACCAAATTAAAAAACTTGAAAAAAAAGGTCTTACGATGAAATCTGGAGTAGAGTGTGAATATTTTCTAATAACACCAGATGGTGATTCAATTGCAGATCCAAGAGACACTCAATCTAAGCCTTGTTATGATCAATCTGCATTAATGAGAAGATATGATTTGATTAAAGAAATTTGTGATTGTATGATTGAAATGGGATGGGGTCCTTATCAAAATGATCATGAAGATGCTAATGGTCAATTTGAAATGAATTGGGATTACGATGATTGTTTATTAACTGCTGATAGACATACTTTCTTTAAATTTATGGTGAAAACTATTGCTGAAAAACATGGTTTAAGAGCAACTTTTATGCCTAAACCATTTGAAAATTTAACAGGAAATGGATGTCATGCACATATTTCTGTTTGGGATGGAAGTAAAAATAAGTTCTTAGATAAATCAAATAACTTGGGCTTAAGTAAAATGGCTTATAATTTTCTTGGTGGAGTAATTAAAAATGCATCATCTTTATCTGCATTTTTTAATCCTACAATCAATAGTTATCGAAGAATAAACGCTCCACCAACAAAATCTGGAGCATCGTGGTCACCAAGCAGTATTTCTTATACTGGCAACAACAGAACTCACATGATTAGAATTCCTGATCCAGGTAGGTTTGAATTAAGATTAATGGATGGTTCTGCTAATCCTTATTTGTTGCAAGCTAGTGTTTTAGCTGCTGGATTGGATGGATTAAAAAATAAAATAGATCCAGGAAAACCATTAAATTGCAATATGTATGAAGATTATGAAAAATATCCTGATCTTCCAAAACTTCCAGATGAATTAGATCAATCTCTTGAAAAACTTAAAAATAATAAAGATATGAACGATGCATTTGGTAAAGAAACTATAAACAGTTATATCAAGCTTAGAAATTCAGAACTTGAAGAATTTAAACAAAAAGAAAATTTTGATAAAACTAAAGCTATTACTAGGTGGGAACGAGATAATACGCTAGACTGTTAGAATATGACAATTTTATCTAACGGCCATTTGTGGAAATATAGTGAATTCATTGAAAATAAGAATTTTTTATTCAATAAAAGTAAAATCTTAAATTCATTATCAAAAAAAGATATAGATGATGCATACTTAAGTATTTCTAGTTGGAAAGGATATTCTCCAACACCATTACTAGAATTAGATAAGCTTTCAAAAGAATTAAGATTAAACAAAATTTTTTATAAAGATGAAAGTAAAAGATTTGATCTTAAATCATTTAAAGCACTAGGTGGAGCCTATGCAGTAGAAAAAGTTTCAAAAGGAAATAAAGATATTGTAGTCGCAACAGCAACAGCAGGCAATCATGGCCGATCAGTAGCTTGGGGTGCGAGAAGACTTGGTCTTAAATGTAAAATTTTTATTAGTGAATTCGTTAGTGATGCTAGAGGACAAGCAATGGCTGAACTAGGAGCGGATGTGGTAAAGGTTAAAGGCAATTATGAAAAATCATTAATTGAATGCATTAAACAATCAACAGATAATGACTGGCAAATTGTTCAAGATGTTGCTTGGAAAGATTACATGATTGTTCCAAAGTATACGATGGCTGGTTACACTGTTATGATGAAAGAAATTGTTGATCAGATTAAAAAAAACAAGATCTCTCATATAATTTTACAAGCAGGCGTTGGTGGTATGGCAGGAGCAATGGTAGCAGGAATTGCAAGATATCTTGATAATGTTCCAACCACTATAACTGTAGAACCTGACAGTGCAGCATGCGTTTTGGAAAGCATTAGAACTGGTAAGATAGAAAAAATCGATATCAAAAGAGAAAGTTTAATGGGGGGTATGTCATGTGGTGAGGTATCATTAGTCCCATGGGAAATTTTAAAAAATTCTGTAAATTATTGTATAAGTTTACCTGATGATGATATTGCAAAAACTATGAAGCTACTAGGAAATGCAAGTTTTAGTCAGGAAAAAATAATTGCTGGAGAAAACTCAGCTCCAGGTGTGATCAGTTTAATTACAAGTTGTGAAGATGAAAAAATAAAAGAAAAAATTGGATTAAATAAAAATTCAAATGTGATGTTAATTGGTTGCGAAGGAGATACAGACCAAACAATGTATCAAAAACTAATAAATCAATAAAACTCTAATGAAAAAAATTCTTAAAAAGAAAGTTGATAATCTGGATTTCTATAAGATTTTTAAACCAGAATTAACTCCAAAAAAAATGATGGAATTAGGTGTCTTTGGGGGAGCTTATTTTGGGTTAAATGTAAAAGAATATCCAAAAGCATGGTTTAAAAATGTAAAATTAAGTAAAACTTTTGATGTAAATTTAAACAGGTTTAAAATTGTTTCAGGTCTATCAAGAGAACATTGGATTGAAAAAGGGTGGATTTTCAAAGAAGATCCTCTTGGTTGGTTTCAGTGGTATTGTAGATTTACTAATGGAAGAAGAATTCCACAAATGGATGAAATTCAAATTAAGAGATGGAAAAATTTTAGAAGACATGTTCTCGCAATTGAAAAAAATTGTGAAAAAGGAGATCTTGGTTGTAGAAGAAGACAAAGACAAGCAATTTTACAATGGGCTTATAATCCTTACAGGTAAATAAATATTATTCTCCTAAATAATGAAAGGTTATTTTTCTTGATTGAGGAGCTAAACGATGTTCAAAAAGATATAAACCCTGCCAAGTTCCAAGTATAGGATCTCCATTTTTGATACTTAAAGTTATTTGATTGTTAGTTAATGATGACTTTATATGAGCTGGCATATCATCTTTGCCTTCAGTTGTATGAATATAAAGAGAATTATCCATTGGCACTAATTTATTGAAATAATTAATTAGATCTGTTTGTACATCTGGATCAGCATTTTCTTGGACAATAAGTGACGCACTAGTGTGTTGAATATTTAAATTCAAGATACCATTTTTAAAATTATTTTTTTTAATCCAATCTATTACTTGATCTGTAAACTCGTAAAGTTTTTGACCATTTGAATTAATTTTCAAATCAAAGAATTCTTGTTTCATATTCTAATTATAATTTATTGAGGTTAGCTCATATAATCGACTGACAGTTCTTTTGAATGGTCCTACCAAACTTTTTGATGAATTAATTGATTCTAAATTTACTCTAGATGTAATCATTAAAGGAATTTTTTTTTCGTAAAGAATATCAATTAAAGTAATAAATCTTTGTTGTTGATTTGAGTTATCTTCATTAAAATCAGGTAAACCCTCTATGAAAAGAAAATCGCAGCTATTTGCAATACTAATATAATCTTCAGAACCCAAATTTCTGTTACATAATTCATCAAAATCAATTTTCATGATACCATCAAAAAAATTTTTAATTTCTATTTTACGTCCTTTTATCTCTAAAATTTTTATAGATTTATTCTTATTTTTAGTAATTTTTCTTAAAAACTTATTTAATACAAAGTTAGTTGATTGATTAATTGGAGATAAAAATCTATCTAAACTTTTATTATTATCTAATCTATAATCATCTTCTATTAACAATTCTTTTTCAAAAGAATTTTTTTCTAAAATCTTTATGAATGGAATAAATTGATCTCTTTGCAGTCCATCTTTATATAAATCATTGATTTTTATATTCGAAGAAAAAATTACTTTAATTTTTTCATCAAATATTTTTTTAAATAATTTACCTAAAATCATAGCATCTACAATGTTAGTAACTTGAAATTCATCAAAATAAATTAATTGAGTTTTTTTACCTAAGTCTTTCACAAATAATTCAATTCCATTATCTTTATTTTTGTTTTCAAAAATAAAATTATGAAATTTGATCATAAATTCATTAAAATGCAGTCTTAGTTTTTTTTTATTTAATTCATCAAAGAAAAAATTTAAAATCATTGTTTTACCAACGCCTACGTCACCAACAAGATAAAATCCTAGCTTAGAAGTATTTTTTTTAAAAATTTTACTTAGTAAACTTTGATTGAAACTATCATTGTAATAATCTTTTAGATTATCGATTATATTTAATTGATTTTGATTAATTTCAAATTTGTTAACTTCACAATGTTTTAAAAAACTCTGATTTAAATTCATTTTTTTGTTTTAAAATCTATTCCATATTCTGATCTTGGTCCCTTTCTTAATCCAAAAGGTCCTGGTATAAAAATAGTCATCGGTTTAGTTCCTTCTTTTAAGTCGACTCTGTGAAAAGAATTAGCTGAACGAAAACCAATATAGCCTGGTCTTCTCCAATATTTTCCATCTTCCCTTGTTTCCCAATAACCCCCCCTCAAAATAATTGTTATATATGGGCACAAGTGGTTATGAACACCATCACCATGATCATCAGCTAGCATTTCATGTATCAAAATATTAAATGGAAACCATTTAGGCCTATTTCGGAATAAAACATAATATCTATTCATCCATGGCTTAGCTAAATCAAACCTAGGATGAGAGGGACCTCTATCAAGTACAACTTTTTTTCTTCCTATAATTTCAAGAAATTTAAGAAACATCTTAATTAAATCTTACAATAGAATTATCTTTGATTAAATACATGTTCTGATTTTGAACAATGGGTCTTGAAATTGTATTTTTATCAATTTTTAAAATATTCTTAACTTTTCCGGTTTTTATTTCTACAACTAATAATTTTCCGATATTTGTTGAAACAAACAAATTTTGAAAATTGAAAACAAATCCTGTTGGAAAAATATTATCATTTTTTTTCTTATTTATTTTATCAAAAATATTAGTAATTCTTAAAATATTTCCTTTATTTTTTTCAATTATAAAAAAATTTCCTTCTATAGAGATTGTAAATATAAAATTTCCGATTATAGCCGGTTTAACATTAGAGTTTATTTTCTGGATCCAATTAGTAATACCTGTATTAAAATCAATTGAGTAAAATTGGTTTTTGTTATTTGAAAAATATATTGAGTCATCATTAATAATTAAATTAGACATTTTTAATGTCATAATATCCTCAAATATCTCTGAGTTTTGAGTAAACTTTTGCCATAATAATGATCCAGTTTTTACATCTATTGCTGTAATATCCCCAAGGGAGTTAGAAAATATTACAATATTATTTTTAATTAAAATTGATAGTTTTTTAGATGAATTAATAAATGATTTTTCTGTTTTATGTTGCCAAATTAAATTGCCATCTTTAGTTGAGAAACAATTTAAATTATTGTTTGTATCAACAACAAAAATTTTATCATCAAAAAATTTAATTAACGAATTAAATGGTATTGGATTTTTTTTTGACCATATTACTTTTCCATCATTTAAATTTATAGAATAAATTTTTGAAAGATTATCTGAAACAAATAACTGTTTATTATTATGTGTCATTGATATAAGTGGACCTAATTTTTTTTCACTCTTAGAATAATTATTAATCTTCCACTTTAATTTTGAATTTTGATCAAATTTTAAAATTGAACCCTTGTTATCAAAAAAAATTAAATTTCCATTATTAAAAATAAGATTGGTTTCTAATTGATGAAAATTTTCAATTTTAGAAAAATTATATTTTTGAATTTTTTCAAATTTAGCCTCAAATAATACATATCCATCATTATTATCATTTTTTGAGTTTTTGTTAATTTTAAGATCATCTTTATTTAACAAAAATTGAAAGTTTTTATTAAATTCATTTAAAGATTTTTCATTTTTTTTGAATAAAGGCTTAAAGTTTAATAATTCATCTTTTAAATTTTCTTCTTTTGTCCAAAACCCACCACCGTCACTAAGAGAACACGAATTAAGTAAAAAAATAAGAAAAATAAATTTTATGAAATTAATCACTTAGATCTCTATTTAGTCTTTTTTGTGTTTCCTTAACTATATCTTGATTTGCATTGTCAATGATAAGAATTTTATTAAAAAATTCTTTTGATTTTTGTTTTTCGTTTTTAGAGTAAAAATACTCTGCTAGTAAATATAAAGCATGAGATTTCCAAACATTTTCAGTGTTAAGTAACGGACTCAAAACATCTAATAATTGATTTTCATCAAATGAGTCAGCATTAAATAATGCTTTCTTATATATAATAAGATTTTTAATTTCTTTTTTTAAAGAAGTTTTGTTTATTAGAATATCAAATAAATCATTAACCTTACCTTTGTTGCCAATCAAATTATTATCTATCAAAAAGTAAAGTGCTAAAGGAGAATAAGTAGTATCTTGATCTTCTACAATTTCTATCATTTTGGAGATGACTTTAAGCTTTTCACCTTTGTTGTACTCAATTACTGTATTGTTGTATTTATTTGATAACTGCTCTCTATTGCTATCATTGTATATTTGATAAGAATAGAAACCTATAAAAATTATTACAAAAAATAAAAATACAGATATCAGTATTTTTTTATTTTCAATAAGGAAATTTTTTATTTTTTCATTTCTTGTTTTTTCATTAATTATTGTAATATCTTCATCCATAACTAAATCATGTTCCTTAAAACGTATTGCAATATTCCACCATTTTTATAGTACTCTAATTCATTTTTAGTATCTATCCTACACAATGTTTCTATTTTTTTACTCTCTCCAGATGCATATTTAATTTCAAGCGTTACTTTATCAGAAGGATTAATTCCTTTTTCAATTTCATTTACACTAATCAATTCTGATCCAGCTAAGTTTAAATTTGTCCTATTGATATTGTTGATAAATTGTAAAGGTAAAATTCCCATTCCAATTAAATTTGATCTATGAATTCTTTCAAAACTTTCAGCTATTACTACCTTTACACCCAATAGTTTTGTTCCTTTTGCTGCCCAATCTCGTGATGATCCAGTTCCATATTCTTTTCCACCTATAACAACTAAATCTGTACCTCTTTTTTTATATTCAACAACTGCATCATAAATTGGCATAACTTTTTCCTCTGGATATAGTTTTGTAAAACCACCTTCTGTTCCAGGTGCCATCTCGTTCCTAATTCTTATATTTGCAAAGGTACCTCTCATCATAACCTCGTGATTTCCTCTTCTTGAGCCATAAGAGTTGTAGTCTTTAGGCAAAATTTGATGTTTCATAAAATATTCTCCTGTAGGACTTTCTTTTTGAATATTGCCTGCAGGAGAAATATGGTCCGTTGTTACCATATCACCTAGAATTAATAATGGTCTTGCATCCTTTATTTCCTTAAAACCCTCAGGTTCATCTGGAAGATTATCAAAAAAAGGTGGTCTTTTGACGTAAGTTGAATTGTCTTCCCAGTTATAAATGCTACTTTTTTCAGTTTTTATTTGTTGCCATTGTTTTGTTCCTTCTGAAACATTGGAATATCTTTTAATAAACATATCTGCACTTAAAGATGATTTAAGAGTTTCCTCAATCTCTTTGTTAGATGGCCAAAGATCTTTCATAAGTATATCTTTGCCGTTTTTATCTTTACCAAATGAGTCTTTATATAAATCAAAGTTCATATGGCCAGCAAGTGCATAAGCTACAACAAGTGGTGGTGATGCTAAATAATTTGCTTTTATATGAGGTGAAATTCTTCCCTCAAAATTTCTGTTACCAGATAGCACAGATACAGCATAAATATTTTCTTTTTGAATTGCTTCAACTATGTTATCAGCTAATGGCCCAGAATTTCCTATACAAGTTGTACAACCATACCCAACTAAATTAAATCCAAGTTTGTCTAAATAAGTATTTAATCCTGCTTTTTCTAAATAATCAGTCACTACTTGAGAGCCTGGTGCAAGAGAAGTTTTAACCCAAGGTTTAACTTCTAATCCCAATTCAACAGCTTTTTTTGCGAGTAAACCTGCACCGATAAGAACATTTGGGTTAGATGTGTTGGTGCATGAAGTTATTGCGGCGATTAAAATTGAACCATCTGTGATTTCAAAATCTGAATTTGGTACTTTAGAGACAGAAAATTCATTTTTTTTTGTAATTTCCTTGAAACTTTTATTAAAACTTTCTGATGCATCTGTTAACAGTACTTTATCTTGAGGTCTTTTAGGTCCAGAAATTGTTGGCACTATGGTAGACATATCTAAGGTTAAAGTGTCGGTAAACTCAATCTCATCACTAGCCCATAAACCTTGTGCTTTAGCATACTCCTCAACTATTTTGACTGTATTTTTATCTCTTCCAGAAAATTTTAGATATTTTAAAGTTTCATCATCTATTGGAAAAAAACCACAAGTAGCTCCATATTCAGGAGCCATATTTGCGATAGTTGCACGATCAGCTAATGTTAAATTTTTAAGTCCTTCTCCATAAAATTCTACAAATTTTCCTACAACACCTTTATCCCTCAACATTTTAACAATAGTTAAAACTAAATCAGTGGCTGTTGTGCCTTCGGGCATTTTATTTTTTACTTCAAATCCTATTACTTCAGGAATTAACATTGATATAGGTTGTCCTAACATACCAGCTTCTGCCTCAATACCACCAACGCCCCAACCTAAAACTGATAGTCCATTTACCATAGTAGTATGACTATCTGTACCTACAAGTGTATCTGGAAATAAATAATCATCATTATTATATTTTGCTGACCAAACTACTTTGGAAAGATATTCCAAGTTTACCTGGTGACATATTCCTGTACCAGGCGGGACAATTCTAAAATTATTAAATGCTTGCTGCCCCCACTTTAAAAAAGAATATCTCTCACCGTTTCTGTTAAATTCAATTTCCACATTCTTATCGAAAGAATCTGATTTTGCTGATTGATCTACTTGAACAGAATGATCAATTACAAGGTCAACAGCTGAAAGTGGGTTAATTGTGTTTGGATCTTTATTCTTTTCTTTAACAGCTTCACGCATTGCTGCAAGATCTGCAACAGCGGGTATTCCTGTATAATCTTGTAATAATACTCTAGCTGGCCTATATGCAATTTCTGTTTTAGATTTTTTTTCTTTTAACCAATTTTTTATTGCTTCAATTTGATTTTTATTAACTGATAAATCATCCTCATATCTCAAAAGATTTTCTAAAAGCACTTTAAGAGATTTCGGTAATTTTGAAATACCATTTAAACCATTTTTTTCTGCTTCAGAGAGAGAAAAAATTTTATATTTTTTGTCATTAATCTCTATATTGGATAATGAGTTGTAAGAATTTTTTGTCCCTGGTTTCATAGTTTATATATAAAATGTAATTATGCTCAAAAGAAGAAGCCCTGACATAGCATAATTAAAGTACTTAATAAATTTATCATTTGTCGCAAATTTCCTTAAAAATTTACCTATAAATGTCCACAAAGTAATACTTGTTAATGAAAATAAGAAAGCAAGGAGAACTACTTGAGTCGCATAATTAATATAATTTTCTCCAAGTTCAACATAAGTAGAAACTACAATGATAGCCACCATCACACCTTTTGGGTTTAGATATTGAAAAAAAAAGGTTTCTATAAACTTTACTGGATTCTCTTTTTTGGTTTCATCTGAGTTTGTAGAAGATGCAATTTTATATGCTAAATAAATTAGAAATAAAGTTCCAAGGTATTTAATTATAATTTGTATTACTGGAAATAACTTAAATACATTTATCAATCCAATTGTTAAAAAGATGACTAATGAAGTGAAGCCTAATGTTACTCCAAGAATATGTGGAATAGTTTTAGCAATACCAAAATTAAAACCTGAATAAGAGGCAACTACATTATTTGGACCTGGAGTATAAGCTGTTACAAACCAAAATAATGCAATCGATAATATTTCAGGATGCATATCTAAGCTACGGGTAATCCGTTTTCAGATTTTTGAGAAGGATGCAATAATATAACTTTTCCCTCTTTATCTATAGAGCCTAGAATTAAAACTTGAGAAACTATACCAGCAATATTTTTTTCGGCAAAATTGCAAACACCTATAACTTGTTTCCCTTTTAAATTCTCTTCATTGTAATAATGGGTAATTTGAGCTGAAGATTGTTTGATCCCAATTTCTTTACCAAAGTCTACTTCAACAACTAATGATGGCTTTCTAGCCTTCTCATTTTTTTTAACTGAAATTACAGTACCAACTCTTATATCAACTTTATCAAAAATATCGTATGTTATTTCTTCTTTCATAAATGGAGTATTTATATTAATTATTAGTTATGAGTACAGAAATTAATTTAGAGGAATTATACAACAATTCAGTTAAAATTTTAACTGATCTAATAGGTTTTAGAACAATTTCTGGAGAAGATAATAGTGCTTTAATAAATTATTGTGAAGAATACCTTCATAAGCTTGGTGCTACTTCTTTTAAAACATTTGATAAAGAAAAAAAAAGAGTAAATCTTTTTGCAACTCTTAAAGCAAAGAAAACTAATGGTATTAAACCAATAATTTTATCTGGACATACAGACACAGTACCAGTTTCAAAAAGTTGGAGTACAGATCCATTCAAAGCTACTGTAAAAGGTGATAAACTTTATGGTAGAGGTTCGTGTGATATGAAAGGTTTTATTGCATGCACTTTAGCTTTTGCTCCTATCTATGCTAAAACAGATTTAAATAGAGATATTCATTTTTGTTTTACTTTCGATGAAGAAACCGCTTGTATTGGAGCTCCAATATTAATTGAAGAATTAAAAAAAAGAAACATTCAAGATTGTATCTGCATAATAGGTGAGCCAACAAAAATGAAAATTATTGATGCTCATAAAGGATGTTACGAATATACAACTTATTTTGAAGGTTTGGCGGGTCATAGTTCAGCGCCACACAAAGGTGTAAGTGCAGTAGAATTTGCTGCAAGATACGCAAATAAATTAATTGAACTAAGACAGGAACTTAAAAAAAGAGCTCCAAAGGATTCTATTTTTGATCCACCTTTTTCAACTTTGCAAGTAGGTGGAATTTTTGGTGGAATAGCTCACAATGTAATTGCTGATAAGTGCCATATTAACTGGGAAACTAGACCAGTTGTTAAAGAGGATGGAGTATTTTTAAACACTAAAATTGACAAATATGCAAATGAAATTCTTTTACCTGAGATGAAAAAGGTATTTTCTAAGTCTAATATAAAAAAAGAAATTATTGGTGAAGTTACAGGATTTGATCGTGTTCAAAAATCTGAAGCTTGTGAATTAGTTTCAAGTTTGACTGGTGACAATTCTAGAGAAGTTGTTTCATTTGGAACAGAAGCTGGTTTATTTCAAGAAATAGGTATTAGTACTGTTGTATGTGGCCCTGGATCAATAGAACAAGCTCATAAAGTAGATGAATTTATTGAACTTAATGAATTAAAAAAATGCTTAAGTTTTTTAAATGGTATAAAGTCAAAATCTATTTCAAATTAATAATTTGTTAAGAAATCTAAATTAATCTATAATTAAAGTGTTGCGGTACTTAAAATGGTAAAAAAAAGTTCTAGAGATTTAATTGGATACGGTAAAAAAGGAAAAAAAATATCCTGGCCTAATAATACCAAATTAGCTCTACAATTCGTATTAAATTATGAGGAAGGTGGAGAAAATTCTGTTCTAAATGGAGATAAACATTCTGAAACATTTTTATCTGAAATAATTGGTGCTAAAGCAATTAAAGGACGACATATTAGTATGGAAAGTATTTATGAATATGGATCGAGAGCAGGATTTTGGCGATTAGATAGATTATTTAAAGAAAAAAAAATTCCTGTAACGATTTTTGGAGTAGGACTTGCGTTGGAACAAAACCCTGAAGTATGTGAAGCTATAAAAAAAGGTGATTATGAAGTAGCTGCTCATGGTTATAGATGGATTGATTACCAGGACATAAAAAAATCTGTTGAAAAGAAACATATGAACCAAGCAATCAAAACAATTAAAAATATTTTTGGTTCACGACCATTAGGTTGGTACACAGGTCGTTGTAGTCCGAATACCAGAGATTTAGTTTTTGATGATGGTGGTTTTTTATATGATAGTGATAGTTATAGCGATGATTTACCTTACTGGGAAAATAGAGGTACAAAAAGACAACTTATTATTCCTTACACACTAGACAATAACGATATGAGATTTGCTACAAATCAAGGGTTTAACACTGGTGATCACTTCTATAATTATTTAAAAGACAGTTTTGATGCTTTATATGAAGAAGGCAAAACAAATCCTAAAATGATGTCTGTTGGTTTACATTGTAGAATTATTGGTAGACCAGGAAGAATTCAATCTCTGAGAAGATTTTTAGATTATGTTCTTAAATTTGATGATATTTGGATTTGTAAAAGAATTGATATAGCTAAACATTGGATTAAGAATTATTCATAAAATGAGAGAAAAAATAATATTTATAAACGGTTTAATAGATTTGGCTCAACCTAGATTAGGCACAAAAGTAATTTCTAAAACTGATGATTTTTTTGCATCAGCAAACAGAATCATTAGTCCAAGCGTACCGATATTTAAAGAAGGTGTATTTGATAAGCATGGAAAATGGATGGATGGATGGGAATCTAGGAGAAAAAGAACTTCTGGACATGACTACATTATTTTAAAACTTGGTAAGCCAGGAAAAATTTCTAAGATTGATGTTGATACATCCCATTTTAATGGTAATCAGCCAGCGATGATTTCAATTGAAGGTGCCATTTCACACTCAAACAAAATCAACCAATTGAAATGGATACCAATCCTTTCAAAAAAAAAGACAAAGGCAGATTCTCATCATTTTTTTTCAGTAAAAAACAAAAAAGTATTTACTCATATAAAATTTAATATTTTTCCTGATGGTGGTGTTGCTAGATTAAGATTATATGGATCCATTGCTAAATCAAAAAAATCTAAAAATAAAAAAATGAATCTTGCTTCATTATTAGATGGAGCATCAGTTATTGCTTGTAATAATGAACACTTTGGTAAAGCTGAAAATATTTTAGCTCCAGGTAAAGCAAAAAATATGGGTGATGGCTGGGAGACTAGAAGGCGAAGAGGTAAAGGGAATGACTGGTTAATCTTAAACTCTATTGATGGAGGTTCCATTGATAAAATTGAAATCTCCACTCATCATTTTAAAGGAAATTTTCCTAGTTATTGCTCTTTACAGGCTGCTTACCTATCAAAGAAAAGTTCAAAACAAATTGTAAACTCGTCAAATAAATGGAAATATTTATTAAAGAATGCAAAATTATCAGCTAATAAAACTCATAAATTTAAAAATTCTTTAATGAAAAAAGATAAAATTAATCATATTAAGATTAATATATTTCCTGATGGTGGTATCTCAAGATTTAAAATTTTTGGTAAAAAAATATGACAGATTTAATTATTAAACCAAAGCTAATTACTAAAGAAAACTTTAAAAAATTTGGTGACATGATAACGACAGCAGATATCAATCCAATAGAAATCAATAATGGTTATGCAAAGAGATATGATGGGATTGCAAATTTAAATACTAAAAAGAATAATGGTGAATCCACCTTAAGTATTTTTTCTGCGCTTAAAAGATCTTTTCCTATGAAAGTTGATATGATGGAAAAACATCCACTTGGTAGCCAAGCTTTTATTCCAATGAAGGAAACAACCTTTTTAGCATTTGTAGCTCCTGAAGGAGACAGGCCAGACTTAAATAAAGTTGAGTCCTTTATTATTCCTAAAGGAATTGGAATTAACTATAACCCTGGTATATGGCATTTTCCACTAATCTCGACAGAAGATATGAATTTTTTAGTTGTTGATAGATTAGGTGATGGAGACAATCTTGTCCTACACGATCTTAACAACGAGAATGTTACTTTAGAGTTTAATCAATAAAAAAAGCCCATCAATTAAAATTGATGGGCTTTAGTTTTTAAATTTAATTATTTTCTAGACGATATTGCCAGATGAATAACAGCACCTAATGATGCTCCAATTATCCAAGCATATCCCCCACCACCACCAAGGTTAGCGAAGAAATCATCCATTCCTAAAAATAAGATGTTTGGCCATACAGTACCAACAGCAATGTAACCTGAGAGTACCCAAGCTAACATACCTTTACCGTTAAAACCACCATTGTAGTGATACTTACCACTAGGCGAGTCACTAAACAAATCATCAACATCTAATCTTTGTTTTTTGATTATATAGTAATCAGTAATCATTATACCAAACACAGGAGCTAAAATTGCACCTAAAGTGTTTACAAATGGAAATAGTCCCATTTGAGTAATAACTGCAACCCACATACCACCAATAACAAATCCAAAACCAGCAGTTATTAAACCACCAGTTCTAAAATTGATTTTACTTGGCATCAAATTTGCAAGGTCATAAGCAGGAGGTATAAAGTTAGCAACCATATTAATACCAACTGTAGCTGCAAAGAATGCAAATGCTGCAACAATAGTTAATACAATATTATCTACTTTAGCTACCATATCTGTTGGATTTGCAACATACTCTCCAAAGATAGCGATTGTTCCACCAGTAATCATTAAAGTAATGAATGAGAAGAAAATTACGTTTCCTACTAATCCCCATAGGTTACCTTTTTTCATTTCGTCTTCATTTTTAACAAATCTAGCAAAGTCACCGAAGTTGATTACTACAGCAGCAAAGTATCCTACCATAATTGAAAATACTGCTAAGAAAGCACCAAATGAACCTAAACCTTCAAATCCACCTGATCTTGTTCCTCCAGAAAATATTTCACCAACTTCTGATAAAAGACCTCCACCAGCTTTGAACCAAATTACTATCATTAATAAAACCATCACTACATAAACTGCAGGTCCCGCAAAGTTTAAAAATCTTTTTACAAGATCTACACCTTGCCAGAATAGGTAAACTTGGAATGCTGATACAAAAATAAATGACACCCACATTACTCCTGTCATTCCTAAGAACATTTCAGTACCTGGATTACCAGTAATACCTGTAATTAGAAGTGCTACAGCAGTTGATGCCGCATATGTTTGTGCTCCATACCAGAACATGGCCACAAGCCCTCTTGCCATAGCAGGAAAGTTTGCACCAAATACACCCATACTTACTCGGGCGAATACTGGGTAAGGAATTCCATGTTTAACACTTGGTTTTCCAGATAAATTAACAAGCCACATTATAAAAAAGCCAGCAAGTATTAGTGCTGCAAATACTGCCCAACCATTTAATCCTGAAGCTAAGAATAATGATGCTGCTAAAGTATATCCAAATAAACTTTGAACATCATTTGCCCATACGTTGAAAATTTCGAACCATCCCCAATTTTTTTTATTTGATGGAGTTGGCGCTAAATCTGCATTGTAGAGCGATTTTGATCTACTCATATTTACTCCTCTGTGTATTAGCGTTATAACTAGTTAATTTTTCGCAACGTTATTTATTTTAAGCCTAATGATTTCTATACTAAATACAAACAAATGATTTTTTTTTGATAGGTTTTAAGTATTGACTATCAATGATTAATTAATGTCAGCCTAAAATGAACACTTCTTACAGATATATATCTATAAATAACTAGTTATTCCAGCCACCTACTGATTTGACTTCTAAAAATTCTTCAAGCCCATGTTCTCCAGCTTCTCTACCAATACCAGAGTGTTTAAAACCACCAAATGGAGCATCAACTGCAATACCTGCGCCATTAACATCTACCATTCCAGATCTGAGTTTTCTTGCAACTCTCTTAACTTTTTCTTTATCTTGAGTTTGAATATAGTTTGTTAATCCATACGGAGTATCGTTAGCTATTTGGATTGCTTCCTCCTCAGTTTCAAAAGGCATAACTGATAACACAGGTCCAAAAATTTCTGTTCTAGCAATATCCATATCATTATTAACATCTACAAAAACTGTTGGTTTGACAAAGTACCCTTTTTCTAAGCCCTCAGGTTTTCCAGGTCCTCCTGCAACAAGTTTAGCACCTTCATCTATCCCTTTTTTGATTAAAGTTTGTATTTTATTATATTGATTTTCAGAAATAACTGGTCCTATATGCTCTCCTTCTTTTTTGGGATCACCTACCTCAAAACTTTCAGTATATTTTTTCAATCTCTTAACAGCCTCATCATACATTGATTTTTCAACGAGCATTCTTGTTGGTGCATTACATGATTGACCTGAATTTCTAAAACATCTTAAAGCACCTCTTTCAATTGCATCTGGATCAGCATCTTTAAAAATAATATTCGCACCTTTCCCACCTAGTTCTAAGCTAACTCTTTTAAAGTCTTTGGCTGCATTTTGTGAAATTAAAGCTCCAGCTCTAGTTGAACCAGTAAATGAAATCATATTTATATCTGGATGACTAGTAAGCGCATCTCCAGTTGTTGCTCCATCTCCATTTACTAAATTAAATACTCCAGGAGGAAATTTCGTATCATCTATAAGTTCTGCTAAAATCATTGATGATAGGGGCGCAAGTTCAGATGGTTTTAAAACCATCGTACAACCCGCCGCTAATGCTGGCATTACTTTTAAACAAACTTGATTCATTGGCCAGTTCCACGGAGTAATTAATGCACAAACTCCTTTAGGTTCATAAATTAATCTTTGATTAGGAGCATGCTCTCCTAGGGGTTTTTCAAATTCAAAATTTTTTAGATACCTTATAAAAGATTTTAAATGAGCAGCTCCAGTGCCTGCTTGTAATTTTGTTGCAAAATCTTTTGGGGCACCCATTTCTGTAGTAATTGCGTCTGCAATATCAGCCCATCTTTTTTTATAATTTTCATAAAGTTTTTCTAACAGCTTTATTCTTTCATCTTTTGTTGAAAATGACCAAGAGCTATATGCTTTTTTTGCTGAAATAACAGCAAGATCAACATCCTCTTTGTTTCCAAGAGATATAATTGCACAATTTTCTTCTGTTGCTGGATTAATTACTTTAATTTCTTCTTTGCTTTTTGGTGCAACCCATTTTCCATCAATATAAAAATTTTTTTTATTATCCATTAGGTACTCCTAACCTTTCTTTATTTTTTTGCAAACAAATTAGTCAATTCATAAACAATTGTGGCTGCAGCAAGAGAGGTAACTTCTGCATGGTCGTATGCTGGAGAAACTTCAACTACATCCGCAGATATAAGGTTTAGACCTGACAAACCTCTTATAACATTTACCATTTCCCTAGTTGTCATTCCTGCTATCTCAGGAGTGCCTGTTCCAGGTGCAAAGGCAGGGTCTAAAACGTCTATATCAATAGATAAATATAAAGGATTGTTACCTACTCTTTTTTTAATTCTTTCTGCAATTTTATCTGTGCCTTGTGTTTGAAACTCATCACAATGAATTATTTTAAACCCAAAGCTTTCATCGTTTTTGATATCATCCCTACTATACAAAGGTCCTCTTATCCCTACGTGCATTGAAGCATCATCTAAAAATAAGTTTTCTTCTCTTGCTCTTCTAAAAGGAGTTCCATGAGTGTATGGTGCACCAAAATAGGTATCCCATGTATCTAAATGTGCATCAAAATGAACTAATGCTACAGGTCCATTATTAATTTTATTGATTGCCTTTAATAAAGGAAATGCGATTGTATGATCCCCTCCTAAACTTATAATTCCGCCAACTTTATTTAATAATTCTTCTGCACCAACTTCAATTTGTTTGATTGCTTCTTCAATATTAAAGGGATTACAAGTTATATCTCCTGCATCTGCAACTTGTTGTACTTTAAAAGGCTCAACGTCATAACTTGGGTGGTAATTTGTTCTTAAATGCCTTGAAGCTTGTCTTATACTTTGAGGTCCAAATCTAGCACCTGGTCTATAACTTGTACCAGCGTCAAATGGAATTCCAACAATTGCAACATCACAACTTTCAACATCTCTTAGCTCTGGCAATCTTGCAAATGTTGAAGGGCCAGCAAACCGTGGCACTTTAGTTCCACTAACAGGTTGGATTGGATCTTTATTTCTTTTTTTTTTCACAGTAAAATTGTATCACATTCTTTTAAATTGGAATATCTTCTAAATAAAAATTTATGAGCATAATAAGAATAATTATATTATCTTTGTTTATCTTTACACAATCTCAAGCTGATACAATTTATAATCTAATTAAAATTCCAAATCTCGAAATTTATAAAATAAACAATTTTAATAAACTAAGATATCTTTATGCTAAACAGCCTTTCACAATTGGAGTAGACAATAATATTAATTGTTTTAGTTCGGAAAAAAAAGTTTTGGATGAAAAATATAAAATAATTCAAAAAAATTTGGAAAGATATAATCAAAAATTTTTAAAAAAAATTAATCTTAAATATATTGTTCTTTGTGAAGATTTATCTATTTCTAATATAAATACTGCTGGAATACCGGATAATGTAATGAAAACTTTAATCCTAGATATAAAATTTAATGAAAAATATTTTGAAAGAGTAATTCACCATGAAGTATTTCATATAATAAATGATAGTTTCAAAGAAATATTTGATGAAAAAGTATGGTCTGAGTTTAATGTTAAAAATTTTAAATATGCGGAATGCTCTACTTGTACTGATAAAATAGGATTGGATACTTATAAAAAAACAGAGGGTTTTTTTACAGAATATTCTAGATCAACAGCTTCAGAAGATATGGCTGAAGTATTTTCACATTTAATGATTGGTTCAAGCTCTAATAATAGTGATCAAATTTTAAAAAAAAAAATACAATTCATAAAAAATAATTTATTAAAGATTGATAAAAATTTTATTCTATGATTGAAAAAATTAAAGCTTCTAAATCTGAAAAGATCATCTTTATTTTTTTAATTGTTTTGGGTTTATTTTCTTTTGGTTCTTTTTTTTTAATAAAAGATAAGTGTTTATTTGTTAAAGATTATGATCCTTATAAAATTAAATTTGATAAACCAAAAAATATTGCAGTATTAAATGCTCCTTGTGGAAATGTTATTATCGAACTTTATCCTGAAATTTCTCCAAATGGAGTAAAAAGATTCATAACTTTGGTAAAATCTAAAGCTTATGATGATGTTGCTTTTCATAGAGTAATCAAAGATACACTTGTTCAAGCTGGAGATTTAGAGTTTGGTAAAAAGGGGAATATAGATTATGGAAAAATTGGAACAGGCAAATCAGGACTAGGAACTATTAATTCTGAAGTAGATAATCCATTTAATTTTGAAAAAGGTAGTGTTGCCTTAGCAAGAACTCAAAAATATAATACTGAAGATAGTCAATTTTTTATTGTACTGAGAGATGAACCTTTATATGAAACTGAATATACTCCAATTGGAAAAGTTATTTACGGTTTAAAAGCTTTAGAAAAAATTAAATATCTTGATAAATCCCAATATGTATTAAGGCCTGACTATATAAATTCAATTAGGATGTTAATTAACTAAAGGTTTACCAGTAGCTAAAGTATGCTTTATTCTATCTTGAGTTTTTTGAGTTTCAATTAATCTCATAAAAGCATCAAGTTCTAATTTAAATAAATCATCTTCTGATAAAGTTTTATCAATTGTGGTATCTCCTCCACTTAAAACATGCGCTAATTCTTTTGCAACTTCGACACCATGATCTAAAATAACTTTATCATTATAAAGTTTATCTAAAATTTTATCCATTTCCCCTCTTACAGCTTTTCCTGGAAGCTTAAATTCAAGTTCACTTGGTGATTTAAAATCTTTATTATCTGTAATAATTTTTTTGGAAACTTCTAATAAACTATTTCTATTCATTATTTTTTTATCAGAAGGTCTCAAATATTTCATTGGTTCCGCTTCAATCGGTGAGGTAGCTGTTTTACCATATCCAATTATATCAAAGACTTTTAAAGGTGCGTAATTTGGATCTTTCTTTGCCTCATCAGTATCAAGCCATCTTGCTAACATTTCTTTACATCCACCCCCTGCTGGAATTAAACCCACAATAGTTTCTACTAGTCCAACAACAATATTTGTATGGGATGCAACAAAATTACTTTGTACCATTACTTCAAATCCACCACCTAAAGTTAATCCTGATGGAGCTGAAACTACTGGATATTTTGAATATTTTAAATGCTTACAAGTTTCTTGAAAATATTTAATAAATTTTTCAATCGATTTAAAATCTTTTTTGTCTGCAAATTTCATTGTGTAAGTTAAGTTCACACCTGCAGAAAATTGCATACTTTCATTTATAATTATTAGTGGTTTGTCTGTTGCTTTTTTTAAAGCATCCATTGAGTAATAGTCTAGAGCGTTAGCTTTGGTGGTAAACTCAACAATATTATAATCATTAAATCTATAGATTTTTGCAGAGTCGTTTCCATCTAAACTTGATGCTGTTTTTTTAACTTTTCCTAAAGTTTCTATGTTTGTATATTTTTGTCTCTCACCATAAAAATCTTCATTTTTAGTTTTTGATAAATTTTCTAAAAAATTATTACCAGCAAAGTCATCAACTCTATTAAAAAAATCTTTTACACCTATTTCTTCAAGCATCTCAAAAGGGCCTTTTGCCCAATTAAAACCTAGTCTCATTGCTTCATCAATATCATTAAATTCTTTTGTAATACCCGGAACTAATGAGGAAGCATATTTAATTATTTTAGATAAAACTGACCAAGCATATTCACCATACTTATCTTTTCTATTGATTAATGTCTTTAGATCTACTTTATCTGATTTAACATCGATCTTTTTACTAGAAGAATAATCTCCAGATTCAAGGTTGATAGCTTCCATTACTTTAGTGGCTCCAGTTTTATTCATTCGATAAAATCCACCTTTACCTTTTCTTCCTGTATAGCCAGTCTCAATTAATTTTTTTACTAATGGAATTTCTTTTGCAACTTCATGAAACTCATCCGTCTCTGGTAATTCTTTAATAAAACTTTTCAATACATCAGCCATTAAATCGATACCAATTAAATCATATAGTCCAAACACACCTGTTTTAGGAATACCCATCGGTCTTCCAAATATTGCGTCTGCTTCTTCAACAGAAAGTTTCATCTTAAAAGCTTCTGTCATAGCAACTTGCATTGCATAAACACCAACTCTGTTTCCTAAAAAACCTGGAGTATCGTTACAAACTATTGCACCCTTGCCTAATTCTACTTCACAAAATTCTTTTAATTGATTTATCTTATTAAGATCATTGTTTTCATTTTTAACAATCTCAAGCAGGCCCATATATCTGACAGGGTTAAAAAAATGCGTAATACAAAAATCTTTTTTTTCTATATCTGTTAAATGTTCAGATAAAACTTTAATTGGAATTGATGATGTATTTGATGAGACTATTGCTCCATCTTTTCTTGCTTTAAATATTTTTTCATAAATTTGATGTTTAATATCAATTCTTTCAACTACTGCCTCAACAATCCAATCGGCATCTTTTACGACATCAAAATTATCTGAAATATTTCCAACTTTAATATTATTAATTTTTGATTTATCAATCAATAGAGGTGGCCTTGACTTATGGATTCTTTCTCTAGCTTTTTCGCTAATCTCTGTTTTTAAATCAAGTAGAGTAACAGGCACATTAGCATTGCACAGGTGAGCTGCAATACCACTGCCCATTGTTCCTGAACCAATCACAACTACGTTCTTAATCTTCATGAGATATTTTTTTACTATCGGTTTATTCCTCTAAGTCTCTCAGATCTTCTTCTTAAGAGTTCAGCTGTAACTAATATTAATGTAGACAAAATAATTAAACAAGTTGCAACTGCAAGAATAGTTGGACTTAACTGTTCTCTTAAACCCGTCCACATCTGAATTGGGATAGTTGTATTTTCAAGACCAGCTAAAAATAAGACAACCACAACTTCATCAAATGATGTTACAAATGCAAATAATCCACCAGAAATAACACCAGGTAATATTAACGGTAATGTAATTTTCATAAAAGTATTTACTGGATTACTTCCAAGGCTTGCTGCAGCTCTTGTTACACTGTGATCAAACCCAGATAAAGTAGCTGTAACAGTAATTACAACAAATGGTGTTCCCAAAATAATATGTGCAAGAACTATTCCTGTATGTGTAGCTGCTAAACCAGCTTTTGCCATAAAGAAAAATATTGCTACTCCTGAAATAATTAAAGGTACAATCATTGGAGAAATCAATACTGCCATGATGATACCCTTGTAAGGCATATGTCTGCTGCTTAATCCTAATGCGGCAACAGTTCCAAGTAATACAGATCCTATTGTTGCAAAGATTGCAATTATAAAACTATTTTTAGCTGCTAGACCCCATGGGTTTTTTGTTCCATAAATCATATCTTTATACCATCTCAATGAAAAAGCATCTGGATCTAAACTCTTCATTCCATCAGAAAAACTTAAAAACTCTTCTGCGTTAAAAGATAATGGAAATATTACAAATAATGGTGCAATTAAAAAAAAGAAAACTGCCCCACAGATAGTCAAATAAAAATAGTGCCAAATTCTATAATGTAATTCTGTATGTTTTGGTAAAGCCATTATATCTATCCTAATTTAATATTATCTATTCCAACTATTTTATTATAGAGCCAATAAATTACTAAAACTCCACTCAGCAACATTAAACCCATTGCTGATGCAAAGCTCCAATCAAGTGTACTTTTCATGTGAAAAGCGATTTGATTACTTATTAATGTGCCAGATGCACCTCCAACTAAGGCAGGAGTAATATAATAACCAATTGCTAATATGAAACACAACAAACATCCTGCTCCGATACCAGGGATGGTTAATGGAAAATAAACTTTCCAAAAAGCTACTATTGGTGTTCCACCTAAAGATTTTCCAGCTCTCATTAAGCTTGGTGAAATAGTTTTCATTACACTATAGAGAGGCAAAACCATAAAAGGGAGTAAAATCTGTGTCATTGCTACATATGTTCCAGTTTTATTATACATCATCTCAGGCCTTGCATCGTCAGCAACCAAACCTATTCCAACAAAAAAATCATTAACGACTCCTTGTTGTTGCAACAAAATCATCCAACTAGCAGTTCTTACAAGTAATGATGTCCAAAACGGAAGCAGGACGCAAATCATTAGTAAGTTACTGTACTTCATGGGTAGAGTAGCTAACAAATGAGCTATTGGATATGCCATCAAAAAACAAAACAGTGTAACGAAGAATGCTATTTCCAAAGTTCTAAGCCACAAGATTCTGTGAATTCTTCTATCTTCTTCAACGCTTACTATTTCTCCACTTTCATTTTTATACATATCCATACCTTTTAGATATTTCTGACCTGTAATAGCAGGAGCTCTTCGTTTAATTGCTTTCCAATATTCAACATCTGCCCATCTTTTGTGAACAGCCATTATTTGTTCTTTGTAATTTCCCTCTTCAAAATTTTTTGATTTTCTTCTTAATTTTTTAATAATACTTTTGAAACCATTTTTTGTGTAATTAAGCTGTGTCGATAGTTTACCTTCACGTTTTTCATCTACCAACTTTCTAAAATCTAGATAAAAAGCTTCAAAAACTTCTTCCTCTGGTAATTCTTTTCCATCCCACTCTTCCATTGCTTTAAATGTTTTGGGAAGCATTTCAGTTACCATTTTATCATCAACACTTCTCAGAAGCATGTCACCAATAGGAAACACATAGGTGATAATTAAAAATAATAGTAATGGGGCAACTAGTAAGAAAGCTTTTATCTTATTTCTTCTCTCAGCTTTCTTTAGACTTACCTCTAAAGGAATTCCATCAGTTGTTAAAATTTGTTTTGTTTCTGAGCTCATAATAAAAAAGGGCGGTTATTAAATAACCGCCCTTAAATTATAATATATAATTAAGTTTAATAAAACTTAAATTATAGACCAGCTTTCATAGCTTCCCACTTTTCACCAAGCTCTGTTCCATTGTCAGCCCAGAAAATTGGGTCAACTAAGAAATAGTTTTTAGTGTTTTGTGGTGCAGTTGGCATTTGTGGGACCATATTAGTTTTACCATCTTTATACCAAGGCTCCCCTGCTTCCATAATTGCTATAGAAGATTTTCTCCAAGGAGCATATGCGATGTATTTCGCACTTCCTGCTAACATCTCTGTACTAGTCATCATAGCTAAAGCTTTTTTGGCCATACCATTAGCATCGTTTGGTCCACCCTTAACTTGTACGAAGTACTCGTAGTCAAGACCTTGTCCATCCCATACTTGTTTGATTGGTGCACCTTCTCCAACTTCTGCGTTAAAGAATCTACCATTCCAACCTGTAGCCATTACAACTTCACCTGAAACTAATAATTCTGGTGGTTGAGCACCTGCAGACCAAAATACACATCCACCTTTTGGATCTGTACATAATTCTTTGATCTTATCCATAGCTCTTTGAACACCTTTTTCAGTGTTTAAAGCTTTATAGATTTTTGCTCCACCTTTTCCTGGTTTAATACCATCTGCAGCTAACGCGATCTCTAAGTTAGTTAAAGCGCTTTTGTAGATAGCTCTTTTTCCAGGGAATTTTTTTGTGTTAAAGAAATCTTTGATAGTCTTTGGAGTGCCTTTAACGTTTTGAGTGTTATAAGCATAGTTCCAAGAATATAAAATATTTCCTACAGCACATTTACTTGGCATTGAAGTAAAGAAGTCTTTACTTGCAGGAGTTCCATCTGGTGCAGGTGGAAAATCTTTGTCAAAATCAAATTCAACAAATAATCCTTCGTCACATCCATTGATAGTATCCATCGCAAATACGTCGATTATATCCCACGTAATTTTGCCAGCTTCTTTTTGTGCTTTGATCTCAGATAATCCACCTGAATAGTCAACCCAGTTAATTGTTATACCAAGTTTCTTACCAGTAGGATCACCATAACCTAACTTTTGAGACTCTGTGTAAGCTCCACCCCAAGACACTGCAGTTACTGCAAATGCTGAAGTAGTTACAGAGATAGCAAAAGAAATGGCTAGTAATAATTTACTAATTGTCTTCATTTTTCCTCCGTTTAAACGTTTTTTTAAAAAACAGATTACAACAAGATAGATAATGAGAGTCAACAGCCCATTTTACCTAATTTAATGATATATTACTTGGGATCTAGAGCTCTTGCGTCTTCACTGTTCCACCCAATTTTAATATCTTTACCAAGCTTAATATCCATGTTGGCTGAGCTATTTGGAATTTTTAAAATAAATTCATTGTTACCTAAAAGGTTAATACGAACTCTTGTATGATCTCCATGATATATTACTTCCTCAATTTTTCCTGAGTGAATATTGTCCATTTTATCACTTGGATTTATCAAAGCTCTTTCTGGTCTCAAAGAAATTTTGGTTTTTTCACCTTTTCCTTTTACTGATATAGGGTTTGCTAATATTTCTGTATTAGCTACCTTTACTTTACATTTTCCACCCGAAATATCTGAAACCTCACCAGCAAAAGTATTGTTCTCACCAATAAATTCTGCAACAAAAGAGTTAACTGGTTTTTCATATAACTCATCAGGACTTGAAAGTTGTTGAACTTTACCATCATTAAATACTGCTATACGGTTAGACATGGTAAGAGCCTCACTTTGATCGTGAGTAACATAAACAACTGTCACACCTATACTTTCGTGAATATGTTTTATCTCATATTGCATACTCTCTCTTAAATTTTTATCTAAAGCTCCTAAAGGTTCGTCCATTAAAACTAACTGAGGATCAAATACTAAAGATCTTGCAACCGCCACCCTTTGTTGCTGTCCACCTGACAATTGTCCTGGCATTCTGTCAGCAAAACCTTGTAGCGATACCATTGACAATGCTTTATCAATTTTTTTATCTGCTTCATCTTTTGGAATTTTTCTAACTCTTAATGGAAATGCTAAATTTTCATAAACAGTCATGTGTGGAAACAAAGCATAGTTTTGGAACACCATTCCAATACCTCTTTTATGAGGCGGAATACTTGATATTGCTCTACCATCTAAATAAATTTCACCATGTGTTGGTGTTTCAAATCCTGCTAACATCATTAGACAAGTGGTTTTACCAGAACCAGAGGGTCCTAACATTGTTACGAACTCCCCTTCTTCAATATCCAATTGAAGATCTTTTACAACCAGTGTTTTACCGTCGTAACTCTTATCCACTTTATCAAATTTTACGAATTCTTTATTCATTGAAATAATTTAGTGAATTTAAAACATTTGTAAGAAAGAATATCAACCCCTAATATCTAGCTTTTAATATGAAGTTCTTTAGAAAAATTACAAAATAATTCAGAACCTTTATCAGTAACTCTAATTGCTTCAGAGGCTTCTACTCCCCAATTTCCAAATTGCATTACTGCAATCATATGAAAAGTAACGTTAGGTTGTAATACTGTCATGTCATCTTTTGATATATTTAATGTATGCTCTCCCCAATCTGGTGGATAGCCAATACCAATTGAATATCCAGTTCTTGAAGTCTTTTCTATTCCATATTTGTCTAGTACTTTCCAAAAAGCTTGAGCAACATCATCTGCGGTGTTTCCAGCTTTAACTAAATCTATTCCAGCTTGAAGAGCTTCGTTAGTTTTTTTCATTGTATCAATCTTTTTTTGATCTGGTTTTCCAAGTAAAACTGTTCTAGCCATTGGACAATGATATTTTTTATTAACTCCTGATAATTCAATAATTGTAGCTTCTCCATCTACAAATTTATCTTCGGACCATGTTAAGTGTGAAGCTGATGTGCCCTTTCCCGTTGGTATCATTGGGACTATGGATGAATAATCTCCACCAAATTCTGATGTACCTTTTATTAATGTAGAATAAATTTCTGAAACTGCATCGCACTGTCTTACTCCAGGATTTATAGCATCAAAAGCTTTTTTCATTCCTAATTCAGTGATTTGAGCTGCTGCTTTCATAAACTTTATTTCAGCATCTGATTTAACAACTCTCACCCAATTAACTAATCTTTCACAATCTAAAACTTTAGCATTGGGTAAACCTTGTTTAATTTTTTCATAACAGTAAGCAGTGAAATAATGACTATCCATTTCTAGTCCTATAGAAAGTTTGTCCCACTTTCTTCCTTTTATGAGATCTACAAGCGCATCATAAGGATGTAGTGGCCAAGTATGAATATATTTCTCATGATACTTAATTATATTTTCATCCTTAAGATAAGTTTTAATATACGCACCACCCGCATCTTGATTTCTAACAAAACAAATTGGCTCATCAGCATTAACATGTACTATTACACATTGTGCATAATAAAATGACCATGCATCATAACCTGTTAGATAATTCATATTAGATGGGTCTTGTGAGATTAGTAGTTCAATACCTTTTTCTTGCATGGAAGCTTGAACTTTTTTTAATCTAGATTTGTATTCTTCTTTAGTAAAATTCATAATTTAATTATTAAATAATTCGCCAAAACCTTCAACTTTATTATTATAATTTATTTCTTTGAGGGTATCCCAAATTAAAGTTTGGTTACTTGATAAAACAACTTTATTTATTTTTTTTTCTAATTCACTAATTACTGAAAGTACTGGTAATGCAGTACAAGAAATAAATAAAGCATCACTCTTAGTGAGATCTATTTTTGCAAGTATTTCAAATACATGTTGTGGATCAACTTTACCAATATCTAGATCTGAAGCTATATCAAAATAAGAAAGTTCATCAATTTCAATATTTTCTTTTTTAAAATAATTAATTACAGATTGATTTATTTCATCTGTATAAGGAGTAAAAATTGACAATCTTTTTATCTTTAAACTTTTAATTGCATTTATTGCTGATGTTATTGGTGTTGTGACTTTGGTATTTGGTTTTGCTGAATTTACTTTGTCATGAATTGATTGATAACCAGCAGCAATTGTTCCTGAAGTACATCCATAAGCAACACAATCCAATTTTTGACCTGGCAGAATATCCTCAGCAACTTTTGGAATATCATCTGCCATTTTTTTTAATGTTGCATTCGTTAAAGGATTGTAACATTTAATTCTATTGCAGTATAAATCTATGTCCTTACCATATATTACATTATTAAAATCTTTTTCGATTCTAAAATCAGTAGCTAATGTAATTAACCCTACCCTCGGATTATGCTTTTTTAGATATTTCGGTTCTATCTTAGTTAATTTCATTTAAAGCTTGATTAAATATATATTGATTAAATAGTCTAGTTAAATTACAGTTCTATTTAAGCGATACATAACTCGTCGATATTTACAAAATACGAAAGTGGGATCAATCGTCTTAGATTTAATTATTTAAGGAGGTTCGAATGAAATTTGGATATTTTTGCAATACCACAAACTGGGATCATAAACCCTATGATCAATTATTAGATGAAACTAAAGAGATCACTACTTACTGTGATGAAAATAATTGGAACTCTATTTGGTACACTGAACATCACTTTAATCATGAGGGAATGGAGTCTTGTACTAACCCAATAATGATGGGTGTTGATGCTGCTGCAAGAACTAAACAAATAAGAATAGGTCAAGCTTGTAATGTTATCACTTTCCATAACCCAATAAGATTAGCAGAGGACATCGCTTTATTAGATCAATTATCCAATGGAAGAGTTGAGGTTGGAATTGGTAGAGGTATTTATGGAAGGGAAGCAATCAATATGAATAAAGAGGCTGATCTTAAAGATCAGGCTAAAAACTTTAGATTGTTCGATGAAACTCTAACAATAATGAAAAAAGCTTGGACTGAGGAATTTTTTAGTCACAAAGGAGAATTTTACACTTATCCATCACCAAACTTTGTTTGGCAACATGACATGAGTCCACCAAGTGAAAAATTTTTAGATACAAAAACAAATGAAATTAAAAAAATAAGTATTGTTCCAAAACCAAAACAAGCGCCTCATCCTCCAATTTGGCAGGTGGTAGACGGTGCAAGATCAATTGAATGGGCAGCACAAAATGGTCTTAACACTATAATGTGGATACCAACTGTAAAAGCTTTGAAGAAAAGATTTGAGATATATAAAGATGCAAAATCAAAAGCTGAAAATAGAGATGTTCCATTAGGAGAAGGAATTTCTTTAGTTAGAGATATGTTTGTTGCAGAAACTATGGAAGAAGCAGAAAAATTAGCTGGGGAACACATCATAAATTATATGAAATGGGTTTGTCATTGGAGAGGTTTAGGAAATCATATGGACCCAGGTGAAGAATTGCCAGAGACAAAACATAAATTAGATCTTCTAAATTATGATTTCTTACATAAAAGAAATTTATTATTTGGTACTCCTGAATATGTAGTTAATAAAATAAATGAATTAAAATCAGAATTAAACTTACAAAACCTACAAGTTTGGTCAAACTTCCCTGGAATTGATCACAAAGCTTGTATGAGAAGTATAAAGTTGTTTAATGATGAAGTAATACCTAAAATTAACTTTGATGACGACGATATTGAGAAAGCCAGTTAGTGAAACTTGAATTAAGGAAGTTTACAAAATTTGTAGATAAAACTTTTATTGAAGGTGGAAAAGAAGCTAAAGAACCAGTTTTACTTGTTTCGGTAGCAGCTGTTTTTAAAAACCCTTGGGCTGGACAAGGTTTTGTTGAAGACTTAAAACCAATCATTTTAGATTTAGCTCCAAAACTTGGTGATATATTGGTACCAGAATTAATTAAAGAAATTGGATCACCTGAAAAAATTTTAGCTTATGGAAAAGCTGGCACTGCAGGATTGAATGGTGAAATAGAACATGCATCAGCTTTTATTCATACTTTAAGATTTGGAAATAAATTTAGAGACGCTGTTGGTGGTACTTCGTATTTAAGTTTTACAAATACAAGAGGGCCTGCAGGATCTAAAATATCTATTCCTATGATGCACAAAACAGACTCTGGTTTAAGACCCTATTATTTAACTCATGAATTTACTATTCATGATGCACCATTTGATGATGAAATTGTAATTGCAATTGGTGGTGCTTCGAGTGGAAGAGCTCATGCTAGAACTGGAGACCGTTATCAAGATATGAAAGAAATGGGATTAGATCCCAAATAATCTAATGTCCCAAAATTTTGATCCAAATCAAAATTATTATTCTTTTAATAAAAAAAAATCTGTACCTGTTGTATTTATTCATGGAGTAGGTCTTGATAATCGAATGTGGGATTATCAAATCAAATACTTCAATGAATATTCAGTTCTAACTTATGATTTGTTAGGACACGGAAAAACACCATGTGATAAAGACAAACTTAGTCTTAAAGATTTTTCTAATCAACTTTTAGAAATTTTAGATCATTTGGAAGTTGAGAAAATAAATCTTATTGGTTTTTCTTTAGGCTCTTTGATTGCATTGGATTTTTCATCTCATTTTCAAAAAAAAGTGGAAAAACTTATATTAATTGGCACTACTTATAAAAGATCAGATGAAGAGAGATCACTTGTATTAGATAGATATAATCAGGCAAAATTAAATAAGCCAATATCTAAGCAAGCTTTAAAAAGATGGTTTAGTGACAAATATCTTGAGGATAATCCAAAAACTTATGATTTGTTTATGAAAATCTTAAACAAAGAACCGAAGGATCATAAAAACTTTCTTAAAGCTTATGAGCTATTTGCTAATCACTATGATGATTTTGAAGCCATTAAAAAGATAGACAGAAAAACTTTAGTAATGACTGGTTCAGATGATGTTGGCTCTACTCCAGCAATGTCTAAAGAATTAGTAAAAGACCTTGTTAATTCTACTTATATTGAAATTAAAAATGGAAAACATCTTTGTAGTATAGAATGTGCAGATGATGTTAATATGAAAATTAAAAATTTTATTAATAATTAAATGTCAAAAATTCAAGATTTTAAGATGTATATTAATGGTGAATGGGTAGATTCATCCTCTGGAAAAAAAATTGAAACATTAAATCCTGAAAATAATGAAGTTTGGGCAACTGTTCCTGAGGCAAATGAAAAGGATGTTGATAAAGCTGTTCAATCAGCCCAAAAAGCTTTTGAAAATAATTGGTCTACACTTCATCCAAGAGAAAGAGCAAAATATTTAAAATTAATTGCTGATCAACTAAGAGCTAATGCAGAACATCTTGGAAAAATAGAAACCATTGATACTGGTAAACTTTATAGAGAAACAAAAACTCAAGCTAATTATATTGCAGAATATTATGAATACTTTGCAGGTTTAGCTGACAAAGTAGAAGGAACTGTTGTCCCAATAGATAAACCAGATATGCAAGTTACAACAACAAGAATTCCTATAGGTGTTGTGGCTGCAATTATTCCTTGGAATTCTCAAATGCTATTAACAGCCGTTAAGCTCGCACCAGCTCTTGCAATGGGAAATACTGTTGTAATTAAAGCATCTGAACTTGCTCCAGTAACTCTTTTAGAGTTTGCAAAATTAATTGATAAAGCTGGATTACCAAAAGGAGTAATTAATATAATTACCGGTTTAGGTGAGCCATGTGGTAAAGCATTAACTACACACAATCTTGTAGAAAGAATAGCATTCACTGGTGGGCCAGAGACTGCGAAACATATTGTTAAAAACTCTGCAGAAAATTTATCTCAAGTAAGCTTGGAACTTGGTGGTAAAAGTCCAGTTGTAATATTTGATGATGCTGATCAAGAAAATGCTTTAAATGGAATAACTGCAGGAATATTTGGAGCAAGTGGTCAAAGTTGCATTGCAGGATCTAGGCTTTATTTACAATCTAGTATTTATGATGAATTTTTAAAAAAATTAATTTCAAAAGCTGAAAAAATAAAATTGGGTGGTCCAATGGAAAAAGATACACAAATGGGACCATTAAATAGTTTTAAACAATTAGAAAACATAGAAAAAAATATAAAAGCAACTATTGAACAAGGTGGAAAGATTAGATGCGGCGGAAAAAGATCTTCTGTTTCTAATAAAGGTTACTACTTTCCAGCAACAATTATAGAATGTGAAAATCACAACCTTCCTGTTGCAGAAAATGAATTATTCGGTCCTATATTATCAGTTATGAAGTTTGATAAAGAAGATGAGGTAATAAATAAAATGAACGATAACAAATATGGACTTTCATCTGGAGTTTATACTTCTAACTTTGCGCGTGGCTTAAGAGTATCTAAAGCTATACGCGCTGGTATAGTTTTCATAAATACTTACCGATTAATCTCTCCAATGGCTCCTTTTGGTGGTATTAAAGATAGTGGTTATGGCAAAGAAGCCGGCATTGAGTCTATTAAAGAATACACAAGAATTAAGACCACATGGTATAATTCATCAGACAAACCGATGACTGATCCATTTACAATGGGTTAGAACTTGCCTTTAAAACATTTATTAATCTTACTTTTTATTGCAATGGCTCACGGAAGTGCATTTCCTTTTACTAAATTAGTGTTAAATGACTTTGTTCCTCCAATTCTTATGGCATCCCTGAGAATGGGATTGGTATTGTTGATATTAATTCCTTTTTGGAAATTTAAAATACCAGAAAAAAAATACATGCCTCCATTGATAGCTTTTTCAATCTCAATGGGTGTTATGGTTTACGTATTTATGACACTTGCACTTTATTATTCTTCTATTATCTCACCGGTAATTGTAGGTTCTCAATTAGCGATCCCTTTTGGTATACTTGCTAGTGCATTCATGTTAAATGAAAATATAAGTCCAAAAAAGTGGTTTTTTATATTTTCAGCTTTTATTGGTGTATTAATAATATTTTTTGATCCTAAATTAGTAGATAATTTTTTAGGATTGTTCTTTGCAAGTTTGATGGCATTAGCTTTTGCTTTTGCTCAAGTTTTTTCAAGACAGTTAAGAGACTTAGATATTAGTTTAACTAATGCATTTACTGGTTTATTTGGTTTTATAATTTTATTGATATTATCTTTTTTGATTGAGGGTAACACTATCTCAACTATTCAGTCCATAAGTCGTAATTCTTGGATCTTAATATCCTACCAGGCAATCGTTGTTTCTTTAGGGGCCCACCTATTGATGTTTTATTTATATAAATTTTATACTGTGGGCCAAATCTTTCCTTCTTATTCTCTATTTCCAATATTTGGGATAGCTTTGAGTTTTTTAATATTTGATGAAGTTCCAACTGTTTTGTTCATATTGGGTGGGATTATTGTTATTGGTTCAGTCTTTTTGCTTCATAAAATAAGATAATTTACCCATTGAAAAATTTAATTAATCATAATTAAATTAGCTTTTTATAAATTGTTAACAATAAGAAGGAAAATAATGAAAAAACTATTTATTGCTGCATTTATATTCGTTTCTACTTTTACTACGAATACATTTGCCGAAGTTAAAATGGGGATTATCTTAGGATTTACTGGTCCTATTGAATCTCTAACGCCAGCTATGGCTGCATCTGCAGAACTTGCTTTTAAAGAAGCTTCTGACTCAGGTTCACTATTAGGCGGAGAAACTATTTCAGTAGTAAGAGCAGACTCAACTTGTGTAGACTCAGCGGCAGCAACTGCAGCAGCTGAAGGTGTTATTTCACAAGGTGTTGCAGCTATTATGGGTGCTGACTGTTCAGGTGTTACTGGAGCAATAGCTTCAAACGTTGCTGTACCAAATGGTGTAGTAATGATTTCACCATCAGCTACATCACCAGGATTAACTACTTTAGATGACAAAGGGTATTTCTTTAGAACTGCTCCATCTGATGCTAGAGGTGGTCAAATTTTAGCTGATATTACTAAAGACAGAAAAGTTAAAAGTGTTGCAATCACTTATACTAACAATGACTATGGAAAAGGTTTAGCAGATGTTTACAAAGCAGCTGTCGAAGGTCATGGTATTAAAGTAACTACTGTAACTGCTCACGAAGATGGTAAAGCAGACTACTCTTCTGAAGTAGCAACTCTTGCTTCAGCAGGTGGTGATGCAGTAGCTGTAATTGGTTACCTAGACCAAGGTGGTAAAGGAATTATCCAAGCTTCTTTAGATTCTGGCGCATTTGATAAATTTATTTTATCTGATGGTATGATCGGTCAATCTTTAGTTGATGCATTTGGAAAAGATTTGAAAAAATCTTTTGGTTCAATGCCGGGTTCAACTGGTAAAGGTGCAGGTGTATTCGGTAATGTAGCAAAAGCTGCTGGTATCGATAGCTCTGGTCCTTACACAGGTGAGTCATATGATGCGGCTGCTTTAATTGTTTTAGCAATGCAAGCAGGTGGATCAGCTGATAGAGCATCAATTGCAAAAAATGTGATGGATGTTGCTAACGGTCCTGGAACAAAAATTTACCCAGGTGAACTTAAAAAAGGTTTAGATTTATTAGCTAAAGGTAAAAAAGTTGACTACGAAGGTGCAACTGGAGTTACTTTTACTAGCGTCGGTGAAGCTGAAGGTTCTTTCTTAGAACAAGAAATCAAAGGCGGAAAATTCAAAACTAAAAAACAAAGATAATTTTTAATCTTAAATTTAAACCCCCGGCATTAATTTGTTGGGGGTTTTTTTTTAAAAAAATAAATATTTATCAGCCATATATAAAGCCCAAGCTATTGCGGCACCTGTTATAATATATTTCATAAAATTATTTTATTTCTATTTTTTCAGGAAGTATACCTTTTGGTCTGTATCTCATAATTAATAATAGACCAATTCCCATCATTAAAAATCTAAAATAAGGTACACTCTCAATTAAATGAACTTTTAGAGCGTGTGTATCATCTAAACCTGCAGTTGTTAGATTTACTAAATACAATCCTATTGGTGCAGCTTCAATCCATAAGAACCAAACTGCAAAACCTCCAAGAATTGCACCAAAGTTGTTTCCACTTCCTCCAACTATAACCATGACCCAGATCAGAAAAGTGTATCGCATTGGTCTGTAACTTCCTGGGGTAAATAATCCATCTTGAGTTACTAACATCGCTCCAGCAATTCCAACAATGGCTGAGCCTAAAACAAATATTAAAAGATGTTGCTTAACAACATTTTTGCCCATAGCATTAGCTGCCTCTTCATTATCTCTTATAGCTCTCATCATTCTTCCCCATGGCGAATAAAGTGCTTTTTGAGTTAAAATTAAAAGAATAATTACAACTACTAAAAAAAGTCCTGAGTAACAAAGTTTTACAAAAACAGATGATCCTTCAATCACAAATTGATTAAGAGCAGCTTGTCTTTCAGCAAAATCTGAAATTAGATTCAATTTACTTGCATTAAATTTTTCAACTAAATTAATGAACCAATCTGTTTGTTGTAAATTTACCTCGTAGGGTGCAGGACGTTTTAATCCAATTACATTTTTAACCCCTCTTGTCAGCCAATCTTCATGTTTAATAATTGCAATAACAATTTCAGATATCAATAAGGTTGCTATCGCTAAATAATCCGCTCTTAAACCTAAGGCAACTTTACCAATTACAAATGCCAATCCACCAGCGAACAAAGCTCCAACTATCCAAGAAAAAATAATTGGGAGACCAAGTCCTCCTAAAAAACCTGTTTTTGCTGGATCTACCTCTTCAATCGCCTCAATACCAGGTTCAGATACAAATCGTATTATGATAATTCCTAAAATGATAATTGTAGCAATAATATAAGTTCTTATTTTCGATTTTTCATATTTCTTTAAAACATATCTAACAGCTAATACCATTCCTATAATAAGAAATAGACTGAATAAAATATTCGAACCACCTGCGCTCCAAGCTTCTTGAACTGGATTAACAGAAATTAAAACTGCTGCCAAACCACCTAATGCTGTATATCCCATTATTCCAAAGTTAATTAGGCCAGCATAGCCCCATTGAATATTAGCACCCATTGTCATGACAGCTGAAATTAAACAAAGATTAAATATTGATAGAGCGATATTCCAAGACTGAAATATACCCACAAGAATAATTAACCCCATCATTATACTGTAAGCTGCTATTACATTTAAATTTTTTCTCACAATACCTTCCCTTTAAATATTCCCGATGGTCGATAGAGTAATACAATAACTAATATTGAAAACGATACTGCAAATTTATAATCTGTCGAAAGTAATTGAACTAAACCTCCAGGTTCCATACTATCAGGTAAAACATACATAAAAAATTTTCTATATGCGTATGTTAATAATATTTCAGAAAAAGCAATTACATAACCTCCTAAAAACGCTCCAAATGGATTACCAATTCCACCTACAATAGCTGCAGCAAATATTGGAAGCATGTTATTAAAATAAGTGAATGGTTTGAAACTTTTATCTAAACCATATAGAGCACCACCAATTGTAGCTAGAATACCCGCTATAACCCAAGTTATCATGACTATTTTTTTTGGATCAATACCTGATAACAATGCCAAGTCTTCATTATCAGAATATGCTCTCATACTTTTTCCTGTTTTAGTTTTATTTAAAAACCAAAAAAGAGATGAAACTAAAATTAGTGTTACAATAATTGTTAAGACTTGTGTTGATTTTATTGCAAGACCTTCATTTAATCCAGTCATTTCCTTAAATTCACCAGCCTTAATTAAAAATTTTTCTCCATCAAAAAATCTTCTATCAGATGGTCCAATAATTATACGAACGACAGCCTGGGTAACAAACATTACTCCAATACTTACCATTGCTAATTGTACAGGGGGACTTTTATTCACCCGGTAATATTTAAAGACATATTTATCTATCATTAGCATATATCCAATCATAAAAATAATTGCAAAAGGGATTGCTAAAAGAGCTGTGGGTAAAAATCCAAGACTAATACCAACAGACTGAAGGTACCAAGTGAATAAGATTGTAAACATGGTTCCAAAAGACATCATGTCTCCAGTGGCAAAGTTTGCAAATCGTAAGATTCCATAGATTAATGTTACAAAAATTGCTCCAAGTGCTAATTGAGACCCATATGTCAAAGCAGGAACAAAAATATAATTTAATAAAAGTATAATTGCGTTTACAAAATCCATATTATCCACCTAGAAAAGAGCTTCTTACTCTTGAATCCTCTAATAATTCTTTTCCAGTACCGGAGTAACGGTTCTCACCTGTTACCAAAACATAGCCTCTATCAGAAATATTTAATGCTTGTTTTGCATTTTGCTCAACCATCAATATTGCTACGTTAGTTCTTTTTACCTTAATAATATGATCAAATAATTCATCCATCACTATAGGTGAAACACCAGCAGTCGGTTCATCCAACATTAATACGGAAGGTTTAATCATAAGCGCTCTACCTAATGCAACTTGTTGTCTTTGCCCACCAGATAACTCACCAACTAATTGATTTTTTTTTTCTTTAAGAATTGGAAATAAATCATAAATTTCGTCTACAACTGACTTAAAATCACTATTTATTAAGAAAGCTCCCATCTCTAAATTTTCCTCAACAGTCATACCTGCAAAAACATTCTTTGTTTGAGGCACAAATGAAATACCTTCTTTAACTCTATCTTGTGGTGATAATTTAGAAATATCTTTTCCATTAATTACAACAGAGCCAGATTTTAAATTTAATAAACCTAGCATAGCCTTCATTGCTGTAGATTTTCCAGCTCCATTTGGTCCAAGAATTGATACTATTTCTCCTCTCTCGACATTTACAGAACATGAATTAATTATATCTGGCCCATTTCCATAACCGCCTGTCATTTTATTACCTTCAAAAAAAGCCATAATTAATTGTCCTTTAACTTTAACTTTGAACCTCTACCTAAATAACTTTCTATAACTTTTTCATCTTTTTTTGCATCTTCAACTGAACCCTCAAATAAAACTGACCCCTCAGCCATAACTATTACTGGATCACATAATCTTCCAATGAAATCCATATCATGCTCAATCATACAAAATGTATAACCTTTTTCTTTATTTAATTTTTCTATAGCTGTTCCAAGATCTTTTAATAAGGTTCTGTTAACGCCTGCTCCAACTTCATCTAATAAGACTAGTTTTGCATCAACCATCATTGTTCTACCTAATTCTAATAATTTTTTTTGTCCTCCAGATAAATTTCCAGCTAATTCATTTTTTAAATGATCAAGATTAAGAAAATCAACAACTTCCATTGCCTTTTCTTTAATTTGACTTTCTTCTTTTGCAACTAATGATGGTTTTAATAAAGCATTCATTAATTTTTCCCCAGATTGATTTCCTGGAACCATCATTAAATTTTCTAAAACTGATAAATTTGTAAACTCATGCGCTATTTGGAAAGTTCTTAATAATCCTTTTGAAAATAACTCATAAGAAGGAACATCAGTAATATTTTCATTATTAAACATAACGTTTCCAGCTGAAGATTTTAAATTTCCAGCAATTAAATTAAATAATGTAGTTTTGCCCGAACCATTAGGTCCAATAATACCTGTAATGGTTCCTTTTTTAACCTTAAGTGAGCACTCTGATACTGCTGCAAGTCCTCCAAAATATTTTGACAAATTATTAATTTCTAAAATATTTTCAGACATTAATTATTTGTTTAATCTTTTATGGATACTATTTAAAGTGCTAATTAAAGATTTATAAACACTTTTTTTACTCATTTCTTTTAAGCCTTGCTCATTTAATCCTTTTGGCGTTTGTGATTCTTTTACTAAATATTTTAATTCTTTTTTTGAGTTTATTACTGCATCTTCAGATAAAGCTAAAAACAATGTAGTGATATATTTTTGAGCATCTGATCTTTTAATACCTTTTTTAATTAACCATTCACTCATAACCTTCAATAATTCATAATAAGATGCCATCATCCCAGATGTTGACCAAAAATTAATTGAAAGTTTTTCATTACTAATCTCTACAGTAGAGCCAATTTTATCAAAAAAGTTTTTTACTTTTTTATTTGGGGGGCAAATCGGGATAGGCCCCTTTTTCAAAGATATTGGTGGTAATGGTATTGCTCTAACAATATCAACTTTAGCTTTAATCATTTTTTTTAATTCTGGAATCGTGATTGTTGAAATAAAACTCACTACAGTCTGGCTCGATTTAAATTTAAGTTTTTTAATTATCTTTTCTCCTACTGTGGGTGTTACAGCTAAAAATACCCAATTACTGTTATCAACTATTTTTTGATTATCTTTCTCAATAGAAATTTTTTTAAATTTTTTCTTTAATCCTTTGGCAATTTTACTGTTTCGAGATGATATAAATATTTTACTATATTTTATAGATGATCCACATATTCCAGTTATCACTGAAGATGCAATTTTTCCAGTTCCTATAAAACCTAATTTCATGACAAATACTTTATAAAGGATAATTTATATTAATTAATAAAAAAAGAACCTCTAATTCTCAATAACTCTCTACTTAAATCTTTGTTTTCTTTGAATGGTTTTCTTCCATGCAGCCAAAAATAATTATTTGCAACCACTGATGATCCCACTGGAAGTTTGGTTATAACCTTATTATTACTTTCCTCCAAACTATCAGATAATTTTTGTAAAAATGTCCCTTGTTTCATATCTCTAGGCTCTGGAAATTGGTCTATGTATGAAATTTGAGGTTTTCCATTTTGATCAGATGAAAAAACAGGATGTTCAACTTTATAATCAATATTTTTACTTTTTGGTGAGCCCCAAATAAAATTCTCTTTAGCAGCAGGATCGTTAAATAATTCATTACAATGTTCCCAATCATCAAGATGAAGCATAGCAGTTTCCCCTCCTTCTACATTTTTTTCCTCTAATTTTGACATTAACAACCAATCAGTTTTTTCTTTCACATATGTTCCATCAGTATGAAGATCCATATTTGTGTAAGCTTTTCTCAAATATGAGTCACTTTTATCTTCGTGCTTCACATGAAATCTTGCATAGTATTTTCCTGCCATAGCATCATGATTTGGGTTCCCAATTAAATATGCAACTGCAGTTGATAATTTTACTAAAAAAATTTCATCAATTTTAGATATCAATTTTTTTGGCTTAATAATGAAGCAGCCTGTATTTCTATCTCTAATTATTTTATTTAAAAATTTTGAAAGCTTATTACCACTTAGATCATCTAAACTTTTAGCAATAGTAAACCTTGTAAATGGTTTGTATTCAAGTGCAGTTATATCAAATTTATTAAACGGAAAAATAAGTTTATTTAATATTTCATCGCTTATATCAATATCAATTATTCTTTTAGAATTATCATTTAAATGAATTTCAAATCCTTCAATTTTTTCAATCATAAATAACTACTAAAAAATGATAATATGATAGCAGAGAAAAGCGTTGGGTAAACCAAATTTTTTTTAGTCAGATAAAAAACTACAACAGATAAAATAACTACAATAAATCTAATTAAATAATCTATTTCAGATAGAGATCCTGAAGGAAATATTACTATTCTTGCAATCAGTGCTGCAAGAGTAGAATATGCAAGACAATTAAACCATCTAAACATCTTTGATGTTTCTTTAATTTTTTCTGCACTCACAACACCTAAAAATCTTGATAGGTATGTTGCTAAAGAAGTAACGATTATGACTATTATAATATTACTAGTCATTTTTTTCTCCTATAAAAAAAGCAATAGTTCCTGCAAAAAATCCACCAAACAAAATAGACCATTCGGGAGAGAAAAAATAAAAAGCAGGACCTAAAACTGCTCCCAAAATTACAGATAGACTTATTTGCATTGTCTTCATTGCACCAAGCATCATACATATAAAGTAAATCGGATTTATTATTGCTAGACCAATAAGCATATCTTTATTTAGAAAATCTGATGCTATATAACCTATAACTGTTGAAAAAATTGCAACAGACCAAGTAGCTGTTCCAATCCCTATCCAGAAATCTATTCTGTTTTCTTTTTCAATATCTTCATAATTGTCTTTCATAATGAGCCATGATGAGACAGCTATAAAATGGCATGATAAATAATATTTCCATCTTGGTTGATTTTCATGCATCAATAATGGCATTAATGCTACAGTCATTGGATATAATCTTGCGTTCACCAACCATACGGCTATAAAAATATTTATTAAAGATGCCCCAATCAACATTGACTCTGCCATTACTAATGACCCAGGTAATGCATAAGTTAAGAAGGTAGAAAAAATACTTTCTTGAATTGAGAAACCTAAATTTTTAAGTAAAGCACCTATCGCAATAAAACTTGCACCTAGTGCAATTGCAGGGCTTCCAACACCTTTTATAGATTTAAATCCTTTTAAAAAATATTTTGGATCTATCATTAACCACCTAAGAATAGGCGACCAACATCTGGATTATTTAATAGATCATCTCCTTTTCCAGCTATTGCTGTTTGACCTGAAACAAGAACGTAACCTATGTCAGCAAACTCTAGACCTTTTTTTGCATTTTGCTCAACTAGGATGATTGTTTTTTTTTCATTTTGTTGAAGATCTCTTAAAATTTCAAATACCATATCAATATATCTTGGTTCTAATCCAATAGATGGTTCATCTACTAATAGTACCGATGGTTTCATCACAAGTGCTCTAGAAATTTCTAATAATCTTCTTTCACCACCTGACAATACTTTTGCAGGCTGATTTCTTCTATTGCCTAATCTTTCATATTTTTGAAGAATTTTTTCAGCTTCCTCATAAGACTCTTCTGTTTTATCTTTTATAAATCCACCCATTAATAAATTTTCTTCAACCGTCATATCTGGAAATACAGAATTATCTTGAAGAATATAGGCTATTCCAACTGATTTAAGTTTTTCAGCAGGAGAAAGATTTGTAATTTCTTTTCCATCTATTTCTATTTTTCCAGAAAAAATATTTGTAAATCCATAAATCGAATGAAGTATTGTAGATTTTCCTGCTCCATTAGGACCTATTAAACAAAGTGATTGTGCTTTACTTACGAAAAGTTCAAAATTATGAAGTATTTCCATTTTACCATAACCAGCATTGAGGTTTTTTATTGTCAAATGAACATCGTTAGGAGATAGGTTTTTTAAATCCTCTGCAACCGGAGCTTTACCTAAAACTTCATATTGATTTGACATTATTGTGCTCCCAAATAAGCATCGATAACACGCTTATCATTTTTAATTTCATCTGGTGATCCATTTGCAAGCATCTTGCCATGTGCTAAGCAAAAAATATCTTCAGCTAACTGCATAATTACTTTCATATTATGTTCAATAACTAAAAGTGTAATACCAAAATCTTGATTAACTTTAATTAATCTATCTATAATTCCATTTATTAAAGTAGGATTGATACCAGCAGTTGGTTCATCTAATAGCAACATCTCAGGTTCATTCATAAGTGCCATTGCTAATTCTAATAATTTTTGTTGTCCAAAAGATAAATCGCCAGCTCTTAAGTTTCTTTTTTGATATAATCCAACAAAATTTAATAAATTTTCTGCCTTTTCTGTTAAATCTTTTGGAATTTTTGAAAAAATTGTGAATAAGCTTGCGTCACTTCCTTTATGACTAATTAGCATATTCTCTACACAATTTAATTTGCCATAAATTCTAGTTTGTTGAAATGTTCTTAATAAACCAAGTTTTGCTATTACTGGAACAGGTAATTCTGATACTTCTTTCTCATTAAATTTAATTGATCCGTTATCGATTGGATAAGTGCCGACAATAGAATTAAATAAAGTTGTTTTACCTGAACCATTGGGTCCTATTAGACCAACAATTTTTCCTTTCTCAACTTTCATTGAAATGTCAACATTGGCTTTTACACCGCCAAATGATTTACTGACATTACTAACTTCTAAAATACTCATTTTAATTCTACCTGTGCTTTTCGATCTGCTTCATCAACTACTTCCCCAAATCTCTCTGGGTATTTCTCTCTTAACCATCCCATTATTCCTTCCGGAAAATAAATTACAATTACAACTATAAGAACTCCTAGTGCAACGTATTGCCAACCTAAGAAGAATGTCCAAAAACCTTCTTTGAAGATATGAAATACAGTTGCTCCAATAACAGGTCCCCATAAAGTTCCTTTTCCACCTAAGATAGCCATCAAGACCATGAACACTCCCATCTCTCTTCCATCAAATGCAACGTCAGTTGAGTCTATGTAACCAACTAGACCACCCATAATTCCTCCAGCTAATCCACAAAAGAAAGCAGATATCATCCAACCAATAATTTTATATTTCATTGTTTGAATTCCCATTGCTTCAGCTTTGTCCTCATTGTCTCTTATTGCATTTAGTATTAATTTAAATCTTGTTGAATAAATTGACTTCACTGTAATAAAAGTCAAAACAACTGCCATGAAACTTAAGAAGTAAAAGAATTCACCTCTTGCTTCTAAGCTTCCTACATCTGGGAAAGGTGGAGTTGTAAAACCTTGTCCAGCTCCAATAATTTCAATACCACCTGAAATTTCTCCAGCAGCTACTCCTAAACCTAAAGTGCAAATTGCAAAGTAATGACCTCTTAATCCTAAAATTGAGTAACCAATTAATCCAGCAACAATTGTTGGTATAACTGCTGCAACTATAAGACCCATAGCCATTCCTTGAAAAAATTGGGTTGGTGTGTGAACAAAAGTTTTTTCTCCTCCACTTTCTGTCCATTCAGCTAAAGGAAAAAACATTCCCACTTGAACTGATGCACAAAGGTACATCCCAAGTCCATAAAATAATATATTTCCAAAGGTGTTGTAACCCATTTCCCCACCTTGAATGTTCCAAGTAAGAGCTAAAACAATTAAAACACAAAGTATTGATAGTTGAACTTTAAAAGCTGGAAATATAAAAGGAGCAGCTAATCCAAAAATTAACAATGCTGCATATAAAATAATATTCTTATTCATTATTTTAAATACTCTCTTTTTCTTGATAATTTAAATCTTCTATAAACTAAAATCAAAACTAGTAATAAAAATACTGAACCAATTCTAAATTCTGTACCTAAAATATAATCAGCAAATTCTTCAAAAACTCCTAGTCCCATTCCTGACATTGCTACACCAGGAAGATTTCCTAATCCCGCAACAATCACAATCATAAAAGATCTAATTGTATAAGGTAATCCCATATAAGGATGAATTGTAAAAGTAATTGATATTAAAGCTCCAGCAACACCACATAAGGCAGCATTAATACCAAATGTTGCTGCATAAACTTTTTCTGTATCTACACCTAAAATTTTTGCTGCTCGGGCGTTTTGAGCGGTAGCTCTAATTGCTCTACCAAGCTTAGACTTTTTCATATAAATAACCAAACCTATTGCAAAAATAATACTTATGAATGCCGAAAATATTTTAGAATTAGGTAATGTAACAGAATTATCAAACAACATAGTTGTTCCATATCCAGAATTGGCAAGAACGACATCTGCACCAAATGCAAAATTCATTAGTTGCATAAATAAAATACTAATTCCAAAAGTAGCAAGTATTGAAATAAATAAATCTCTATCAACTACTTTATTAATAACTAGTTTGTAAATTCCAACTCCAACAAAATACATTATAAATGGTGAGACGATTACTCCCCATGCTGGGTGAATTCCCCACAGATACATGAAGTATGCAATGTAACCACCTAGAATAACTAAGTCACCTTGAGCAATGTTTATTATATTCATTACTCCCCATTGAAGAGCCATTCCATAAGCTATCAATGCAAATAATATTCCTAACAACACTCCATCAAGCGTAGCCTGTAAAGTTAGCATTGGAACTTGGAATATTAAAAAATCCATAAATTTTTTGATTAAAAAAAATGCCCTCTATTCCTAGAGGGCATTTTTAAAATTTAATTTATCTTTCTGACCAGCTTGGAATTGGGTGTATCAATTTAGCTGAAGCCCATTTTGTTGGAGCCACAACTTTATTTTCACACTTACTTCCATCAGCATTACACATAACTTGGAATAATACCATTGGCTTGTCAACGTTTTGACCACCTGGTGCAAATTTTATGTTTCCATAAAAAGTTTGCATATTAGTAGCTGCAAGAGCATCTCTTACTTTTTTCTTATCAAAAGAATTTGCTCTCTCAAAAGCATCTTTAAAAACTAATAAAGCTGCAGATGACTCAGCCGCTTGATATGGTGGGTCATATTTAAACTCTTTCTCAAAGTCAGCAGCATATTTCATCCCATCTCCAAAGAATTTATCTTTGTAAGTTAGAGTTTTATGCCATTGAGATGCACATAATGCATACTCAGAGTTTTTACCATGTTGCTTCGATAATTTTGCAGCATCACAGTGTGTCATTGCTAACATTGGAACATCAACTTTCATTTCAGCAATTTGTCTGATTGCAGTCAAAGCACCTTTTGTATGACCTGAAACTACAAGAACATCTGGTTTTACAGCTTTAACTTTAGCTAAAGTTGCAGCCATATCATTTAGTTCTTTTGGTAACTTGTCATCAATAATGATTTTTGAACCTGTTCTTTCAGCAGCTTCTAAAATACCTAATCTCACGTCTTGTGAGAAAGCATCTTGTTCAAAAGCTTGTGCAATTTTTACAGGTTTTCCACCATTTTTCTCAACAGCTAAATCTATTGCTACATCAAGATATAAATTTGCTGGTGCAAGCACTGCAAATAAATATTTATATCCTTTTGTAAATAAAGATCTAGATGCACCGTTAGCTTCTACCATTGGTACACCATATTTTTCTGTTACAGGAGCAATCGCTTTTGTAAGTCCTGAACTGTATGGGCCAAGCATAAACTCAACACCATCTTGTGAGATTAATCTTTCTGCAAGTTGTGCTGCTCTTTTTGGGTTTGATTCATCATCGTAATAAATGATTTCAAACTTATAAGTTTTTCCACCAACTTTAACTCCACCCATGCTGTTAATTCTATCAACGGCCATATTATAACCGTTTTGAGTATGAACACCATTTGAAGAGTATTTACCTGTTAATGAAATAGCAGAACCTAAAATTATCTTATCTCCAACAACTTTTGCAAAAGATGTTACAGATGTTGATAATAATAGTGCCAATGCAGAAATAAAACTCAAGATTATTTTATTTATTTTCATTTTATTTCCTTTGTTGATTAATTAATTAATACTCAATTAAATAAAGAAAATTGTACTTTTGCAAGAGACAAAACGTACATGACGGATATATTAATAGTGTTGTGTTATAATAATTATTAAAGCAATTAATATTAAAACACTCGCTGAGATTGTATTAATTGTTTTTGGATTTGCTTTTATCCATGTAATTAATTTTTGTGCAAGTAAAGCATAACCAATTAAAGATAGAAAATCTAAAACAACATAAGTTGTTATTAAAATAAAAAATTGAACAACATAATTGGAATTAAAATCAATAAACTGTGGGAATATTAAAGGAAAAAACAACCAAGCCTTAGGGCTTGTTCCTGCAACCAAAAAACCATCCTTAAAGAAAGAAAAAAAACTTTTTGAAGTAACTATTTCTGAATTAATTTCTTTAGGAGATGATTTATAAACATCATAAGCCAAATAAAGTAAAAAAATTACCCCAATCCATTTAATAATATTTAAGAAAGTTGGATTATCTGAAAAAAAAGTACCTAAAACAAAAATTACTAGAGTGGCTTGAATAAAGTTAGCTGTAATATCGCCTAATGCAGTCCAAACACATTTTTGAACTCCATAATTCATTGAATATGAAACAATAACAATCCTTGGAGTGCCTGGTGTAATAAATAAAAAAATTATGATCTGTAAAAAAAGGATAAAATCTAAGGGGAGCATAAAAAAAAAGATAGTCCTTAAAAACCGGGAGCTAAAGATGGCTAAGAAGGACTATCTAGACTAATATAGCAGATCTCAAAAAAAATGCATTATCGATTTTTTTCAAATATAAAGGATTTATGAAAAAAAAAGGTCACAGGCCAGTCACTAGGGTCAAAAATCCAGAGCCAAAAATTGAGGATCCTGATTGGGTCATCTGGGCAGCCTGGGCTGACAGGATCACTTTTGAAGAAATTGAAAAAAAAACTGGTTATAAAGAATCCGATGTCATTAAAATAATGAGAAGATCTTTAAAACCTTCTTCATTTAGATTATGGAGAAAAAGGGTAAATCAAAAAAGCATTAAACATAGAAAAAAATTTGAATATTCACGAAAACAAATTACTAGTAAAATTAAAAAAGGTGACTATCTATAGCATATGAAAAAAATAACAATTTATACTGGTCCAATGTGTAATTATTGTGAAGCAGCAAAAAGATTATTAACCAGGAATAATGCAACTTATGATGAAATTAATATTGCAACAGTAGATGGCGCAATGGATGAAATGATTAAGAAAGCTAACGGTAAAAGAACTATACCACAAATATTTTTTGATGATCAACATATTGGTGGTTACGATGAAGTAAGAGCTTTAGAAAAAGAAAATAAACTTCAAGATCTTTTAAAATAAAACAAAGTAAATCACTAAAAAAATCAAACTATACTCAAAAAAACTTTTAAAGATTGTTATTTGTTTTTCATTAAATCTTTGATTTACATATTTTCTTAGAAAATAAAAACCAATATTTACTGACAAAACTCCAATTATAAGACCTATAATAGTGGATTTAATTGTAAAGTTTTTGTAACCAAAATAACAAGCAGCAATAAAAGTAAACCAAGAAACTTTTGTAATAAATATTTTAAATATTATTCCTGCCTTTTTACTGAATACTGATTGTGTTTTTATTATTGAATAAGACCAAACAATTCCAATTAAAAAACTAATATACTTGATAATCATTTTAGTGTTTTAAAAAAAAACTATTATTGAAGTGTAATACTTACAGTTGGTTCATTAATCCACATAGAACAAGCAGTGTCTTCAACTCCAACAGCTGTTGCAGTATTAAATTTTACTTTAATTACTGGTGCTCTTAAAGTTTTTTGATATGGGGCAGTGAGTTCATAAACCATTACCGCATTATCTCCTGAAACACTCATTGTTTTTGCTGACTCTGGTGAAGAATAACCAATATCAATATTAGAACTTCCTTCGTCACCATCTCTTGTGCCGTCGCCGGCTCCGTAACTTCCAGCATTTACTAAATACATTGTCTCAGCAACAGCTGTTCCACTACTTTCACCAACTGTCATTTGTGTTGCAGTTGCGTTATCACCTCCATCAGTTCTACATAAGCCACCATCAACAGAAATACTTGCTGTTATTGTAAATGTTCTACTGATAGTTACTCTTAAGTGAGTGTAAACTATTCCTGGTGGTATGCCTGTGGTAGGTGCATATGCACCAACATCAGCGCCTGCACTAACTGAGGCTATGTCAGCATCCATATCTCTCTCACCAAGAGTAAAAGTTGTTGAGCATGCTAAATCTGTACAAAGTTCAACTTTTTTCATTGTAACTTCGTATTGCGTGGGTTGTCCTTCATCTGAAGCTGTATAACCTCTTTCAATTATAAAGAATGTAAACAATAAAATAAAAAATATTTTTTTCATATATATTATGAGTTACCATTACTTATAACTACTCCAGTACTTTCAGATTCAATAGTAATTATGTTGCTTCTTTTAACTTTTGTAAGCATTTCTTCTCTCACATCAGAGTTTTCAAAAGGTGTATTAGAAAAACCATCTCCAATTATTGGTCGATTTTTTCCACCATAAATATAAGTTATTCTTAAATAATCCATACTATCACTTATATTATTATCATCATAACCAGCTTCTAAAGTTAAATTATTTGTAAGATTTAATGTTGTTGAATAAACATCACCTTCAGAATCTGTTGATCCTCTAATGGCTTCCCACTGATAAGTTGTCAAAGAAACCTTTGCCCATGGTGCATAGGGAACCTGGCCTTCAATTTCAAAATCATACCCATCTAAAACTCTTTCCGTACTGGACCCAACTTCGTTAGCACCACCAAGTACATCTAAATAGTAATTTCCTGTCACATTGAAATTGGATGTTCTAAACTCAGTACCAAAACCTAATCTGCTGTTGAATTCTATATCTGCATCAAAAAAACTATTTACTCCCAGAAATGAAGACCCATCTTCAGCTAAGAATCTTTTTCCTATTCCATAGTTTATGGATTGTCTCGTGTCTCCTAAAATGTGATAGCTGTTAAGTTGAGCTTGATAAAAAGTTAAATCATTTTCATTAACTGATAACGGTCGCACAATCATAATTGTGCCAGTTGGTTTATTTTCATTCTTAGCAGAAATAGAAACTTCGGTATCTCCAGGTCCATCAAGCAAGTTTTCTAAATATCCTTCTGCTGATTTGGAGCCTTTGTCATAAACCTTATTTAAAATATTATCTAAATCATTGGCATTGACTGAAGTTGATGCTAAAAGACCGATTAATAAAAAAATAAATTTTTTCATAAGTAAATTTTTAAAATTTAAGACTAGATAAATCAATATATAATATTTCTCATTTAGCTTTAAAAATCAAACAAACTCCATTATTACAGTACCTTTTACCAGTAGGTTGTGGTCCATCTTCAAAAATGTGACCATGATGTCCACCACAATTTTTACAATGATATTCTGTTCGAGCATAACCTAGTAAATGATCTGTTTTAGTTTCGAAAACATCAGGTAAAGATTGATAAAATGAAGGCCAACCTGATCCACTTTCATATTTGGTAGAAGAATCAAATAATCTTATTCCACAATTTGCACAATGATAACTGCCTTTACGTTTTTCATTATTTAATTCACTTGTTCCAGGAAGTTCTGTTCCATCCTCAAACAAAACTAATTTTTGTTCAGCTGTAAGATTGGGATTTTTTTTATTCATCTGATTATATTAATTTAGCACATGATTGATGTAAAAAAGAGTGCAATTCAACAAGTTTATTAAAATCTTTATTATATCCGCCACCTAAAACTCCACATAACGGAATACCTTTTGAAAAAAAATTTTGAGTTACTATTTCATCTCTTTTTTTAATTCCCTCGTCTGAAATGTTTAATTTACCTAAACGATCGTTGAAATGAACATCAACACCAGCAATATAAAAGACATAATCAAAATTTTCTTGATTTAGCTGATTTAAATAAAATTTAAGTACCTTTAAGTATTCTTTATCTTCCATATTATCATTTAGTTCTACATCAAGATCACTAATTGATTTTTTTGCAGGATAATTAGATTTGGAATGCATACTAAAAGTAAATACATTTTTATTATCTTTAAATATTTCAGAGTTACCGTTACCTTGATGAACATCTAAATCAACAATTAAAATTCTTCCAGCTAATCCACGATCAAGTAAATACTGGGCAGCGACTGCTACATCATTAAATACACAATAACCCGCGCCTCCATCAAAGTTTGCATGATGACTTCCACCAGCAGTATTGCAAGCAAGACCATATTTGATTGCAAGTTTTGAAGCTAGAACTGTTCCACCTGTTGCAACTAAAGATCTTTGGACAACACTATCAACTAACGGAAAACCAATCTTTTTAATACCATTTTCATCTAAAGTTTTATTCTTAATGTTTTTAATGTAATTTTCGGAATGAGCTCTTTTTAATGTTTCTTCTGAGCATTGATAAGGCTCATGGAATTTTTTAACAATTTTCTTTTTTATTAAATAATTAGCGAGTTCACCAAATTTTTCTATTGGAAATTTATGATCATCACCAATTTTTGCAAAATAATCTTTATGATTCACAACAGGTAAATCCATTTTTATTCAATAATACGAATTGGTTTACCATTAACACAGCTCTCTAATCCTTCAATCATTTGATTATAATAGATGCCGTAATTTTCTGTTGTCACATATCCAATATGTGGAGTTAATAATGCATTAGGTAAAAATCTTAATTTATTATTTTCTGGTAAAGGCTCCTTTTCATATACGTCTAATCCTGCTCCTGCAATTTCATTTGTTGATAAAGCAATTATCAAATCATCTTCATTTATTATTGGACCTCTAGATGTGTTTATTAAAAAAGCAGTTTTTTTCATTTTATCCATCTCTTTAATAGTAATACAATTTTTGTATCTTTCTCCTCCTTGGACATGGATAGATAAAAAATCAGATGATTTTATTAAATCTTCTTTGCTACATGGAAGCACATCTAATTCTTTGCAGGTATCTAAATTCAAGTTTTCACTCCACGCCATAACTTGCATACCAAAGGCTTTACCAATTTTAGCAACTTGAGAACCTACTCTGCCTAATCCAATTAAGCCTAAAATTTTTCCTTTTAATTCAATTCCTAAGGTTGTTTGCCAATAGCCTTGATACATATTATCGATTTCTTCTTTCAAATTTCTTGCAAGACCCAATATTAAAGCCCAAGTTAGTTCAGGAGTGGGATGTATATTAGAATCTGTTCCACAAACAATGATTTTTCTTTTTTTTGCAGCCTCAAGATCAATTGATCTATTTCTTAAACCACTCGTGATGATGAATTTTAATTTGCTTAAGTTATCAATTAAATTTTTTGTCATTGGTGTTCTTTCCCGCATTATCAATAAGGCTTCAAAATCAGCTAATTGATCTATGGCATCTGCTTCGTCAATAAATGGTTTGCTAAAAATTTTAAATTCGTATTTTCCAGATAGTTTTTCTAAATCCACAAATTGTTGTGAAACATTTTGATAATCATCTAATATAGCAACCTTAAGCATTTTTAATTTCCTTATTTGATAAAAATAAACCTAATATAATTAAAATTGCACCAATCAAGTGAAAAAATTGAAATTGTTCTTTATAAAAAAATATTGCCATTATTGTACTAAATAGAGGTATTAAAGATAAGAAAATTCCTGCTCGATTAGCTCCAATAATAGAAACAGCTCCTGCCCAACAATAATAAGAACCTATACTTGGGAATAGGGCGAGAAAA
>CACKVD010000002.1 GCA_902603555.1 uncultured Pelagibacteraceae bacterium
ACTTTATGAAGCTTGTAGAACAATAATTGAACATGAAGATGCTTTTATAGATCTTGCTTTTGAAATGGGTCCAATGGAAGGTTTAACTGCTAAGGAAGTTAAAGATTATATCAGATTTATTGCTAATAGAAGATTAGACCAACTTGGTTTGGAAGCAATTTATGATGTGCAAAAAAATCCTCTTGGTTGGTTAGATACTATGTTGAATGCAGTTGAGCACATGAACTTTTTTGAAGGTCGTGCAACAGAGTATTCTAAAGCGTCTACACAAGGAACTTGGGTAGAAGCGTTTAGTTAAAATTATCTTTGATTTAATTGTACAACTTTTCTATGTTGGTTACCTTTGTAACTAGCAAGTGGTCTTATTAATTTATTTGCAGCATGTTGCTCCATGATATGAGCTGACCAACCTGTAATTCTTGAAATTACAAAAATAGGTGTGAAAAAATCTGTATCAAAACCCATCAAATGATATGTTGGTCCAGTGGGATAGTCTACATTTGGATGTATATTTTTTCTTTCAATCATTACTCTTTCTACAATATCATAAATTTTTTCAAATTTTTTATCTTTTTTAATTTTAGCAACTTTTGCAAAATATCTTCTCATTGTTGGAACTCTAGAGTCACCAGATTTATAAACTCTATGACCAAATCCCATAACTACATCTTTGTTATCTAATGCATTATTAATCCATTTAAGAGCGTTATTTGGTGACTTAATTTTATTCATCATGTGCATAACTTCTTCGTTTGCTCCTCCATGCAGAGGACCTTTTAAACTCGCTATAGCTCCAGTAATAGCACCATGTATATCAGATAAACTACTAGTAATAGTTCTTGCAGTAAATGTAGATACATTAAAACTATGTTCTGCATATAAAATTAAAGATACATCAAAAGCCTTCACGATCTCTTTTTGAGGCACTTTTCCAAAACACATATAAAAAAAATTTTCCGCAATATTAAAATTTTTTTTAGGTTTAATAATTTTTTTACCTTTTCTTAATCTATAAAAAGCAGCTAAAGCTGTGGGTGTTTTAGCTAAAATTCTTATAGCTTTTCGCATGTTAGCTTCTGGGGAAGAGTCATTTGTTTCTTTGTCTTCAAGACCCAATACACTTACAGCTGTTCTTGCAACATCCATTGGATGAGATTTTTTAGGCATCTTCTTTAAAATTGAATAAAGATCTTTTGAAAGATCTCTATTATTTCTTTCCTCTTTTTCAAATTTTCTAAGTTGAATAGTGTTTGGCAAATCCTTGTTCAAAATTAAATAGGCAACTTCTTCAAATTTACAGTATTCACATAAATCTTGTGCAGCATATCCTCTATAAGTAAGAGAATTAATTTCAGGCATGACTTTTGAAACTTCTGTTTCATCAACAACTATTCCTAATAAACCTTTTTTGATTTCATCGCTCATTATTCATGACCTTCAGTACTAAAGTTATATATTTTTTCGTCCAAACTATTATATTTTTCGTAATCAACAAGCTCATATAATCGTTTTCTGGTTTGCATTTTATCAATAATATTGTTTTGATGTCCATCTGCATAAATGTCTCTTAATCCATCCTCAACATTTTTCATTGCTAATCTTTGCGTTGTAACAGGATAAATAACAATATTATAACCGAATTCTTCTAGCTCTTTATAATTAAACAATTTAGATTTTCCAAACTCCGTCATGTTCGCGAGTAAATAGCACGATAGATTTTTTCTAACCCTTTCAAAATCTTTTTCATTTTCTAAAGCTTCTGGAAAAACTATCTCAGCACCTGCATCAACATAAGCTTTACATCTGTCAATCATTTTATCGATTCCTTCTACACTTTTCGCATCTGACCTAGCAATAATCTTAAAATTTTCATCTTTTTTTGTAGAGACACATTCTTTAATTTTTTTAACCATTGCATCGGTTGAAATTAGTTCTTTATTATCTAAATGACCACATCTTTTTCTTTCTATTTGATCTTCTAAGTGTACTGCACTAATTCCAAATTCTTCGAAAGTTTCAATTGTTTCTTTACAAGACTTAAATCCAGTATCTATGTCAACAATTGTTGGAAGATTAGTTACTCTTGAAATTAAATATGATCGAGTACTTACATCTTGTAATGTTGTTAAACCAATATCAGGAAAACCAAGATCATTTGCCATTACTCCACCTGAGACATAAACAGCATCATAACCTATTTCCTCAATTAATTTTGCAGTCAATGGGTTGTATGCACCAGGCACTCTTAAAATTTTTTTTGATTTTAATTTTTTTACAAAATCCTCTCTTTTTTGATTAGGTTTTTTTTCTACAAAATGCATCAAAAAATTCCTTTTTTTAAATTTCTTTTTAGTTTACTTTTTTTAATCTCAATATTTAATTGATCTAATTGACCTGATTTTAATTTTCTGAGATTTTGTACTGTTTTTAAAAATCTATCATTCTCTTTTTTATCAATAATATTTTCAGTTAGCGTTAAAAATTTATTAATATAATTTAGTCTTTTAAACGGTCTTAAACCATAAGGGTGTGCATCTGCTTTATCCTGTTGTTCAATTATTTTTTTACCGTTTTTCAGTGAAATTACCACTCTAGCACCAAATGATTTTTTTTAGGATTTGGATCATGATATTTTTTTGTCCATTTTTTATCTTCATGAGTTTTAATTGATCGCCAAATCTTAATAGTACTTTTCTTTTTAGCTCTTGCTTTTGTATAAGATTTTACATGATGCCAATTGCCATCTTCTAAAGCCACCGCAAATATATACATAATAGAATGGTCTAAGGTTTCTCGGCTAGCTTTTGGATCCATTTTTTGTGGGTCGTTTGCACCTGTACCAATTACATAATGAGTATGATGACTTGTGTATATATCAATTTTTTTTATTTTACCTAAATCTGGTATTTTTTTTTTAAGTTTTTTAGCTAAATCGATAAGAGCTTGAGACTGATATTCAGCTGAATATTCTTTTGTATAAGTTTCTAATATTGCTTTTTTAGTTTCACCTTTTTTAGGTAGAGGAACTTTGTAAAGAGCTTTCTTTCCATCTAAAATTCTAGCAACCACACTATCTTCGCCTTCATAAATTGGACTTGGGGCACCTTCACCACGCATTACTCTATCTACCGCTTCTATTGCTAACTTTCCAGCATGGGCTGGAGCGTATGCTTTCCAACTTGAAATTTCACCTTTTCTTGATTGCCTTGTGGATACTGTTGTATGCAAAGCTTGTTGTATAGCTTGATAAATTGTTTCAGTATTTAATCTTAACATTGTACCAAGTCCAGCAGCTACACTTGGCCCTAAATGAGCTATGTGATCTATTTTATGTTTATGCAAACAAATTCCTTTAACCAAATTTACCTGAACTTCATAAGCGGTAATAATACCTCTCAAAAGATCTAAACCACTTTTTTTATTTTGTTGAGCAACACTTATTAGTGGAGGAATGTTATCTCCTGGATGACTATAATCTGCTGCCAAAAAAGTATCATGAAAATCTAGCTCTCTCACAGCAGTTCCATTAGACCAAGCGGCCCATTCGCAATCAAATTTCAATTTTTTACTTATTCCAAATAAAGTAGCTCCATTTTTTCTAGAATGTTTTAAAGCCATCTCTCTAGAAGAGATTACTGGTTTTCTATTAAGAGATGCAATAGCAACTGAAGCATTATCAATAATTCTATTGATAACCATATCAACAGCTTTGTTATCTAATTTTGAATTATCACTTGCAATTTCAGCAATTTTCCATGCAAGTTGATTTTTTTTGGGCAAATGAACTTTAGATGCGTAAACTTTTACTTTATGTACTATCAAAATAACTCCTAATTCTCGGAGTTGTTTTTAATAGTTAAAAAAAAATAATCAATATTAAAGATATTTTGATACAATTTTTTCAATACCAGTGAAGTCTTTTACTAGGTGATTGTGATATATTTCAGTTGTATTTTTTTCTGTATAACCATCTTCTAATAAGATCACAGGCATTCCAGCATTTTTTGCTGCGTTGGCATCAGTTTCGCTATCACCAATCATTAAAGTTTTTTTGATATCTCCACCCAATATTTCAACAACAGATGTTAAATGTCTTGGATCAGGCTTACAATATTCAAAAGTATTATGACCAGCAACGTATTCAAAGAAATCATAGATACCTATTTTTTTCAAAAGATCTATTGCAAGATGTTCTTGTTTGTTTGTGCAAACAGCCATTGATATTTCTTTTTCCTTACACCAGATTAGGAACTCTTTTACACCATTTATCAAAGTACTTTCATTAACAATGTTTTTTCCATAAAATTCCACAAAATCATTAACCATTTCTTTTTTAATCTTTTCATCCTGAACTTTTCCAAATTCTTTTTTTGCTTGTCCCCAAATGGATCTACCAAGCATTGCACCCGCTCCTTGACCAACTAAGTTTCTTATTTCTTCAGTAGATTTCGTTGGATATCCGAATTTTTTCATTACATGATTATGAGCTCGCATTAAATCAGGTGCTGTATCAACCAAAGTACCATCTAAATCAAAAAGAATTGTGTATTGTTGTGTCATAATCAAAAGTATTTTTAAGAAATATTTTGTGAATTAAGAAATATATATACTTAATATAAAGAATTTCCTAGATGAAACGGTTTAATAAACAAAAACTACAAAATAAACTTAGAAATAAATTTCTGAAGTCTGGTGTAAAAATAATAGGTCCTGAGACAATTTATTTTTCAGAAGATACAAAAATTGGAAAAAATGTAACTATTGAGCCATATGTTGTTTTTGGATCAAAAGTTAAAGTTGGAAACAGTGTTACAATAAAATCTTTTTCTCATTTAGAAAATTGTAAAATTGAAAATAATGTTGATTTAGGACCTTACGCCAGAATAAGACCAGGCACTATTTTGAAAGAGGGTTCAAAGGTTGGTAATTTTGTTGAAATTAAAAAAAGTGTAATTGGTAAAAAATCAAAAGTAAACCACTTATCATATATAGGTGATAGTCAAATTGGTAAATCTGTTAATATTGGAGCAGGTACAATTACCTGTAATTATGATGGTGTAAAAAAAAGTAAAACAAAAATTAAAGATAATGTATTTATTGGGTCTAATTCATCTTTAGTAGCTCCTTTAACAATTGAGGAAAAAAGTGTTGTTGGAGCTGGTTCTGTCATTACAAAAAAGGTAAGAAAAAAATCATTAGCATTAACGAGAAGTTTACAAACTGAAGTTAAAAATTATAAAAGAAAAAAATAATTATGTGTGGAATTATAGGCATAAATAGTAACAAACCAGTTTCATTAACAATAATAAATTCTTTAAAAAAATTAGAATACAGAGGATATGACTCCGCAGGAATTGCTACTCTCTCAAGTGGTTTAATTAATGAGGTTAAATCAGAGGGGAGGGTAGACAATCTTGAAAAAAATTCTTTAGTACAAAATATGGCAGGCACTATTGGTATAGGGCACGTTAGATGGGCAACACATGGCTCACCAAATAGTATTAATGCTCATCCACATTCATCTCAAAATGTATCAGTTGTTCATAATGGAATTATTGAAAATTCAACATTGTTAAAAAAGTTTTTAGTAAGTAAAGGACATATATTTAAATCTCAAACAGATACAGAGGTTATTGTTCATCTAATTACTGAACATTTAAAAACTGAAAATATAATTAATTCAATTAAAAAAACTTTAAAAGCTCTACACGGTAGTTTTGCATTGGGGATTATATTTAAAGACGAACCAGATTTAATAGTTGGTGCAAGACGAGGCTCCCCTTTAGCAGTTGGTTATGGGCCAAATGAGAATTATTTAGGATCTGACTCTTATGCACTTAAATCTATGACTAATAAAATTACTTATCTAAATGATGGAGAGTTTTGTATTATTAAAAAAGATCATGTAGAATTCTTTAGTGAGGATGGGACAAAAATTAATAAAAAAGTTTTAGAGTTATCAAGTGAAGAAGAAAAATATGATAAAGGTGATTATAAACACTTTATGGCTAAAGAAATAGAAGAACAGCCGAAAACTTTAAAGAATGGAATTAAAGAATATATAGATACTGCTAGCAATGATATTAACATTTATAATATTCCTTGGAAAAAAAATGAAATTTCTTCTATTACTTTAATTGGCTGTGGTACAGCTTATCACTCATGTTTAATGGCTAAATACTGGTTTGAAGAGTTAACCACGTTAGAAGTTAATATAGATATAGCGTCAGAATTTAGGTATAGAAAAAATAGGTTTAAAAAAGATAGTTTATATGTTTTTGTTTCCCAATCTGGGGAAACAGCTGATACTTATGCAGCACTAGACTTATGTAATAAAAATGGAATGAAAACTTGTGCAGTTGTAAATGTTATTGAAAGCTCTATTGCAAGAGATTCAAAATTTGTTCTGCCTATTCATTGTGGTACTGAAATTGGAGTTGCATCAACGAAAGCATTTTTAGGACAAATTCTTATACTTTATATTTTGGCTTTAAAATTAGGTTTAATGAGAGGTGATTTAGAAAAAAAAGAACTATCTGAGAAACTGAAAGATTTAAAAGAGTTACCAAAATTAGTAGAACAAACATTGTTGACGGACAATAAAATACAAAATGTATCTAATACGTTTAATGAAGCAAAAGGATCTATGTTCTTGGGAAGAGGTTTTTCTTATCCGATAGCTTTGGAGGGAGCACTTAAGTTAAAGGAATTATCTTATGTTCATGCCGAAGGATATCCTGCGGGTGAAATGAAACATGGACCATTAGCTTTAATTGAAGACGGAATGCCGGTAGTAGTATTAGCTCCGAGAGATAACTATTATAAAAAAACTATTTCTAATATGCAGGAAGTTATCGCAAGAGGTGCAAAAGTTTTATTAATAACAAATAAGAGTAATGATGAAATTGTATCTGAAAATATTTGGGAAACAATTGAAGTTGAAAGCACTAACCAAGATCTTTTACCGTTTCTTTTGACTATACCATTGCAGAAACTTGCATATTATTCAGCATTAAAAAAAGGTTTTGATATAGATAAGCCTAGAAATTTAGCTAAATCTGTAACCGTTGAATAATAAAAAAACTCTGATACAACAATCTTAGGTTGAACATGAAAAATTGGAAAATAAACAGCTGGAAAAAATATCCAGTAAAACATATTCCGGAGTACCCGGATAAAAAAGAGTTGGATAAAGTTTTAGATAAAATGAGAACTTTTCCACCTTTAGTTTTTGCTGGTGAAACTAGACATCTTAAACAACAACTTGCAGAAGTTGTAGATGGGAAAGCTTTTCTTTTACAAGGGGGTGATTGTGCCGAAAGTTTTGCAGAATTTCATCCAGATAATATTAGAGATACTTTTAAATTGATGTTACAAATGTCATTAGTCCTTACTTACTCAGCATCATTGCCTGTTGTTAAATTAGGAAGAATTGCTGGACAGTTTTCAAAACCAAGAAGCTCACCAACAGAAACAAAAGATGGAATAGAGTTACCAAGTTATTTGGGAGATAATATCAATGGAATTGAATTTAGTGAAAAAGCTAGAATACCTGATCCAAAAAGATTATTCAAAGCTTATTCACAATCCGCAGCCACACTAAATCTTGTTAGAGCATTTTGTCATGGCGGATTTGCTGATCTAAAAAATGTACACACATGGAATTTAGGTTTTATTAAAAAAAGTCCAGAAGCTAAAAGATTTAAAGAACTAGAAGATCAAATAGCTAAAGCTTTGGCATTTATGGATGCATGTGGAATTAATTCAGACTTTAATAGAAGATTAAAAACTGTTAACTTCTGGACATCACATGAAGCATTGTTATTACCTTTTGAAGAGTCAATGACTAGATTAGATTCTACTACTGGTGAAAATCATGATACATCAGCTCACTTTGTTTGGATTGGAGATAGAACTAGACAACTTGATGGTGGACATGTTGAGTTTTGTAGAGGAATACATAATCCGATTGGTATTAAGTGTGGACCTACTTTAAAGGCTGATGATTTAATTAATCTATGTAATAAAATAAATCCATCTAATGAAAAAGGTAAAATTACTTTAATTTCAAGATTTGGTTATCAGAATGTATCTAAACACTTACCGAAATTAATTAGAGCAATTAAAAAAGAAGGACTAAATGTTATTTGGTCATGTGATCCTTGTCATGGAAATACGATCCAATCTACAACTGGATTTAAAACAAGGCCATTTAATAGTGTCTTGAGTGAAGTTAAGAATGTATTTGCTTGTCACCAAAGTGAAGGAAGTTATGCAGGAGGATTGCATATAGAATTAACAGGTCAAAACGTGACAGAATGTACTGGTGGCGCTCAAAAAATCTCTGATAAAGATTTATCTTCAAGATATCATACACATTGTGATCCTAGATTGAATGCAAACCAAGCTTTAGAATTAGCATTTTTGATTTCAGATGAGATAAAAAAGAATAGCACCTATTCTAAAAACGCTATTCAGGCGGCATCTTAGTCTATTGCTTTCAGGCATAGGATTATTACATATAAATCATGACACCTTCAGAAAAAACAAAATTTATTTCAAACTGGATAAAATCATATGTTGATCAAATGCCAGTTAGGGCTCAATCTTTAGTTATAGGTATATCTGGTGGTATAGACTCGTCAGTTTCAAGTACATTAAGTGCTATGACAGGATTAAAGACTATAGTTTTAACAATGCCAATAAAGCAATTAAAAGATCAACATGATTTGAGTTTACGACATCAAGAATGGTTAATTAAAAATTTTAAAAATGTAGAATCACATACAATAAGTTTAGATAAAGTATTTGAATCTTTCTCATCTACACTTAATAAATTTGATAATGAACATGGTTTTGCAAATTCAAGAGCAAGATTAAGAATGACAACTCTCTATCAAGTGGCAGCTGCTAACAAGGGAATAGTTGTAGGTACTGGAAATAAAGTTGAAGATTTTGGTGTTGGATTTTATACAAAATATGGTGATGGTGGAGTAGACATATCCCCTATTGCAGATTGCAATAAAACTGAAGTTTGGGAACTTGGAAAAGAATTAGGTATATTAAATGAAATTATTGATGCTCCTCCAACGGATGGCCTTTGGAATGACGGTAGAACAGATGAAGGACAATTAGGTTTTAAATATGAGGATTTAGAAGATGCAATGGTCAATCCCGACTCACCTCATAAAGCAGAATACGAAAAAATTAGAAAACAAAATTTGCATAAAATGGAGCCAATTCCAGTATGCAAAATTCCTAGTTAATCAATTAGATTAACAAATCAATAAATAAGGTATATTTCTTAATCAACTAAAATGGATATTTTTTTAACAAATAATTTAACTAATAAAAAAGAACAATTTGTTCCAAAAGATAAAAAACATATTGGAATGTATGTTTGTGGACCAACTGTTTATGATGATCCACATATTGGAAATGCACGACCATTAGTAATTTTTGATATTCTTTTTAGATTACTAAAGAATACTTTTTCAAAAGTAACTTATGTTAGAAATATTACAGATATCGATGATAAGATAATTAAATCATCACAAGAGCAAAAAATATCTACAAAAGAATTAACCGAAAAAGTAACATTAAGTTTTTTGCAAGATTGTAAGTTTTTGAATTGTGAAAACCCCACGTATCAACCTAAGGCTACTGAACATATTGATTTAATGATCGAGATGATAAATCAATTAATTAAAAAAGGTTTTGCTTATGAAAATAATAGCCATGTTTATTTTGAGGTTAAAAAATTTTCTGATTATGGAAAATTATCAAATAAAAAATTAGAGGATTTAATAGCTGGGTCAAGAGTAGAAGTAAGTGACAACAAAAAAAAATCAGAAGATTTTGTTCTGTGGAAACCATCTATCAATGATGAGCCCTCTTGGGACTCTCCTTGGGGTAAAGGGCGACCAGGTTGGCACTTAGAATGTTCAGCAATGTCAAAAAAGTTTTTAGGAAACGAATTTGATATTCATGGGGGTGGAATAGACTTGATATTTCCGCATCATGAAAACGAGATTGCTCAATCTAGATGTGCAAATGACTCAAAATTTTTTGCAAATTATTGGGTTCATAATGCTTTTATTACTATGTCCAATGAAAAAATGGCTAAGTCTCAAGGCAATATTCTTAAAATTAAAGATTTTAGAAACAAGATTAGTGGACAAGTTTTGAGATTAGCTCTTATGAGTGCACACTATAAACAGCCGTTAGATTGGAATGATAAATTAATAAATGATTGTCAAAATACTTTAGATAAATGGTATCGTATTTATTCAGCAGATATTAAATCTATCCAAGTAACAGAGGAGGTCTTAAAACCTTTATACGAAGATTTAAATACACCTGGATATATTGCCAACCTTCATAAACTTTATGAAAATGCCAGTAAAGGAAAAGATAAAGAATTATTTATTTCAGCATGTAAATTTATAGGTTTATTTAATGAAAATAATGAACAATGGGAAAACTTTAAGAAAAACAAAGCTTCAATAAGTGAGACAGAAATAAATAATAAAATAGGTTTAAGAAATAAAGCTAGAGCAAATAAAGATTATAAGGAAGCTGATAGAATTAGAGATGAACTTTTTGATAAAGGTGTTTTAATAGAAGATAAAGATGGTAGAACATTGTGGAAATTTAAATGAGTAAAGAGCGTTTATATATTTTTGATACAACTCTAAGAGATGGTGCGCAAACACAAGGAGTGGATTTTTCAATTGAGGATAAAGAAAAAATTGCATCTGCATTAGACAATCTAGGTGTTGATTATATCGAAGCCGGTTGGCCTGGAGCTAATCCAACTGATACTGAGTTTTTTCAAAAAAAACATAATTTTAAAAATTCTAAACTTACATGTTTTGGAATGACAAAAAGATCAGGTCGAAGTGCAGAAAATGATACAGGATTATCAGCATTAATGAATTCAAACACTCCTGCAGTATGTTTAGTTGGAAAGTCATGGGATTTTCATGTCGATGTTGCTTTAGGTATTACCAATGAAGAAAATTTGGAAAATATTGGTGAAAGCACAAAACATTTTGTTAAAGCAAAAAAAGAATTTATGTTTGATGCGGAACATTTTTTTGATGGTTATAAAGCAAATCCCAAATACGCACTCTCATGTGTTAAAGCTGCATACGATCAGGGAGCAAGATGGATAGTGTTATGTGATACCAACGGAGGAACATTACCACACGAAGTATCAAAAATAGTAACTGAGGTATCTCAAGTTATTCCAGGAAAAAATTTAGGTATTCATGCTCATAATGATACTGGTAATGCAGTTGCAAACTCTTTAGCAGCAGTTTTATCAGGTGTTCGTCAAATTCAGGGTACAATAAATGGATTGGGAGAAAGATGTGGTAATGCAAATTTAATGTCATTAATTCCCACTTTTTTTTTAAAAAAAGATTTTTCATCAAATTTTGAAATTGGAATAAAATCTAAAAATATTAAAAATTTAACTGATTGTTCAAGGCTACTTGATGAAATTTTAAATAGAAAACCTAATCAACATTTACCTTATGTAGGCGCTGCTGCTTTTTCTCATAAAGGTGGACTTCATGTTTCCGCTGTTCAAAAAGATCCAAAAACTTATGAACACATAAATCCTGAAGAAGTTGGTAACGCAAGAAATATTGTTGTCTCTGATCAGTCAGGTAAATCAAATATAATCTCAAGATTAAAAAGTATTAAAATTGATATTCAAGAAGATGATCCTAAAATTAAAAAATTATTAGATGAAGTTAAAGATAGAGAATTCATTGGTTACAGTTATGATGGGGCTGATGCATCTTTTGAATTATTAGCTAGAAGAATTATTGGTGAAATACCGAGATATATATCTATCAACGAATATGATGTTTCAGTAAAAAAAGATAAATCTGGAGAAATAGTTTCGTCAGCAAAAGCCCAATTAGAAGTCGATGGAGAAAAGATTATATGTGAGGGAGAGGGGAATGGACCAGTAAATGCTTTAGATAATGCTATAAGACAGAATGTTGACCGACTAGCTAAATATTCAAAGTATTTAAAAGATCTAAAGCTAGTAGATTATAAAGTAAGAATTTTAAATACAGGAACTGAAGCTGTTACTAGAGTCTCAATTGAAAGCACAGATTCCAAAGGAAAAAATTGGTTTACTATTGGTGTATCTACAAACATAATTGATGCTTCTTTTAAGGCATTAATTGATAGCTTAGACTATAAGCTGTTTAAAGATAATGCTCCTGCAAGTAAATAAATGAGTAAAAACAATATCTCTTTTATTTTAAATAAACCTCAATTATCAGAAAATATAGGAGCTTGTGCGAGAGCAATAAAGAATTTTAATTTTAAGAAATTAGTTTTAATTAACCCAAAACCAATTTTTCCAAATGATAAAATTTTAGCTACATCTGTAGGAGCTAAAGATATAATCAAACAAAGCAAAAAGTATGATAATTTGGAGAATGCTCTTAGCAAAATTGATATTGTAATTGCAACTTCTGCAAGATTTAGAAATAAAAATATAAAACATATTAATTTAGAAAATTTAAAGAAAATAAATTTTAAGAAGAATATTGCTTTTTTGTTTGGCTCAGAGGCATCAGGTTTATCAAATGATGAAATCAGTTATGCAAATTATACTCTTCAAATACCCACCAACCCTGATTTTAAGTCTCTCAACTTATCGCATAGTTTAATAATAATTGCACAATATGTAGCAAGTATCATTAAATTAAAAAGCATCCCTTTTAAAAAATCTAAAAAGGTTAAATCAGCAAGCAAAAAAGAAATACAGTCAATGTTAAATCTTTGTATTCAAAATTTAGATAAAATAAATTTTTTTAGACCTAAAGAAAAACGATCAAAAATGCTAGAGAACTTGAGAAATATTTTTTATAAAATGGACTTATCAGACAAGGAAACACGTATATTATCAGGAGTATTTGCAAGTTTAGGTAAAAAACGTTGATTGACAAAATTAAGAGTAAGTTTATAAAACGGATTATTAAATGACAAAAAGATTAAACTCTAAACATAAAGTAGACAGAAGATTAAAAGTAAACTTGTGGGGAAGACCCAAAAGTCCTTTTAATACTCGTGCATACGGTCCAGGCCAGCATGGTCAGACAAAGAGTTCAAAACCCTCTGATTATGGAATTCAGCTACAAGCAAAACAAAAATTAAAAGCTTATTACGGCAATATAAATGAGAGACAATTTAGAAATATTTATAAAAAAGCGACTATGCTCAAAGGAGATACTGGGGAAAACTTAATAGGTTTACTAGAAAGAAGATTAGATGCTGTTATTTACAGAGCAAAATTTTCAACAACAATTTTTTCTGCAAGACAATTAATTAATCATGGACATGTAAAAGTGAATGGAAAAAAAGTTAATATTTCTAGTTATCTTGTAAGAGAAGAAGACACAATTGAAATTAGAGACAAGTCAAAGCAATTAGCAATTATTGATATTGCTTTAGCAAATAAAGAGAGAGAAACTCCAGAATATATACAAATGGATTTAAAAAATAAAAAGTTTAAATTTGTAAGAACACCGAAGTTTGAAGAGGTTCCTTATCCAATTATCATGGAACCTAACTTAGTAATCGAATATTATTCTAGATAAATCAAACCTATGTCAAAAGTAAAGTATGATGGCTACGAGCTTGAGTATTTTGACTCTGCTTATAATTTTAGAAATTATCAACTTTCACTAATTAAAAAATATTTGAAAGGAAATTTAGCTGAAGTAGGTCCCGGTAAAGGAGAATTTTTTAATTACTATAAGAGATATTTAAAAGCTATTAACTTAATTGAGCCAGATAAAAATTTATTTAAATTATTAAAAAAAAAACATAACAAAAAAAATGTTAAAATTACAAATAAAACTATCAATAATGTTAAAGAAAAATTTGAGTCCATAATTTATTTTGATGTTTTAGAGCATATTAAAGATGACTTAAAAGAGGTTCAAAACGCTAAAAAAAGATTAAAGGATAATGGTATCTTAATTTTTAGTGTTCCTGCTTTTCAAATTTTTTATAATGAATTTGATAAATCTGTAGGTCATTTTAAAAGATATAATAAAAAGGATTTTGAAAAAATATCAATAAAAACAAATCTTAAGATAATTAAACTTCAGTATTATGATAGCTTTGGGTTACTATTATTAATACTTAATAAAGTATTTAATTTTTCAAGCAAAAATATTAAAAACAAAATTAAAATTTGGAACTTCTTCATGCCATTATCACGACTGATTGATTTAGTTACCTTTAATAAATTTGGAAAATCGTTAATATGTGTTTTCAAAAATGTTAAAAGATAAGAAAATACTATTTTATCTTCTTGTAATTTTATACCTTGGAATTGGTATTTATCTGAGCATTACAACAGGAATTACCAGTGATGAATCATTCGAACAACTCAATTGGGACAAGAATGTTTCGGGTGTAATAAGTCTATTAAACTTTGGTCATTATGATGAATTTTTAAGATATTTAGATAAATATCATGGAATAGCTTTCCATTACATAAGTCAACCTATTCAATTTTTTATATCAAATTTGGTATCTAGTTTAAATGAAGTTAGCGACTTTGGTGGGCACCTTATGTCAAAACACTCAATAGTTTTTTTAATTTTTTCTTTATCTGGAATTTATTTTTTTAGATTGATCAATAAAATAACTCAAAATTTATTTTTTTCTTATTTGTCTACCTCCTTATATCTTCTTTATCCTTATTTGTTTGGTCATTCTTTATTCAATATGAAAGATATTCCTTTTCTTTCTATGTGGTTAATAACAACCTATTATTTTTTGAATATAATAGAGGATATATATTTTGAAAAAAACCTAGAATATAAAAAATTAATTTTTATATCTTTTTTAACAGCTTACCTAATAAGTATAAGAATTTTAGGTATTTTGATTTTTTTACAAGTTTTGATTTCGTTAATTATTTTGTTTAACATCAAAGATATAAAATTATCTGTATTTATTAAAAATTATTATAAAAAATTTTCCATTTCTTTATTTTTGTTGGTTTTATTTGTTTATCTAATGAACCCTATTTTTTGGTTAGATCCTTATGAATTTGTCAATTCAATTAAATGGATGAGTAATTATTTTAATAATATATGCACCTTAACTTTAGGCGATTGTATGAATTCTTTAAGTCTTCCATCAAGTTATTACTTTATTTGGTTGTTTTTTAAATTACCAATTCTAATTATTTTAGGAATTATAATTTTTCCTTTAGTTGAAAAGAAAATTTTTAAAAATGAGCTTCATACAATTTATTATGGAACATATTGCTTTTCAGCACTAGCAATAGTTTTTTTATTTATTTTATTAAGAGTAAATATCTATGATGAAATAAGACATATAATGTTTATTCTGCCACTTTTATTTTTAGTGGGTTTAATTAATCTTTTTTTCGTAAATAAAAAGGTGTCTAGCTTTTTGTGTATATTTACAGTGATATTTTTTGTTTTTGAGAATATATCCCTAAATCCATATCAATATACTTGGCTTAACTCTTTTGCAAAATTCACAAAAATTGAAAAAAATTTTGAGATTGATTATTGGGGTGTAAGTGGAAAGAATTTATCAAAAAAGATTATTGAATACACAAAAGATAATAATTTATCTAAAAATATATGTATTTATGGTGATGAATTTGCAAAGGATTATTTGATTAAACATGGATTTAATTGTTTTAAAAAATATCAACAACTTGATAGTGCTAAAGTCAAACCAGTACTAGCTTATAAAAATTTACGTAATGCCAAAAGATCTAACCCAAGAGATTGTAAATTAATTTGGGATGAAACATATAATTATACTTTCTATAGTCAAAAGATAAGTGTTGGAACTTTATGGCGTTGTGATTAGTCTTCTTGACCTTTTGACTCATTAAGCTCTTTGCCGTCTGCATCAGCAATTTCTTTTTGTATTTTCTTTATGAATTTGTTTAAAAGAATTGCATCTTCTTTTGATAAATATCTGTCTTTATTGACAGCTTTATTAATTTCATCCCTGAGTTTATTGACACTTTCTCTACGTCCTTCTTTTGAAATTATTGAATCTGCTCTATCTTTAAATAATGCAATTTGTTTTCCAATAGTAAATTCATATACAAGAATTACACATATCAAGATAATTATAGATTTATAAATAAAACTTCTCATCAATTAGTTTTTAAAGGAAATATTCTTTTCGGATAAGATTTTTTTTAATTCACCATTTTCGTACATTTCTTTAACAATATCACAACCACCAACAAATTCTTTTTTAATATGAAGTTGTGGAATTGTAGGCCAATCACTAAATTTTTTTATACCTTCCCTTAAAGCTTGATCTTCCAAAACATTTATACCTTTAAAGTTTACTTCTAAAATTTTAAGCATGTTAGAAACTGCCATTGAAAACCCACATTGTGGAGCATCAGGTGTTCCTTTCATAAATAAACACACCTCATTATTGTCAATATGAGTTTGAATTAGGTTTTTTGTTTGATCATCCATTATTGTTCCTTTGTTTTAATTGCTAAAGCATGTAATTCATTGCCCATTCTACCTTTTAAAGAGCTGTACACCATTTTATGTTGTTCTATTTTGCTTTTACCAGCGAACTGTGAGGATGTTACTGTTGCAGAATAATGGTTACCATCTCCTGCCAAATCTTGAATTTCTATAGTAGCATCTGGCATCGCTTCTTTAATAAATTTTTCAATTTCTTTTAAATCCATTGCCATTATGAGCTCATATAATTATTTAACCAATTTGTATTATAAGATTTTAATTCGTCAATTGTAACTTTTGTCTTTTCATTAATAATTATATCTTTTTCAGTGATAAAACCTAATTCTTCGTGATGAACTGAGTTTTTTTCTAAGATTTTAATTACATCTTTCAAATCTTTTTTTTTTACCTCAATAACATATCTGCCTTGATCTTCAGCAAACAAATAATCTATTTCGTTCATCAAATTTTTAGATTTATTTAATTTAATGCCTTTATTTCCTTTTATCGACATTTTACTTATAGCGATAATAATACCTCCTAAAGAAACATCATGAGCACTTTTTATATAATCTTTATCAATTAGATTTAGTAAAGACTCACCATTATTTTTTTCGTTAAATAAATTCACCTCAGGGGGAGGACCATTTTTTTCATCTAATATTGTCCTTGCAAATATACTTTGATCAATATGACCTTCAGTTTTTCCAATGACCAAAACTAAATTATCTTTTTCCTTGAAATTCATTGTTACCATTTTTTTATAATCTTTAATTAATCCTACCCCACCAATTGAAGGTGTAGGCTTAATCCCAACTTCTTTTGTTTGATTGTAAAAAGATACATTTCCCGACACTACTGGGAAATTTAAATACTTACTTGCTTCACCAATCCCATGAACACATTCTACAAATTCACCCATATTTTCTTCATTCTCTGGGCTACCAAAATTAAGACAATTTGTTATTGCTATTGGTGTTGCGCCAACTGAAATTAAATTTCTCCAACTTTCAGCTACAACTTGTTTACCACCGGTAAGTGGATGTGCCCAACAATAAACAGCTGATGAGTCAACTGAGGCAGCTACAGCTTTGTTAGTTCCATGCACTCTAACCACCCCAGAGTTACCTCCAGGTTTTTGAATTGTATCACCCATAACAGTGTGATCATACTGTTGCCAAATCCATTCTTTGCTGCAAACATTTGGATTAGATAGAATTTTTTTTAGGACATCTTTAATTTTTAATTTACTATAAGTTTCTTTTTTAATTTTATTTTTTTTAGGCAATTTAGCTTTTTTCCATTTCCGATCATACATAGGAGAGTTTTCAACCAATGTGTTAACAGGAATATTTGCTACTTGTTCATTATCAAAAAATAATTCTATGTTTTTTGAATTTGTAGTTTTACCAATAACTGCAAAATCTAAATTCCACTTATCAAATATTTTTTTTGCCATTTCTTCTTTACCATTTTCTAAAACTATCAACATTCTTTCTTGGCTTTCTGAAAGCATTATTTCATAAGGTGTCATCTTAGATTCTCTACATGGGACTTTATTTAAATTAATTTCTATTCCCAAATTTCCTTTTGAGGCCATTTCAATACTGGAAGATGTAAGGCCAGCTGCTCCCATATCTTGAATTGCAATGATGGAGTCTCCCGCCATTAATTCAAGACAAGCTTCTAATAAAAGTTTTTCAGTAAAAGGATCTCCAACTTGCACTGTTGGTTTTTTTTCTTCAATTTTTTCATCAAAGCTTGCTGAAGCCATACTCGCGCCATGGATACCATCTCTACCTGTCTTAGACCCTACATAAATTACTGGTTTATTTAACCCGGCTGCTTTTGAGTAAAATATCTTATTTTTTTTAACAAGCCCTAATGTCATTGCGTTCACTAGAATATTTCCGTTGTAAGAACTATCGAAAGATGTTTGTCCTGCGATCGTCGGAACGCCCATACAATTGCCATAACCACCAATTCCATGAACTACTCCTCTAAGAAGATTTTTTGTTTTTTTATGTTGTGGAGATCCAAAATGTATTGAATTTAAATTAGCTATTGGCCTAGCCCCCATAGTAAAAACATCACGCATGATACCACCAACTCCTGTTGCAGCACCTTGATAAGGTTCAATAAAAGATGGGTGATTGTGGCTTTCAATTTTGAATACTATTGCATCTCCATCTTCAATATCAATCACCCCAGCATTTTCACCAGGTCCCTGAATAACTTTTTTTCCTGACGTGGGTAGTTTTTTTAAATGGAGTCTTGAAGACTTATAAGAACAATGTTCGTTCCACATCGCCGAAAAAATACCAAGCTCTATAAGATTTGGTGTTCTCTTTAATAATTCACATATCTTTTTATATTCATCAGCTTTAAGACCGTGCTCTATTGCTACTTTTTCATTAACTAACATTATTTGATATTATTTATTAAGTTTTTAAAAAATAAGGATCCATCCTCTCCAGACAAACTTTGATCTATCATTCTTTCTGGATGAGGCATCATTCCTAAAACGTTTTTTTCTTTATTAAAAATTCCGGCAATATTCTTAATTGATCCATTTGGATTAAATTGATCTTCTGTTTGACCTTTATTGTTGCAATAATAAATTGCTACCTGGTTGTTATCTTCAATTTCTTTGAGTTGATCTTGTGTACAAAAATAGTTTCCCTCATTATGAGCTATGTGAAATTCAAAAACATCTTTATCAAGATTTTTAAAATAAGGATTATCTTTATTATCCAATTTAATAAAAACATTTTTACAAATAAATTCTAGATATTTGTTTCTTAACAAAACTCCAGGGACCAAACCTGTTTCAACCAATATTTGAAAACCATTACAGATACCCATAACTAAACCACCTGATTTCGCAAAATTTATAACTGATTGCATTATTTTGGATTTAGAAGCCATGCTTCCACATCTAAGATAGTCGCCATAAGAAAAACCACCTGGTAAGACAACTAAATCACTTTTTGGTAATTCGTTATCATCATGCCAGACCATTTTATTTTTAAAACCAAATTTGGTTAAAGCAACATCCATGTCTCTATCACAGTTTGAACCAGGAAAGGTAATTACAGATGATTTCATTAATTATTGTGTCTCAATAATTTGGTAATCTTCAATAACAAGATTAGCTAAAAGTTTTTTACACATATCTTCAACTATCCTTTTAGCTTTTGATGGGTCATTTTCTTTTACATCAACTTCAAAATATTTGCCTTGTCTTACTTCATTTATATCCTTGAACCCCATACCATCTAATGTTTGATGAATGACTTTTCCTTGGGGATCCAAAACATCTTTTTTAAGAGTTATTATTGCTGAAATTTTCATTTATTTTTTTTTACTGATGACAATTTAGTTACATTAACTGCAGATACATTTGATTGTTCATGCAGAATACCCAATCTTTTTGCAACCTCAGTATAAGCAGGGATTAAATCTCCTAAGTCTTTTCTAAATCTGTCTTTATCAAGTTTTTTATCAGTTATTGAGTCCCATAATCTACATGTGTCAGGACTTATCTCATCTGCTAAAATTACTTCATTTCTACCGTTAATCTTAATTCTGCCAAATTCTAATTTAAAATCAATTAGTTTAATTCCAATTCCTCTAAACATACCAATCATAAAATCGTTAATTCTTAAAATCATTTTTTTTACTTTTTCAATTTCTTTTTTACTAGCCCAATCAAATGCATAAATATGTTCTTCAGCAATTAGGGGATCACCAAGTGCATCATCCTTTAAACAGTATTCAAGCAAAGGTTCTTTGAGAACTGTACCATCTTCAATTCCTAATCTTTTAGTTATTGATCCAGAGGCAACATTTCTTACAATAAATTCAATTGGAATAATTTCTACCAACTTGATTACTTGTTCCCTCATATTAAGTCTTTTAACTAAATGATTTTTAATTCCTATTTGCGATAAATTTGAAAGTATATGCTCTGAAATTCTATTATTTAAAACACCTTTTCCTTCAATAGTACTTTTTTTTTGATTATTAAATGCTGTTGCATCATCTTTAAAATATTGAATAACTAAATTTTTATCTGATGTTGCGTATATAATTTTAGCTTTACCTTCATATAATTTTTTACCTTTTTTCATTATTTAAATACTCTACTAAAAATTAAATTTACATTCTTAAAATGTTTAGAATAACTAAAAATAGTTCTTAATTTTTTTGATGAAATCTTGCTCATTATGTATTTATCAGTTTGAATAACATTAAACAAATCCAAGTTTTCAGCAAAACATTTCTTTGCATAACTTTGAACCATTTTGTAAGATTTTTCTCTACTTAAACCAGTTTTAGTTAATTCAAGCATTAATTCTTGGGAAAAAATTAACCCTTTCGTAATATTTAAATTTTCTAACATTTTTTTTGGATAAACAATCATATTATTTAAAATATTAGTTAGTCTTGCTAATGCAAAATCTATTGTGATATTAGCATCAGGTCCAATATTTCTCTCAACACTTGAGTGAGAAATATCTCTTTCATGCCACAAAGCTATATTTTCTAGGGCAGGGATCACGGCACTTCTAACCATTCTTGCTAAACCAGTTAAGTTTTCGCTCAAAATTGGATTCTTTTTATGTGGCATTGCTGAAGAACCTTTTTGATTTTTAGAAAAGTATTCTTGTAATTCATACACTTCAGTTCTTTGTAAATGTCTAATTTCAATAGCAACTCTTTCAATAGAACCAGCAATTATTCCTAAAACTGAAAAATAAAAAGCATGACGGTCTCTTGGAATTATTTGAGTTGAAATAGGCTCTACTTTTAAATTAAGTTTTTTAGCGACATGTTTTTCAACACTTGGATTGATGTTAGCAAAAGTTCCCATAGCACCCGATATTGCGCAAGTTGATATCTCATCAATTGCACCCACTAATCTTTTTCTATTTCTTTTAAATTCTTCATAAAAGGAAGCTAACTTCAAACCAAAAGTAATTGGTTCTGCATGAATACCGTGACTTCTACCTATACAAGGAGTGAATTTATATTTTTTAGCTTGTTTTTTAAGCACTTTTAAAATCTGGTCTAAATCTTTGAGAATTATTTTACCTGATTGAACTAATTGAATATTAAAACTAGTATCCACCACATCGGATGAGGTCATGCCTTGATGAAGATATCTTGCTTTAATTCCAGCTTTTTCAGTAACGGAAGTTAGAAAAGCAATAACATCATGTTTTACTTGCGTCTCTATCTGATGAATTCTTTTTACGTTAATTCTTGCCTTTTTTTTTACAATAGAAGATACACCCTTTGGTATTTTACCTAGTTTCTCCATTGCTTGTGCAGCAGCAATTTCTACATCGAGCCAAATTTTGTATTTATTTTCTTCTGACCAAATATCGGTAAGTTCTTTTCGCGAGTATCTTTTTATCATTAGTTATAAATATGGAGGCTTTAAATAACCTTTAGCAGATTCTGTAAAGATTTCATAACCATTTTCTGTAATTCCTATTGTATGTTCAAATTGTGCAGATAATGATTTATCTTTGGTAACTGCAGTCCATCCATCATTGAGCGTTTTTGTATCAAATTTTCCAGCATTGATCATTGGCTCAATAGTAAATGTCATTCCAGGTTTAATTTCCATCCCAGTGTTTTGACGTCCATAATGAAGTATATTTGGTGGTTCATGAAATGTTGTACTAATTCCGTGACCGCAAAAATCTCTAACAACTGAAAAACCTTTTTCTTCAACATAAGATTGAATTTCATATCCGATGTCTCCTAGTTTTATTCCAGGTTTTAAAATTTGAATTGCCCTCATCATAGATTCATAGGTTGTATTAATTAAGTTATTTAATTTTACTGAAGTTTTTCCAACACAAAACATTCTACTTGTGTCACCGTAATGTTCATTCACAACAGCTGTGACATCGACATTTACAGCATCTCCATCTTCTAAAATTCTATCCTCAGAAGGAATACCATGACAAACAACATGGTTAAGAGAAGTACATAAAGATTTTTTAAACCCTCTATAGTATAACGGTGCAGAGTATCCACCATGATCTCTTATAAATTCATAACCAAGTTTATCAATATAGGCAGTTGTTATACCTTCTTTTATATTTTCAGTTAACATGTCTAAAGTTTGAGCTGCAAGTTTACCTGCTATTCTCATTTTTTCGAACTTTTCTGAATAATCAATCATTTATAATTTTTAGTTTTTTTTCTATTACAATTTCTTTTGTTGTTATCTTGCATCTGTAAGCTAAAAAGTTAGCACCTGCTTTTTTTGCAATTAAAAAATTTTTATAATATTCACTGTCAATATCTTTTGCTATTTTAAATTTTTCCATATTTTCTATTTGAATTAAAAATAATAAGTAACTTTTATAACCTTTTTTTGTGGCATCAATAAGGGTAAGCAAATGCTTAGATCCTCTTGTAGTGATCGCATCAGGAAATTCAGCAGTTTTTCCGCCTCTAAAAAGAGTTACATTTTTTACTTCTATAAAAATTTTTTGTTTATTTTTTTCTATTAAAAAGTCAAATCGTGTATCTTTATTAAAGAAAACTTCTGGTTTAATATTTTCAACACTCTTAAATTCTTTAATTAAATTATTTTTTAATCCATGATTTACTATTTTATTAGCCATATGAGTGTTAACTCCCACTAAATTTTTTTGAGCCAAGATAATTTCTAACCCATATTTTAATTTTCTTTTAGGGTCATCATGTTTAAGAAGATAAACTTCATTACCTTCATCAAGAAGGCCTTTCATTGAACCTGTGTTTGGGCAATGAGCTGTGACAATTTCTTTGTTCAATTTAACATCTACAAAAAAACGTTTATATCTTTTGATTAATTTGCCTTTTATTAAAGACTTGGTAAATTCCATATTCAAATTATATATATAAAATGATTAAAAAAACAAAAATAAATGCTGCAATACTAATTATTGGTAATGAAATTTTATCTGGAAGAACTCAAGATACTAATACAAGTACACTAGCTAAATGGTTAAATTCAATTGGTGTAATAGTTAACGAAGTAAGAGTTATTCCTGATATTGAGAAAATAATTATCGATACCCTAAATATTTTGAGAAAAAATAATGATTACGTTTTTACAACTGGAGGCATTGGCCCTACCCATGATGATATTACAGCAGAGTCAGTTTCTAAAGCCTTTGGTTTAAAATATGAAATTCATGAAGAAGCATTTAAAATTTTAGAGTCGTATTATAATCCAGGAGAATTTAACGAAGGTAGGCAAAAAATGGTATGGATGCCAGAGAATGCAGATTTAATTTTAAATCCAACAAGTGGTGCTCCAGGGTTTAGCGTTAAAAATGTGTTTTGCTTACCTGGAGTACCTTCAATTTTAAAATCAATGTTAGGAGATTTAAAAAATAAAATAATTGGGGGAGAGCCAATATTGAGTCATACAATTAGCTTAAGAACAGTTGAAAGTGAAATAGCAAATTCATTAACAAAAGTGCAAGATCAAAATAAAGATGTTGAAATAGGTAGCTATCCATTTTTTCATGCAGGCAAATTGGGAGTTTCAATTGTATTAAGGTCAGAGAATCAATCTAAAATAGATAATTGCAATTTACAAATTTTAGAATTCATCAAAGAAAAAAAAATTGAAATAGTAGATCGATAATGCTTTACTTTGCATACGGCAGTAATCTTCATCATTTTCAAATGAAACGTAGATGCAAAGATAGTTTTTTTTTAAAAAAAATTAATCTTAAAGATTTTAAATTAACTTTTAGAAGTAAATATCGTGCCGCAGATATTGAAAAAAAAAAAAATTCATTAGTACCAGGTGGATTATTTGAGATTTCTAAAAGTGATGAAAAAAAACTTGATAAATATGAAGACTATCCAATTCTATATACTAAATATTATTTTTATTATTATGGTAAAAAAGTTATGACTTATACAATGGTTAAAAAAAGTTCTTTTAGATTTCCAACAGAAAAATATTTAAATGTAGTTAAACGTGGATATAAAGATTGTAATATAGATCAAAAATATTTAAGAAAAGCTTTAAAACCATAATTTATTTTTTTAAAATATTTAATTTATGAATTTTTTGATAGATCCTATTATTCACCCATTATTACAAGTTCTAATAACTTTTATTCTATGCTCTGGAATTTTAAATATAGGAAGACTAATTAATGTAAGATTTTTTAAAAATTATAATTACCATTTTTTTGATTTATCAATTGGAACTATTGTTTTATCACAATTAATTTTTATATTTTTTATTTTTGGATTTTTTAGAGAAATTATAAGTATTCTGTCATACTTATTAATTTTATTTGGTATCGTAAATGTAAGTTTGTTTAAAAAAGTTAAACTATTTTTTATATCGTTTATCAAAAATAAAATTGATTACTCTACAATATTGATTTTAATTATAATCATATCTTTTGCTTTAATTTCAATAGGACCACCAACTATGGCTGATGCGTTAGAATATCACTTTGGTATACCTTTATACTTATTGAATTACTCTAATTTACCAAATCAAAATATTTGGTTGCACGGTTCTTTGTTTGGTAATGGAGAATTATTTAATGCAATCGGATTATATTTAAATTCTGATAATTTTTTCACGTTTTTTCAATTTTTATCTTTACTACTTTTTTTTGAATTTTTTAAAAACAAAGAAAAAAATAGTTTAAAATCAAAATTTATATTTTTTTTTATAATAAGTTCACCTGTAATATTGTTCTTAATTTCAGGGCCTAAACCATTATTATTTCCTCAACTTCTCACAACTGCTGCACTTTATATCTTTATTAAAGAAAAAAAATTTAAAGTTGGAAATATACTTTTAATAAGTATTTTGTTAATGGGGGCGGTACAATTTAAATTATCTTTCGTTTTATCCTGTGCCTTTTTAGGTGTATTAGTATTAATAAGAACTTTTCAAAATGATAAGAAAGTTGTTTCTTATTTATTTTTATTACTATTATTCTTTTTTTTACCAAAAGTGATCTATAACCTTTATCAAGTATCTGAATTTAATCTTATTAATGTATTTACTACTTCACCAAGTGATTTTTTAACTAATTTGAGTGTTTATAGGGAAAGTAGTTTCATTTTTCCAATTAATTTATTTATTCCAAATTCTTTAGGAGGCATAACAACTATACTGGGTTTTCAATTATTATTATTAGTATTAATTAAAAAAAATACAAAAGAATTTAATTTAATTTTAATAATTATTTTTTTTACAATTATTTTACATTTTACTTTTGGTCAACAAACATCAAAAATATATTTTGAATTTTTATTATGGGTTAGTGTTGGTTTTTATTTTTTGAATAAAAAATACTTTAATTATAAGTTATTCACCTATTTGTTATTTCCTCAAGTAATTTTAGTAGCCGTCATAGCCTTATATTTTTCTACTCTAAGTTTTATTTCCTTAATAAGTTTGGACAAGAGAGATGAATTTATGAAAAAAAACTCTTTTGAATATGAAGCAATTAAGTGGTCAAATAACCAAATTTCTCCTGAAGATTTAATAATTTCAGAATTAAGATCAAATGTATTTTTTATAAATGAAGTAATTCCATTAGAGGGATCAGAGAACATGTTAAAATTACAGAAAACAAATAAGTTTATTGAATATTTAAAAGAAAAAAAACCAAAGTTTATAATCTCTTATAAAAAAAACTATGATAATCATTTTTTAGAAAAGTGTATTGGGGGTATTTATAAAAGTTCTGATATGTTTGAAAAAAGCTCAAGAAATCCTTTTAATAAAGGAGAAAAGTATAAAATTTATATTTATCATTTTAATTCTGACAAATTGAATTATTGTACAAACTTAAATTGAAAATAAATATGAAGTTAAGCGTAATTATACCCTGCTTTAATGAAGAGAAAACGATTATTGAAATCATTAATATTGTAAAAAAACAAATAAATGAAAATGATGAAATAATAGTTATAGATGATTATTCATCTGACAATAGCAGAAAACTTTTGCAAGAGAAATTAAATGGGAAAATTGATCGTTTGATATTTAATGAAAAAAATTTTGGAAAAGGTTATTCAATTAGAAGAGGAATAGAAGAAGCCTCAGGTGAAATAATATTAATACAGGACGCTGATTTAGAATATGATCCCAGCGATTATGATAAATTACTAAAACCTATAATTGACGGAAAAGCAGATGTTGTATATGGATCTCGATTTGTGGGGTCTGAAGAGAAAAGAGTTATTTATTTTTGGCATATGATTGGAAATAAACTTTTAACTTTATTATCTAATATGCTAACAAATTTAAATCTCACTGACATGGAAGTTTGTTATAAAGCTTTTAGAAGTGATGTGATTAAAAATCTAAATTTAAAAGAAAATCGTTTTGGTTTTGAACCTGAAATAACTGCTAAAATTTCAAAAAAGAAATTACGTATTTATGAAGTTGGAGTCAAATATTTTGGAAGAACATATCTCGATGGAAAAAAAATAACTTGGCGGGATGGATTTAGTGCACTTCGATGTATCTTTTATTATAATTTATTTAAAAATTCTTAATTTTATTAAAAAATGCAAATAAAATATAGACCAGAGATTGATGGTTTAAGAGCAATATCTGTAATTGCAGTAATTATTTATCATGCTCGATTAAATTTTAATGGATATAATTTATTACAAGGTGGTTTTATTGGTGTAGATATTTTTTTTGTAATATCAGGGTATTTAATTGGATCCATCATTTTAAAAGAACTTATTACAAAAAATACTTTTTCATTTTTAAATTTTTACGAAAGAAGAGCTAGAAGAATACTTCCAGCACTCTTCTTTGTTTTAATTGCAAGCATGATACTTGCATGGATTTATCTCATGCCAAGTTCTTTATATGAATTCTCGATTTCATTAATTTCTTCGTTAGGTTTTGTTTCAAATATATTTTTTCATTATAGTGGATTAGAATACGGTGCTGATAACAGTTTTTATAAACCTTTATTACATACTTGGTCATTATCTGTTGAAGAGCAGTTTTATATTATTTTTCCAATTATTTTAATTATTTGTTTTAGATTTTTTAAGAATCACATTTTAAAGATATTCTTTATATTAATTTTGATAAGTTTTTTCCTAGCAGAATGGGGAAGTCGAAATTATGCATCTGCATCATTTTATTTTATCCATACTCGTTTATGGGAATTATTAGCTGGAGTAATTTTAGCTAAGTTGGAGATTCAATACGGGAGAAAAACGATACAACCGTGGACAAAAATTTTACCTTCAATTGGAATTATTCTAATAACTATATCCTTAGTTTTTTTTGATGACAAAATGCGTCATCCTTCTTTTTACACATTAGGCCCAATTATTGGAGTAATGTTGATTATTTGGTATTCAAATAAGAATGAAATACTAACAAAATTATTATCTACAAAAATTTTTGTTGGTATAGGTTTAATATCTTATCCTCTTTATCTGTGGCATTACCCAATATTTTCTTTTGTTTTGATTCATGGTGGTGGAGTAAATAAATTTTTAATAGCTTTTTTAATAATTTTTTTTTCCATAATAACTTATTTTTTCGTAGAAAATTTGTATAGAAGAAAAGCAAGTAAGAAGTTTTTTCTTATATCATTAATTATTTCGTTAATTTTTATGATATCTTTGAATATTAGTTATTTGACATCAAATAATTTTTTAAATGAAAAAAAATTCACCAATTTTGAGTTAAACCAAAATTATACTTGGGATAACGATATATATTTTAAAAAAAGAAATGAATATTTAGATAATTTTAAAATAGATGAGTTTAATAATTTTAAAAATAAGCAAAATACATTAATTATTGGAAATTCACATGGTGAAGACCTTTATATCGTATTAAAAACAAATGAGGAAATTTTTGAAAATATAGAGATTGGACTTTACGTTACTGAAATATGGTGTCTTAAAAATTTTTTAAAATCAGAAAAATGCCAACAATCCAAAAGACTTAACGATGAAAATAAAAAAATTGAAAAAAATATATCTAATAGAAATAAGAAACTTATAAATGATGCTGACATCATTATCCTAAGTTCATATTGGTCAAACAAGGATTTGGATGAGCTTGAAGAAGTGATAAAAACATTAAAAAGGCTTAATAAAAAAATTATTTTAACATCAAATTCACCTGTTTTTCAAAGTGATATTTATTTAGGTCAAGAGTTTACTTTAATAGATTATTTCACATACAAAAATCAAAGACTCCCCTCTAAAAATGAATTGATTGAAATTGAAAAAGATTATTACAACAAACAACTAGAGCATATAAAAAATATTAATAATAAATTAGAAAATATTTCGGTTAAATTAGATGTTATTTATTTTGAAAAAGAGCAGTATGTTTGTATTGAAAACAAGAAAAGATGTAGGGTTTTGACGGACAAAAATGAAAAAATATTCTATGATGGTTCACACTACACTATAGAGGGTGCTAGGTTTTTTGGAAAATTAATTAATAATTTAAAGTGGTTTGATGAGATTAAGTAATAAAAAAAAAGTTCTCATTTACACTACCAATGACTCCATATTTACATTACCAGTAATATTTAAAATCTGCAAATATCTTAAGGATAAAAAAATTGATATTTATTTATCTGGTCCAAAAAAAATTAGAGGTATAAAAGTTTTAATTATTTTTTTCTTGTTTGGTTCTTTATTCAAGTTTCCAAAACTATTGAAAAAAAGTATAAAAATTAAAAAAATCTTAACTTTGTCAAATGTTCAGTTAGTTAAAAAAATAAATAATAATTATCAATATGGTTTAAGTTTTAATTTTCCAGAAAAAATATTATTAAAAAAATTTAAGATTTACAATTTTCATTGTGGAAACTTTATGTATCAAAGAGGAAGTTTTATTTTTTTTTATAAATTTTTATATAATTGGAAAAAATTAGATTTAACGTTTCATCAAATAAATTCTAATTTTGATAGTGGTTATATTATAAATAAAAAAAGAGTAATAATTTCAAATAATGATGCTATAGATATTTGTAAATTATATTTAAATAATTTTTATTTTATTAAAAATTGTATTAATAAAATAAATAAAAAAAATAAAATAAAGCCAATTACGGGAAACATTAATAAAGAACCAAATTATTTCTTAATTATTAAAACTTTTTTAAGTAATTTTTTTAAAAAAATGTATTAACTATAAAATTAATATAATTCTTATAACCGACTGCTGAAAAAGCATTAAAAGTTGCTGATAAAATTATAAGGGCCAGTATTATAGTTTTATTAGTTGGCAAATACTTTTTTAATGAAAAAATTATAAAAGGTAAAATCATGATCGAATATCTTGGAAACTCATGAAATATCCATGGTGAGTTGTAAGTAAATATTAAAAAAATTTGCAAAGACGAAAAAATAAAAATAATCTTATAAATATCATCTCTAAAATAAAGACTAAAATTTCTCAGCATGCAAAAATAACCAAAACTTATTATTATAATATAAAAAAATATTTTAATAAGGTTTGTTATAGGAAGTGTAAGAGTTGATAATCCATTTATACTATTTGGACCGATGATTTCTTTTAATAAAGCTACAAAAGGGAAGTCTATAAAGAATTTCTCACCTCTTATTAAAGCATCGTTACTTTTATATCCTTCAAAAATGAGACCTGGGCCATAAATGATATAAGAAATAATTAAATAAAAACAAAACATTAGTATTGAAATAATTAAAAATTCAATAAGAATTTTTTTTTCTTTTTTAAATAATAAGATAATTCCAATCCCAATTGGTAATGCTATAGCCCAAGGTTTTATAAAATAAACAAATGATGATGTAAGAAATGCTGTTTTTTTAAATTTTGATTCGTATAAAAATAAACTAAGTAGTATAAAAAAAATTGCAGAAATTTCACTTCCTCCCATTAACGATACAAGAGTAAATTCATACCCAAGTATTAAAAAAAAAATAGAAGTTAGATTTCCGAATAATTTAGAAATGATTATTATTGAAAAGTATGCAAAAAAAACATTAATCAATATCATTAAAAAAATTGGATCAATTTTTGTGGTAAAATTTAGTACAGCAATTAGAATTGAAATACCAAAAGGGTGGTAAACAAATACTGAAAAATCCCATTTTAAAAAATTATCTACTAATTGAAAATAGTTATCATTATCTCCGTACTTACTAACGGCTAAATAATAATCATTTAAATTCCCATAAAAAAAAATTATTAAACTTAAGCTTATAAAAAAACTTAAAACAAAATAGATGGATATTATTTTATTGTTCATTTAAAAAATTTGTTGATATAATAACATATTTTAATCACCTGTTTTTTATCAATTTTATCGTGTGACGGAAGACATAGTAATTCACTCTCAAATTGAGAAGAAATTTTATTTTTATAATAAATTTTTTTAAGCAATATTTCCTCACAATTTTTATAATAATAGTATCTAGTCTCAATTCCTTTTTTAAAAAGATACTCAGAAAGTTCTTTTTTTTTTTTACAAATAATTGGAAATTCTAAAAAATTTTGAAAATTAAAATCTTCTATCTTTAATAAATTTATATTTTTATTTTTTGATAAAATTTTATAATAAGTTTGGTTATTTTTTTTTCTAATTAAATTTTCAGTATGTAATTTTTTTTCATTTTTAATCTGAAGATAGATCATATTCAGGCTCAAATTATTAATTTTGGAATAATAAAAAGAAGGAATAATTTTTTTTTTTAAGAAGTATTCAGCAGGATACAATTTGTTAAGAAAAAAATTAATATTTTTTAAATGAGATATCTTTATTATATAAAAGAAAAACAAGTTATAAATTGCTTTTGAAAGAAAAAACTTTAACAAAATAAAAAGAATAATCTGTTTAATGTAAATTATTGAAGAAAATTTTTTGAAACTCTTAATTCTTTTTTTTGCAAATTTATTTATTTCATTCGAGTCTGTTATAATAGCTCCACCGTATAACGCAGAAATATTTTTCATTATTCCAAAGCTAAGAATTGATACATCGCCAAAGCTTCCTGAAAATTTTTTTCCATTTTTAGTTATTTTATTATTTCCATAGTAAATTGCGTTATCTTCTATCAGTAAAATTCTTTTTCTATTTGCTATATTTTTAATTTTAATTAAGTCATTATAACTACTAAAAATATTTGTAACTAATATTGCAGATGTTCTATTGTTTATACTTTTTTTAAGTTTACTAATATCTAAAGAACCATTTTTTTTATTTATATCGACAAGTATTATTTTAAATTTTAAAATTCTTGGTATATCGACCATTTCTTTTAAATTATAAGAACATATTATAATCTCATTTTTTTTTGGGTCTTTTAATTTGAGATATTCTAGAATTATCAGAAAACCTACTCTGCACATACTTGTTAAAACAATATATTTTTTTTTAAAGATATTTCTAAATTTTTTAATTAAAAAATTTTCACTTTTATCTTTATTGCTAAATATAGACAGAAGTAATATTTTCGTAGAAAGGTATAACTTTATTCTTGAGGCTTTATTTAACATCATAAAGAAATATTTTTTGCTATTCTTATAGCGTTTAAAATAGTTATCAATGTGTAACCTAATGGTGGTATATAATTTAAATAAGTACCATCAATTACATGTAAATTCTTAAAATTGTTTAATTCACACTGTTCATTAAAATAATCTTTTAAGGGAAATGAGCCTCCAATATGATTATCATTTCCTTGCAAAAGTTCTTTAGATGTAAATGGTATTTTGAAGAATTTAAAATTGTTGAGAGAGTTTCTTTTAAAAATTGGTTTATTATTATCAGTTTTATTTCCAGTTATTGAAATATTTTCATTTATTCTTTCAACAATTATGTCTGAGTAATCACTACTTAGATAATTATATACACCATAAAGATTTGGCTTTATCAGATTTATAAATGGATTTAAAAAATTCCCTTTTAATCTTAAATAGTCCAAAAAAAATTTATTGTTAAGACCATTTAATGGAAAAACATGTGATGCTGTTTCATTAAAATTATTGTTTGTTATGGAAAAAATTGCATTTAGATTAGAATTTTTATGACGATTTATTGAAAAGAAAACCTCCCTATAAAGCGGTGTGGATAATAGTTTTGTAGTATTTTTTTTTAATAAATTCATTAACAATCGTGTTGTTGAAATAGAGCCAGATGCTAAAACTAAATTTTTATCACTAAAAATAAACTTTTTTCCATTCTTATCTTTAATCAAGAGGTCATAGTTTTGTTCACTTTTTGTAATTTTGTCTACAAATCCATCAATAAAGTTTATTTTATTTTTATCTATTAGTGTTTTAAATTTTTCTTTTACATTAAAAGGGGTTTCAATATTAGACACCAATCTTTCATTATAGTTTATACTATAAGAATTATTATTTATTAAATTTTCATAAAAAGGTTTTCTTTCAGGTTCATTAACTATTAAATTTTCATCTGATAAATATTTAAAATAATCATATAAATTCAATTTATGTAAATTATTTTTTTTTAATTCTTCATTAGTAAATTTATAAATTGTACCACCCCAAACATTTGATAACCCACCTACCGCTAAACCACTTTGTGTATCAAAATTATTATAAACTAGACAATTTAACTCTTTAAATTTATCTATATTTTCATCAAAATTCTCAATTTGAATTTTCGGTGAGCTTAGATTATCAAATTTTTTATTATTATATTTTTTATTAAATGTAAAATCGATTAAGTTAATTTTGATATTTTTATCAACTAAATTCTTTATAAAAAAATATGAATTAATTCCTGAACCAATTATAGTTATTGATTTTTCTAGCATCTAAATTTTTATTTTAGAAATAATTCATTTAAATAATTTAAAAAACCTATGATCAACGAGCCAATCACATATGGAATTATAAAAGTTGTTAAAATCAAATTGAGTTTAAATAAATTTATATCAAAAAAAGCAAATTTATTTAAATACCAATAATTAATCATAGGATAAAAAAATATTGTAAATACAATTAGTAGCATTAAAGATATAAGAAAATAATTATCTGATTTTGTATTCAAAAATAAATTAAATAAAAAATTATCTGCATTCTTTTTACCGTATTTTTGTGAAATTATCCTAAAACTTTGAATTGCTGAAGTTATAAGAAAAATTCCAATCCAACTGAATAAAGTAAAATATATCGAAGATAAGAAAGATAATTTTGTATTAAAAAAATCAAAAGAAAAATTTGATGAAGCTATCATAATCATAAAAATTAAGTTTAAAGCAATGAAAAAAATACCTGGCAAAAACATTGATCTTAACGGAGACAAAGTAAGGATGAACTTTAAGTGTCTCCAACCATCGGGCCATGTTCTTAAATGAGGTTTTGTATTTTTTCTTTTATCTTTATGTAAAGTAATTGGAGTTTGAAAAATCATAAAATTCTTTATAGATGCATATGCAACCATTTCTGTAGCAAATTCCATTCCATTACAAAATAGATTTTTGTTAAAATTTTTGAATTTATCTTTGTTTATTCCTCTCAATCCACAGTGAAAATCGTTAATTTTATTTTTAAAAAAAAATCTCCCTAAAAAAGATAATACTGGATTTCCCAAATATTTATGAGTTAATGGCATTGCACCTTTATTAATTTTTCCACTAAATCTATCTCCTATAACAAATGCGTAACCCAATTTTAATTTGTTATAAAATATTCCTATCTGACTAAAATCATAGGATCCATCAGCATCTCCAAAAATGACAATTTTACTTTTTGATTTATTTATTCCATTTTTTAAAGCGGCACCATACCCTTTGGTTTTTGTATGAACAACTCTGCAACCGAGTTTTTTTGCAATAAAAATTGATTTATCAGTGCTTCCATTATCTGAAATTAAAATTTCACCTCTTAATTTATTTTTTTTAATGAAACTCTTTGCCTTATTAATTGAATATGGAAGACATGTTTCTTCATTTAGACAAGGCATTAATATTGTAATATCTAAATTGCTCATTTTTATGATGTATTATATCAATATAGATAAAATGATTAATAAAACAAATAATATATTGGTTACAGGGGGTGCGGGTTATATTGGAAGTCATATAGTAGAAGATTTGATTAAAGAAAAAAAAAATGTGTTCATTTTTGATAATTTATCGACTGGCTTTAAAAAATTAATTAATAGAAAAGCAAATTTTATTAATGGTGATATCAAAAATATCAATTTTTTAAAAAAGATTATAATCAAAAAACAAATTGATAGCATTATTCATCTAGCTGCCTTTCTAAATGTAAGTGAGTCACAAATTGAAAAAAAAAAATATTATTCTAATAATGTATCTGGGACCTTGAATGTAGTCAGGGCATGCAAGAACAGTAAGGTAAAAAATATAATTTTTTCGTCCTCTTGTTCAATTTATGGAAATGTAAAAGGTGCTGTTAATGAAAAAAAGAAACCAAATCCTCAAAATTATTATGCTTTAACAAAATATAAAAGTGAACAAATTATAAAAACATATTCAAAAAAGTTAAAATATAATTATGCTATCTTAAGGTATTTTAATGTAGCTGGAGCAAGTCAATCTAATAACTTTGGTGAGATTCAAGAAAAATATGGTCATTTAATAAAAAATATTTCTATAGAATCTTTAAAAAAAAAACCACATATTTATATTTTTGGGAATGATTATAAAACTAAAGATGGAACATGTGTTAGAGATTATATTCATGTTTCTGATTTATCAGATATACATTTAAAAGCCCTAAAATATATTAATAAAAAATCCAAATCATTAATTTTAAATTGTGGCTATGGTAGAGGCTATTCAGTTTTAGAAATAGTTAAAGTTTTTGGAAAGATAAAAAAAAATCTTTTCTATTCATTTAAAAACAGAAGGTTGGGTGATGTAGACCAAGTTTATGCAAATAATAAGAAAATTAAAAAAATTTTAAAGTGGAAACCAAAATATAATAACATTTATAAGATTATTCAAAGTGCGATTAAATGGGAAAAAAAATTATATAGAAACAAATGAAGCTGTAAATAAATGATGTTAAGATCTATATTTAATGCACTTTTTGAAAAAAAATTTACTTATTCATCTTGTTCAATTATAAATATTAGCATAAATACTCATGAAATTCATTAATGCCCTCGTGGTGAAATTGGTAGACACAAAGGACTTAAAATCCTTGCCGCTTGCGGAGTGCCAGTTCGAGTCTGGCCGAGGGCACCACTTAAGATGAAAAGTTTTAAAATAATTTGTTACAAAAATGAAAGATCTTTAAAGATAAGGTCAGCCCTTACAAAGATATTAAAAAAATATAATTTTAAATATCCTAATTTATCAATAGTCATAGGTGGAGATGGATTTATGCTCCAAACATTGAAAAAAAATAAAAACTCTAAAAATTTTTTTTATGGAATAAATTCTGGAAATTATGGTTTTTTAATGAATAAATTTAACCCAAAAAACTTAATTAAGAATTTACGTAAAGCAAATATGATTACAATTTCACCTTTAGAAATGACAGTTAAAAATAACAAAAAACAGACTAAGAAATATTTAGCAATTAATGAAGTATCAATATTAAGACAAAGTAGACAGGCCGCATCCTTATCAGTTAATTATGGGTCAAAAATATTAATAAAAAAATTAATTTCAGATGGAGTGTTAGTTTCTACTCCAGCCGGAAGCACTGCTTATAATCTTTCAGTACATGGCCCAATCTTAAGTTTGAATTCAAAAAAGTTAACAATAGTTCCCATAAGTCCATTTAGACCAAGAAGATGGAAAGGAAAGATTGTAAACGACAATTCTAAAATAAATATTGTAAATTTAAATCCGCTAAAAAGACCAATAAGTGCAGTAGCCGATAATTTAGAGGTAAGAAATGCAAAGAATATTATTATTAAGTCAAATAAAAAGATTAAATTTAATTTATTATATGATCAAAATAGAAGCTTACAAAAAAAAATTAAGATTGAGCAATTAAGAAAAGAAACAAATTAATTTTATTTAATAATGGTCTTTACAGTTCCTAACTTTTCTATTTTTCCCGTGTAAAGACCTTTACCTTTAATTGGAACAACTCCAACAGATGAACCCGTAAAAACCCAAAAATCTTTATTCAAGTTTATTTTATCTTTTTTGACTTTATTTAATACAAATCTTAATGAATTTAATGGATTTATATAAACAGTGCTTGTATTGCCATCTACACTCTGATTAATTTTTTTGTTAGCAATATTCGTTTTTAAATTGCTAATTTTTATTTTCTTATATTTTTTTATAGATCCTACGAGAAATTTTACATTAGCTCCAAAATCACTACATAAATCACCAAAAGAAGTAATTCCTTTTTTTCTTTGTCTGTAACCAACTACTTCGATACATGGTGCCATGTGAGAAATAAAGTTAGATATATTTTTTACTGTTATTGAACCTTTTGATGAAAAAAAAGATTTTTTTATTTTATAACAGACTTCAAGTTCGATACCTAAAGTTGATTTATTTATTTTTACTTTTTTTCCACTTTTCAAAAAATTTCTTTTATATACAGAAGCATAAAATGGTTCTTTTTCTTTAAATTTTTTAATTAAAGGAATACCAGTACCAGCAGCCTTAAAGCCAATTACTGGATGTTTTATTTTACTTTCACATAAGACTCTTAATTTTTGTGCCTCTTTGAGTTTTTTTGTAAATTTAGATGGGATCGGTGCAATTATTTTATTTTTAAGAAAAGCATTTACAAGTTTATCAGATGTTTTTTCTAGTAAAGATTTCATTATGTTAATCTATAACGGACATTGGATCGAGTCTAGTTTGAAACCAATTTACTCTAAAATCTAAATGAGGTCCTGTAGATCTTCCCGTAGAACCAACTGTCCCAATAATATCTCCTTGATTGATTTTGTCACCAACTGAGACTAAGACAGTTTCTAGGTGTGAATATATTGTTGAAATGCCATGTCCATGATCCATAATTATTGTCCCACCAGTGTAATAAAGATCGTCCTCTGCCATAGTTACAGTTCCTGAACCTGAAGATTTAATCATCGTACCTTTTTTTGCAGCAATATCTATTCCATAATGAGGCCATCTAGGTTTTCCATTTAAAATTCTTTGGCTTCCATATACTCCACTTATAATTCCCTCAACAGGCATTATAAATTTATCTTTAAAAAAAGATAAATCAGAATTGATTGCTCTCGCTTCTCCAATTTTATTATTTTCTTCTTTAATCCTTTTATATACAGATTCTGGTGGTGTAACCTTACTTTCCTCTAAGCCATCTATTCTTTGTATATTGTATTTTCTTTTTAAAACTTTCTTAATTATTTTTTCTTTTTTTCCGTTTTTTATTTCAATTATTGTTAAGTCAAATTTTCTATCTCTATCAATTCCAAAGACAAAATATCCATCCTTTGATACTTTAACTTCTTTTTTACCAATTATAATTTGAGCCGCTGGATCAGTTAATCCAACAATAAAATGACCTTGTAAAAATTTACCTTTAAATTCTACTGCATTAATTTGTGTTGGAACAAAAATAATTAAAATTAAAAATAATTTATTTATTATTTTGCAGTCCATCCACCATCAACCAGTAATGAGGTTCCTGTAATCATAGATGCAGCATCTGATGATAAAAAAACAGCTGCTGTAGCAACATCTGACAGTTCTGCAAATCTTCCAAGTGGAATATTTCCTAAAACTTCTTTTTTAAATTTTTTACTTTTTAAAAATTTACTAGTCATTGGAGTTACTACAAATGTTGGGCATACTGTATTTACTCTTATATTATATTTTGCAAGATCAATAGACATGCCCTTTGTAAGTCCCTCTAACCCAAATTTTGTCATATTGTATACACTCCTTATTGGTCCACCAACGTGTCCCATTTGGGATGACATATTAACAATAGAACCACCAATTTTTTTTCTATTTTTAAGCTTTATCATTTTTAAGGCACATAGCTGCGCTAGATTAAAAGTTGCCATAGTATTAATTTTTACAAGATATTCCATATCTTTGGTTTTAACTTTTGTGAAATGCTCTGGGATGTTATTTCCAGCATTATTGATTAAGATGTCTATTTTAGATTGTTTATTTATAATTTCTTTAATTTTAATATAATTTGTGATGTCGCAAACGTAGGATTTACTTTTTGATTTAAATTTTTTTATCTTGCTAGAAACCTCATCCAAATCTTTTTTAGTTCTACTAATTATGATTAGATTTGCTCCAGCCTCTGCCAAAGCTATTGCACACGCTCTTCCAAGACCTTTTCCAGCACCTGTAATTACAGCAGTTTTATTTTTAAGATTATATTTTTTTAAGAACATTATAAAAATAATATTTTAATATCTGTATAAATCAACTCAATAGCAACAAGAAGTATTGCTAATAAACCAGCCCAAGCAATCCATTTATATTTTTTAATCCAATTAGATATTAATGTTGCTGCTGTAGCCATTAAAATTATTGACAAAATAAGACCAAAAACTAACAAACCATAATGGTCTCCTGCTGCACCAGCAACACCTAAAACATTATCTAAACTCATTGTAAAATCTGCCAATAAAATTGTCCAAATAGCTTTTAAAAAACTTGAATTATCAACTTTAATGTTGTCTTCGTGATCAGCACCTTTAATGACATCTGTATAAAGTTTATAGACTATATAAAGAAGAAGTAATCCACCTACTAATCTTAAACCTGTAATTTGTAATAAGTATGCTGTTAATAAAGTTAAAATTATTCTTAATATTACTGCTCCACCAATACCCCAAAAAATAATTTTTTTTCTTTGTTCTAAAGGAAACTTAGATGCAACCATTCCAATAATAATTGCATTATCACCAGCTAAAACAAGATCGATTAAAATTATTTGACTTAATATAGTTAATTTTTCAGGGGTGAATAATTCAGCAAACATTAGTTTCCTAGTATCATATCAGCACCTTTTTCTGCAATCATTATCGTAGGAGCATTAGTATTACCTGATGTGATATTAGGCATTATAGATGCATCTATAATTCTTAAATTTTGTATCCCATGGACTTTCAATTCATCATTTACAACTGAATTTTCATCATTTCCCATTTTACATGTACCTACTGGATGAAAAATAGTTTGGGTAAATTTACTCCCTTCTTGAACGAGTTCTTCATCAGATTGAAATTGAGAACCTGGTCTAAGTTCTTCAGGATGAAATTTTTGAAATGTTTCACTTTTAAAAACAATATCTCTTACTAGTCTTAATCCATCAGCAGCAACTTTTCTATCATCTTGAGTAGATAAATAATTCATTTTAATTTTTGGTTTTTCTCTACTGTCACTACTTACAATATTAATCTCTCCACGACTTGTTGGCCTAATATTTGCTACAGTAGGTGTGAAGGCATGAAAATCATGAAGTGCAGCACCACCTAATTTATCTGTACTTATTGGTTGGACGTGAAATTGTAAGTTAGGAGTCTCTCTTGATGAGTCACTTTTAGCAAATAAACAAAGTTGACTTGCACCCATTGTCATAGGACCAGATCTATTAAATATAAACTCTAAACCAATTAATAAATTTCCAAATAAGCTATTAATTTTTTTATTTAAAGACTTGATATTCTTAATCTTGTAAACTGGCCTAAACATTAAATGATCTTGTAAATTTTTACCTACACCATTTAACTCCTTTACTACTTTAATGCCCAAATTTGTTAGCTTGTTTCCACATCCAATTCCAGAGGTCTGCAATATTTGTGTAGATCCAATAGAACCGGCACTCAATAGAATTTCTCTATTTGCTTGAATTGTGAATAATTGATTATCTTTCCAAAATGATACACTAACAGCTTTGGTTCCTTGGAAATTAATTTTTTGTACATGACAATTAGTTTCAATTTTCAAATTTTTTCTTTTTTTTACTGGATTTAAATATCCAACTGCAGCACTACATCTTAAACCATTTTTTTCAGTTACTTGGAAATAACCACATCCAAAATTATCTCCTTTATTAAAATCATCTACCTTGGGAATTCCTTTTTCTTCAGCAGCATCCATAAATTTTTCTAATAAATCTAATTTTATTCTTGGATCAGAAACTGATAATGGCCCATCGCTACCATGAAATTCATTTTTACCTCTTTCTTGATTTTCTGATTTAATAAAGTACGGCAAAACATCTTTCCACCCCCAACCTTTATTTCCTAGTTGTCTCCAGATATTATAATCTTGTTCTTGTCCCCTTATATACAACAGTCCATTAATTGATGAACTCCCACCTAAAGTTTTCCCTCTAGGATATGGAATGGATCTATTAGCCATAGTTTCATCGGGCTCAGTATTATAACACCAATCAACTTTTGGGTTATGCATAGTTTTATAATAACCAACTGGAATATGAATCCATGGATTATTATCTTTGCCGCCTGCTTCGATTAAAAGAATTTTGTTTTGTGGATTTTCTGAAAGTCTATTGGCTAAAACACACCCAGCTGATCCGGCACCAATAATTATAAAATCAAATTTTTCCATTTCTAGTTGAATAGTAGTTTTTATTTTTTATTATTTATACGCAATATTAATCAATTGTCACTTGTGTCAGCTATATTTTTCTGATTGTATGCGTCCTTTATAATTAACAAGAGGAAAAAATAATGAAAAAAATCATTTCAATGTTATTTGCGACTATTTTAGTCCTTGGATTTACATCAAGTGCTAATGCAGCAAAAACACTTAAATGTCAGACTGTTCTAAACACTAAAGCTGATGAAGTGAAAATGTTAAAGGACTTTACTGACACAGTAACTGAGTTAACGAGTGGATCGTTAAAGTTTGAAATACTACCTGCAGGAGCTGTTGTTGGAGTTAAAGAGACTCTAGACGCAGTAGACAAGGGATTGATCGATTGTGGTTTCGCATGGACACACTATTGGTCAGGTGATCACCCTGCTGCTATGTTATTTGGTTCGCCAGTAGCTGGTGGTGGTGTTGGTATTGACAACTTGGCTTTCTTATCTTGGTTCCAATATGGTGGTGGTAAAGAATTATACGACCAACTTTGGAAAGAAATGGGAAGAGACATTAAAGGATTTATGCTTCAACCAGTTGGACCAGAAGCTTTAGGTTGGTTTCCAAAACCAATTAAAGATATGGCTGACTTTAGAAAATATAAGTTCAGAACTCCTCCAGGAATTCCAGGACAAACTTATAAAGACATCGGTATAGCATCTGTTGCTATGGGTGGTGGAGATATTCTACCAGCTTTAGAAGCAGGAACTATCGATGCTGCTGAGTGGTGTTGTCCGAAGCCAGATATGGTTTTTGGTTTCCAAAAAGTGTTAAAGCATTATTACCTACAAGGATTACACCAAGTAGTGGTAAATGCTGACTTTTATATTACTGGAAAAACTTATAAAGCAATGAGTGCTCATGAGAAGAAGTCTCTTGAAGTTGCTGCTAATGCTTCATTAGCAAAATCTTTAAGCTACAGAATCTATGAAAACGGAAAAGCTTTACAACAGTTAACTACTAAGCATGGAGTAAAATTAGAAGACACTCCATCTGACTACTTCGTAGAATATATGGCTGCAGCAAAAGCAACTTTAAACAAAAATGCTGAGAAAAATGCATTTTTCAAAAAAGTATATGACTCTATGAAAGAGTTTGCTGATGTTGCCGTTCCTTTCTGGAGTGGTGCTCAAATGTCTAATGCGAAGCTAGGAATGGCTCACGCAGCAACATTAAAGTAATCAGTAATTAATCTAAATTTGTTAGAGCGGACTTTTATAGTCCGCTCTAATTTTTTTTAATCAGAATTTTATGGCAGAAGAACCATCAAAGTTAGATATATCAGATGAAATGATCGCTGAAAGGCGAGGTGGTTCAGGTAGAATGCCAGATGACATGCCATTATGGATGGCAAAATCAATTGTTAATATAGACAAATTTAGCAAATGGGTTGGTAATGTAGTTTGCTGGATATTAATGCCTTTAATATTTGCAATGACCTACGAAGTGTTAGCAAGAAAATTGTTTCATTCACCAACTATATGGGCCTACGACATAAGTCGATTTTTATATGGAGCATTATTTATGTTAGGAGCAGGCTATGCTCTTTCGAGAGGTGTTCACATAAGAGCAGACTTTTTATACAGAAATTTTAAAACTAAAAATCAAGGGCTTATAGATTTTTGGCTTTATTTAATATTTTATTTTCCCGGTTTAATAGTTTTTCTTTATATGACTATTGGCTATGTGGGCGAGTCTATACAAAGAGGTGAGAGGGGCATGGATACAACATGGATGCCCTATATGTGGCCTATAAAAACCTGTTTATTAATTGGAATTATTTTCTTACTTATTCAGGGAATTTCAGAATTACTTAAAAGTTATTGGGCTGCAAAAAAAGGTCAGTGGCCAGGAGAGTCTAAATGATTGCAGAATTTATGGATCCAGCAATTTTAGGATTTATCCTCGTTGGAGTAATGCTTTTTGCAATATTTGTTGGTTTTCCAATTTCGTTTACTTTAATTTTTTTAGGTTTTGTATTTGGCTACTTGGGATTCGGAAAATTAGTTTTCTATTTAATGACCCTCCAATTTTCTATGGTAATGACCGAACAGACTTTAGCCGCTGTTCCACTTTTTGTCTTTATGGGAATAATGATGGAACAGGCTGGATTAATGGAAAGATTATTTTCTGCCTTTCAATTAATGTTAGCTAAAGTAAAAGGCTCTTTATATTATGCAGTTTTATTTGTTTCAGTAATATTTGCAGCCGCTACAGGAATTGTTGGTGCCTCAGTTACAATTTTAGGAATTATGGCAGCAAAATCCATGAATAGATCAGGATACGACGTCAGACTTGCAGCAGGGACAATCACTGCCGGTGGAACTTTAGGTATTTTAATACCTCCAAGCATCATGCTTGTTGTCATGGGCCCAATCATGGAAATACCTGTGATTGATTTATTTGCGGCAGCTATTTTTCCTGGAATTTTACTTGCAACTTTATATGCGGCATACACCACTATCAGATGTATGATTAATCCAAAGCTTGGACCCGTTTTACCTGAAGACATGAGAGCTGCTAGCATGAAAGAAGTGTGGGTTGAGTTCTTTCTTGGGTTAGTTCCACCAGCAGCATTAGTATTTGCTGCTTTAGGAAGTATTTTGTTTGGATTCGCCACTCCAACAGAAGCTGCAGGCTGTGGTGCTATGGGAGCATTATTACTATCTTTAGCTTATAAAAAATTAACATTACCAAAATTACAAGAAGCTCTTGTAAAAACTTTAGAGATCACCGCTTTAATAATGGTTTTAGTTGCAGCTTCTAATTTTTTTGGAGCAGTTTTTGCAAGATTAGGAACACCAACTTTATTAACTGAATTTTTATTGGGATTAGAAATGAACAAATATTTAATTCTGGCAATGATAATGGTTATGATTTTTTTATTAGGTTGGCCTTTGGAATGGGTTCCTATCGTGATGATAATAATTCCAATTATATTACCTTTAGTTGAAGCATTAGGATTTAATTTAACATGGTTCGCAATTTTAGTTGCCGTAAATCTACAAACCGCCTGGCTATCTCCTCCAGTTGCACTTTCAGCATATTTTTTAAAAGGAGTGGTACCGGAATGGGATCTTAAAGACATTTATTATGGAATGATGCAATTTATGGTTCTGCAAGTAATAGGTTTAATTCTAATTATTGTATTTCCTCAAATTGCTCTTTGGTTGCCAACTCTCTTATATGGACAGTAGAATATTTTAGTTTTATATTGTTTAAGTGAGTCAACAAAAGTCAAAAAAAACTCTAATTAATTGGGATTTGGTCTCTGTAAATCCCAACGATAAAAATTGGGACTGGAAAGATTTATTTTGTTTTTGGGGCATAAATATTCAAAGCATTATAGGATTTTCACTTATTGCGTCTCTATATTTTATATATGATTTAAATTCATTTGTTGTTTTTTTTGGAACGTTATTGGGTTCACTACTAGTATATTTTTTTTCAAATTTAATTGGTAAACCATCACAAAATTATGGTTTACCCTTTGTAGTTTTGTTGAGATCGTCTTTAGGTTTCAATGGATCAAAATTATTTGGTTTATTCAGATGTTTAGTAGGAATTTTTATGTTTGGTATTCAAACATACTTTCTATCAAAAGCAGTTGTCTATTTAATAAGAATAGGAATTTTTTCATATAATTCTGAATTCCTTGATCAAGATATTTTTTTAACTTTTTTTTTAGGTTTAAACATTATTGATTGGTTTTCAATTACACTTGTAATTTTTGTTCAAGGTTTTTTATTTAGTGCTGGAATGATTTTAAATAAAAAATTAATAAAGTTTTCTGCCATTGCAGTTTATTTAGGAATGACTGTTTTCTTTTTTTCAATTTTATTAAGTGACGTAAAATTTACATCAAATGCATTTATAAAATCTTTTGATTATAGTAATTTTGTTGATAAGAATAATATTGCACCTTTAATTACTGTAACAGGTACAATTTTTGCATACTTTTCAATTATAATTTTAAGTTTTGGTGATTTTTCTCGTTACGTTAAAAATGAGAATGAACTTAAAAAAGGAAATTTAAGTTTAATATTAAACTTGTTTATTTTCTCATTTTTTACATTATTTATTGTTACTGGAGCAGATGCTTTTTTAAAACAAGATCCTGAAAATTTGAATAGAATACTCACAAATCCTTCAGATATAATTGGAAAATTAGATAATTTACTAATTACAAATTTAGTTTTGATTTTTATAATTATTGCCTCAGCATCAACAAATTTGATTGCAAACTTTATACCATCACAATATTCATTAATTAACCTTTCTCCTTCATCACTTACTTTGAAAAGTTCTAGTTTTATAATTGTACTGATGGGTTTTTTAGTAGGAATTTTTTGGTTAACCTACTTAAGTCAAATTGGAATTTTATCTTTTATAGATACTTTTAGTGCATTATTTGGTCCAATATTTGGAATTATGATTTCAGATTTTTATTTAATAAGAAACAAGAATTTAATAAATAAAGATATTTATTCGTTAGAAAGTAATGGAGAATATTTTTATTCTGGAGGGTGGCATATTAAAGGAGTTTATTCTTTAATTTTAGGTTTTATTTTTTCAGCATCAACTATTTGGAATTCAAATTTAATGTTTCTACATTCATATTCATGGATAATAGGTGCATTTGTTGCTGGATTTACATATTATTTATTAGCAAAAAAATAAAAAAATGGAAAAAATTAACTTTGATTTTAAAAATAGAACTGCTCTTGTTACTGGTGGAGCCCAAGGATTTGGTCTAGATATTGCTAAACGTTTTTTAAATTCAGGTGCAAAGGTAATAATTTGGGACATAGATCCTAAAATGACAGAAAAAGCTAAGAGAGATTTAGATAACGCGAATTTAAGCTCAAATATTGTAGATATATCTAATTATAAAGAAGTTGAAAATTGCATAAAAGAAATAACAAAAAAAACAAATATTGATATTTTAATCAACAATGCTGGAATAACAGGTCCTACAGCATCATTATGGGAATATGATGTGGAGATGTGGAAAAAAGTTGTTGATATTAACATAATGGGAACTTTCAACTGTTGCAGAACAATAGTGCCCAATATGATTAAAAATAACTACGGTAGAATTGTAAATGTTGCTTCAGTTGCTGGAAAAGACGGCAATGCTAATGCAAGTGCATATAGTGTTGGAAAAGCAGGAGCTATAGGTCTCACGAAATCTCTAGGTAAAGAACTTGCTGACAAAAATATAGCAGTTAATGCAATCACACCTGCAGGTGCTAATACTCGAATTTTGGACCAAATGACTAAAGAACATGTCCAAAGAATGCTTTCCAAGGTACCAAGAGGCAGATTTTTAGAGGTTGAAGAATTCACATCCTTAGTCTGTTGGCTTTCCTCAGAGGAGAATACTTTTTCAACTGCAGCTGTATTTGATATAAGTGGTGGTCGTTCGACTTATTAACTTCGAGGCTTCTGCTCAACCATTTTAATATTATTAACTTTAGCTCTACTAAACTTGACATCTTTAGACATAATGGGAGCAAAAATCATTATTGACCAGTAAATAAGTAGTATAAAAATGGATATTGTCTTCATATTATTGATATAGAACTAAAAGTTGAATTTTGAATGTTTAAATTTTGTCAAAATAATGTATTAACAAATTTTTTTAAAAAATATTTATGAAACTTGTATTAAAAACTTTAATAACTTTACTTATAGTTGCCACTACCTCTTTAGCAGATGAAATAAAGGTATTTGATTTTACTGAGACTGAGTTTTCTAATTTAGAGGTAAGAAAGGTGAGGGGGGCAGATAATAAAACTAATTATACTGTAGGAATCAATGAAAATGGTTCATTTTTAAAATCTGTTGCTGATAACGCCGCCTCAGGTCTAGGTAAAGAAATCAAAATTGACTTAAACAAGACACCTTTCATAAATATTACATGGAAAGTTGAGAAAGATTTGTCTGGCATAAAAGAAAATACAAAAAAAGGACACGATTATGCGGCAAGAGTTTTCGTGATAAAAAAGACAGGAGCTACACCTTTATCAAATAGAGCAATTAATTATGTTTTTTCAAGTAATAACGATATCGGGTTAAATTGGCCAAGCCCATATACAAAAAAATCGATAGACTATGTGTTATCAACGACAAAAGAAAACTTAAATGAGTGGGTAACAGTGAAAGCAAATGTAAAAGATGATTTTAAGAGATTTCACAATTTAGATGTAAATGAATTAGATGGATTGGCTATTATGTCGGATACTGATAATTCAAAAATGAAATCCATCGCTTATTTCCAGAATATTTATTTTTCTACAGAATAATAATAATTTGATATACTTTTTTTATGCATGAAAATTTCTTTCATAAATTGAAAGTTTATTATGAAGATACTGACTCTGGTGGAGTAGTTTATTATGCAAATTATTTGAAATTTTTAGAGAGAGCAAGAACTGAAGCTTTGTTTTCAATTGGATATAGTAACAAAAAAATTAAAGATAATTTTAAGTCTTTAATTATAGTTAAAGCTTGTAATATTGAATATAAAAAATCTGCTCATTTAGAGGACAAATTAACTGTAAGATCTTTTGTTAAATCTATTACAAAAACATCTTTTTTCATGAATCAAATAATTACAAAAGCTGACGATATAATTGTTGAAGCCCAAGTTCATTTAGTTTTTGTTAATACTGATGGAAAGCCAGTTAAAATTCCGGATGAAATTTATTCTAAATTTAAACCTTATTTTTGTGACACTATTAAAACTTAGCAATTTTTTTTGCTTTACGAAATAATTGATTAATCATTGAGGAAGTTACAACTTTAGTATTAACATTTCGAGGGCTTGGGTGATAACAAGCTATCAATATTCTACCATCTGGTAATAAATATTTTTTATTATGTTTAAAATAAATTTTTTGATTAATTTTAAATCTTTTTTTATATATTTTAAGACAATTATCAAAAGCAACTTTTCCAAGGGTTACAATAACTTTTAAATCTTTTAAATAATCAAGCTCTTTAACAAAATAACTTGAACATGATGTAAGTTCATTTTTCATGGGTTTATCACCTGGTGGTACACATTTTAATATATTAGTTATATATGTAGATTTTAATATTAAACCATCTTTGATATTATTAGAAAAATTTTGATTAGCTATTTTAACTGAATAAAGACTTTTAAATAAAAAATCACCAGATTTATCTCCTGTAAATGCCCTTCCTGTTCTAGTGCCTCCATGAGTTGCAGGAGCTAAACCAATAATCATAAGTCTAGCATTTGTATCACCGAATCCAGTGACTGGTTTTCCCCAATATTTTTCATTTATATTTTGTTTCCTTTTTTCAATTGAAATTTTTTTTATAAAATTAGTTAATCGGGGACATTTTTTACAATTAACTATTGTTTTATTCAATTTTTTAAATTTAATATTCATTAATGAGATTATTAAACTTTATTTTAATTATATTTTTAATTTTAACAAATGGAATTAAAGCAGATACAGAATTTCAAGTTTTAAAAAATCTCAAAAATGGTGGTAATTTAATTTTTATAAGGCATGCTTATGCGCCTGGCGGAGGAGATCCAGATAATTTTGATATCAATGATTGCTCAACACAAAGAAATTTAAGTGTAGAAGGCAGAGAACAAGCCAAAAATATTGGAGATTATTTTAAAACAAATCTAATCCCAATCGATAAAGTTATATCAAGTGAGTGGTGCAGATGTAAAGAAACTGCAGAGATAGCATTTGAAAAATTTGAAACAAACAACTTTCTCAATTCATTCTTTAGTGAAAAATTTTCAAAAAATAGAACAAAGCAAATTAAAAATCTTAAAAAATATATAAATGAATGGGATGGTAAAAAGAATTTGGTTTTTGTTACACATTATGTGGTAATTTCTGAAGCACTAAATTATGCTCCTAGTTCTGGAGAAATCGTAATTTCTAATATAAGATTAAAAAAAATAGGCAATATAGAAACAGAATATTAAAGATTATGTCATCAAAGAGAGCAATGAAACAAGCGCAAAAACAAGCTTACGCCAAGCATAGGAGTAATATTACTAACAGTCAATTTGGAACAAGGAAAAGAAACTTTAAAAAAAATAAAAAAAAAAATTAACTTTCTTCTTTAAACTTTTCTATCTTTTTACATGTTGATATTTTTGAAATACCCTCCTCATCATTAAGTACTGTTTTCATAAATATTTCTTGTTTTCCTTTCTCAAAAAAAATTTGAGTATAAAATTGAGGATAACCATGTTTGTGAGTAAAAATTTTTCCATCTTCTTCATAAATATTTCTCACGTATGAATTAGACTTTTTAACACTTAAATCTGTTATTCTATATTTTTGATACGTTTTTTCTTTATAAACGTAGTTTCTAGTCATCATTAATTCATTAAGATTTAGAATGTACTCATTCTTTAAAAATTCATCTTGTTTGTCATCACAGGCACTCATAATGATTATTTCTGAATTTGAATTCTGAAAAGGCAAAATTATAAAAAAAAGAAAAACTAGGTATCTAATTTTTTTCATTCTTCTCAGCAAAAAATATTCCTATCAAAAGAAGAGCTGTCCAACCCAACCCTAAAAGACCCTTTAAAATACTTGTGTCTGCACTCCAGATTTTAAGAACTACAGCTCCAAAAATAAGTCCTATAATGTAGATAATTATTACAATTGAAGTTTTACTCATTTTTCAAATTTTTTTTAAATAAAGAAATACCATTTTCAATTTTATATGTATAGGACTCTTCAAAACTTTTTAATTGCCAACCTGTTAACCTCTTTTTAATAATCTTAAGGTTTTCTTCTTTCCATTCACTAGTTGTATCTTCAATTTTCCAAATTCTTTTTTCCTCATTGCTTCTGCCACAACCGTAGCAATAACCTGTGCTAGGATCAGTTTTGCAGATACTTATACAAGGTGAAATAATCATTTTATTATTATAAGGGAAATTTAATATAATTTACAATAATTGTCGTTGGACAAATAGTTTCAATCATATATAAAACTCTAAATTTGTGGGGCGATGGCGGAATTGGTAGACGCGTCGGTCTTAGGAACCGATAGAGCAATCTGTGAAGGTTCGAGTCCTTTTCGCCCTACCATTTAAATTTTATGAAAGTTACAATAGAAAATAAAAAAGGTTTAAACAAAGATCTTAAGATATTCATAGATAAAAAAACTATGAATACTTATATAGATGAAAAATATGAGGAAATTAAGGGAACTATAAATTTGAAAGGCTTTAGACCAGGAAAAGTTCCGAGAGAAATATTGAAAAGGCAATTTGGAAAAGCAGTTTATAATGAAGTTTTAGATAAAGTGTTAAAAGAAACATCTACAAAAGCTTTAGAAGAAAATAAAATTAAACCTGCTGGTCAGCCAAAATTAGATCTTAAAACTTATGGAGAAGATAAGGATTTAGAATATGTCTTATCTGTAACAGAATTACCCAAAGTAGAAATTAAATCTATAGAAAATTTAAAATTTGATGAATATACAGTTAAGATCGATGGAAAAGAAACTGACAAAAGAATTAAAGAAATAGCAAAAAACCAACCAAGTTTTAAAGATGCTAAAGACGCTAAAGCTAAAGAAGGCGACTTAGTAACATTTGATTATACAGCAACTGTTGATGAAAAACCTTTCAAAGGAAGTGAGGGCAAGAATACTCAGTTAACATTAGGTAAAGATTTATTCTTAAAAGGTTTTGATAAACAGTTAGTTGGAGTTAAAAATGGTGATGAAAAAGTAGTAGAAGCTACCTTACCAGAAAATTTTCCAGAAAAAAATTTAATTAATAAAAAAGCAAAATTTAATTGTAAAGTTTTATCAATCAAAATTCCTGAAGAAACTAAAGTTGATGATGATTTTGCAAAAAATTTAGGTGCCAAAGATTTACAAGATCTTAAATTATTGATTACGAAACAAATTAATGATGAATATAAAAACTCTCTTGATAGACTATCTAAAAATCAAATTTTAAAAGAAATTGAAAATTTTAAAGTAAGTGAAATTCCAGAAAATTTAATGGAAGAAGAAATCAAAGTTCTCTCACAAGGCATGTCAGAGGAAGATATAAAAAAAAGTAGAAAAAATTTTGAAGAGATAGCAAAAAAAAGAATTAAAGTTGGTTTAATTTTAAATGAATTTGGTGAAAAAAATCAAGTAAAAGTTACAGAACAGGAATTACAATCTGAAATTCAGAAACAAATTAGAATGATGCCAGGTCAAGAAAAAATGGTTATGGACTTTTATCAAAAGAACCCCTCAGCAGTTGCAAGTTTAAGAGGCACTGTTTATGAAGATAAAATTATTAACCTTATTAAAGAAAAAGCAAAATCAAATAAAAAAGAAATTACTAAAGATGAAGCTGAAAAAATTTTAAAACAGTCTCAAAAACAACAACTTGATCAGGAACTCAAAGACCAAAGAAAGCCTGAAAAAAAGGTAGAGTCAAAAAAATCTTCAGCCAACAAAACTAAGCCAAAACCTACAAAAACCAAACCATCAATTAAAAAAACAAAAAAAGTTAGCAAAAAGTAATCTCAAGTTGTATAAGTAAAACGAATCAACTTATGACAAACAAACTATCAGAATTTATGAGCAATCTTGTTCCTATGGTTGTTGAACAATCAAATAAAGGTGAGAGGGCATATGACATTTATTCAAGGCTTTTAAAAGAAAGAATTATTTTTTTAACTGGCCAAATAAATGACAATGTTGCTTCTCTAGTAACGGCTCAACTTTTATTTTTAGAAGCAGAAGATCCAAAAAAAGAAATTTATTTATATATTAATAGTCCAGGTGGGTTGGTAACAGCAGGGTTAGGAATTTATGACACTATGCAATATATCAAGCCAGATATTTCTACTTTATGTATAGGTCAAGCTGCTTCAATGGGTTCTTTCTTGCTTTCAGCTGGAACCAAGGGAAAAAGATTTTCTTTACCAAACTCTAGGATAATGGTTCATCAACCTTCAGCAGGATTTCAGGGACAAGCAACAGATATAGAAATTCATGCAAATGAAGTTTTGGCTTTAAAAAAAAGATTAAATGAAATTTACTCAAAACATACTGGCAAGACAGTTGATGAAATTAAGTCAGCTTTGGAAAGAGATAATTTTATGACAGCTGATACAGCAAAATCTTTTGGTCTAATAGATGAAGTAGTAGAGAAAAGATCTTAAAACACTACATATTGGATTTTAAATATTCTGAACTTGATAAGTATGAGTCATTTATAATAGGATGTGTTAACTGATTCGTTAAAATTTTATGAGCACAAATAATAAAAATATACTTTACTGTTCCTTTTGTGGAAAGAGTCAACATGAAGTCAGAAAGCTTATAGCAGGTCCTACAGTTTTTATCTGTGATGAATGTGTAGAACTTTGTATGGATATAATCAAAGAGGAAGGTAAAGATACTTTTGTAAAACATCAAGATGGCTTACCCTCACCAAAAGAAATTTGTACAGTTTTAGATGACTATGTCATTGGACAAACTCATGCTAAAAAAGTTTTATCAGTAGCGGTACACAATCATTATAAAAGATTAAATTACGAAAATAAAACTAGTAAAAATGTTGAGCTTGCTAAATCAAATATTCTTTTAGTTGGACCTACTGGCTGTGGAAAAACTTTATTAGCTCAAACTTTGGCTAGAATTTTGGATGTTCCCTTCACCATGGCTGATGCTACAACCCTTACTGAAGCGGGATATGTTGGCGAAGATGTAGAAAATATCATTTTAAAATTATTGCAGGCAGCAGATTATAATGTTGAAAAAGCACAAAGAGGAATCGTATATATTGATGAAGTAGATAAGATAAGCAGAAAATCTGAAAACCCTTCAATTACTAGAGATGTTTCCGGCGAGGGAGTACAACAAGCATTACTTAAAATAATGGAAGGAACGATTGCAAGTGTTCCACCTCAAGGAGGAAGAAAACATCCTCAACAAGAATTTTTACAAGTTGATACTACAAATATCTTATTTATTTGTGGAGGAGCTTTCGCTGGTTTAGATAAAATTATATCTCAAAGAGACAAAGGAACTTCAATCGGTTTTGGAGCAGATGTTAAAAATACACAAGATAAAAAAACTGGTGAATGGATGAAAGGTTTAGAACCAGAAGATTTATTAAAATATGGTTTAATACCAGAATTTATTGGAAGATTACCTATGATCGCAACTTTGGAAGATTTAGATGAAAAATCTTTAATTAAGATATTACAAGAGCCAAAAAATTCTTTAATGAAACAATATCAAGAATTATTTAAACTTGATGGAGCTAAGCTTACCTTTAAAGAAAGTGCTTTGAAAGAAATAGCTCTTAAAGCAATAAGAAAAAAAACTGGAGCAAGAGGTTTGAGATCAATATTGGAAAATATTTTATTAAAAACTATGTATGATTTACCGAGTGCAGATAATATTGAAGAAGTAATAGTTGATTCAGCTGCAGTAAAAGGCCAATCACAACCAATCGTGGTACACGCTAAAACTGACAATAAATCCAAGCCTGGAAAGACATCAGCGGCTTAATAACCTTAATAAATTGGAAAAAGGTATTGCAATATAAATTATTATATCCATATTTAGGGATATGGATGTTAAAATTTCTTCACCGTTATTACCACTTAGAGACATAGTAGTATTTCCTAGTATGGTTATTCCACTTTTTGTAGGAAGAGATAAATCAATTTCTGCATTAAATGAAGTAATGAAAAAAGATAAAAAAATTATTCTAGTCACTCAACGTAACTCTGAAATAGATGATCCAAAAAAAACAGATATTTTTATGTATGGATGTGAGGGTAGTATACTTCAACTTTTAAAATTACCAGACGGAACAGTAAAAGTTTTAGTTGAGGGTATTAAAAGAGTTAAAATTTTAGATTTTAAAGATAATGAAAAATTTATAACGTGTGAATATACAGCTTTTAATGATATTGTTAACGACGATGAGGACTTATACCCATTAGCTGTTACAGCAGTAAGAAGATTAGAAAAACTTACTTCTATTAATAAAAAGATTTCAAGTGAAACTATTAGCACCATAAAACAATTAAAAGAGCCCTCTCAAATAGCTGATAATATAGCATCTCATATAACAGCGACAATTTCAGAAAAACAACAAATTTTCGAAACGCCAGATGTTAAAAAAAGATTAAATTCAATTGTTAAAATAATGGAAAATGAAACAAGTATTATTGGTGTAGAGAAAAGAATTAGAGGTAGAGTTAAAACTCAAATGGAAAAAACTCAAAGAGAGTATTATTTAAACGAACAATTAAAAGCTATCCAAAAAGAATTAGGTGAAATTGAAGATGGAAAAGATGAAAGCACAAGCCTTAATAAGGCAATTTTAAAAGCTAAAATGCCGAAAGAGGTTGAAAAAAAATGCTTACAAGAATTGAAAAAATTAAAAAACATGAGTCCAATGTCTGCAGAGGCAACGGTTGTTAGAAATTATTTAGATTGGATGACGGAGCTTCCTTGGCATAAAAAGAGTGAGGTTGATATTGATCTTACTAAAGCATTAAATATTTTAGATAAAGATCATTTTGGCCTAGAAAAAGTTAAGGAAAGAATTATAGAATTTTTAGCTGTTCAAAAAAGAATGGAAAAAATTAAGGGTCCTATCCTGTGTTTAGTTGGACCCCCAGGTGTTGGAAAAACATCTTTAGGAAAATCAATTGCCAAAGCCACAAACAGAGAATTTGTAAGAATGTCTGTTGGTGGTATGAGAGATGAGGCAGAAATAAGAGGTCATAGAAGAACTTACATAGGTTCTTTACCAGGAAAAATAATTCAAATGATGAAAAAAGCTGGAACTAAAAATCCTTTAATTTTATTAGATGAGATCGATAAAATTGGAAACGACTATAGAGGTGATCCTTCTTCCGCACTATTAGAGGCTTTAGATCCAGAGCAAAATACAGCATTTAATGATCATTATTTAGAAGTTGATTATGATCTATCAGATGTAATGTTTGTTACTACAGCTAATACACTCAATATACTTCCTCCACTATTAGATAGAATGGAAGTTATTAGATTGGCTGGTTATACAGAAGATGAAAAAATTAACATTGCTAACAAATATCTTCTTCCAAAACAAATTAAAGATAATGGTGTTAAAGACAAAGAAATGAAACTAGGTAGTGATATAATTAAAGAGATAATTAGATGTTACACTAAAGAGTCTGGTGTTAGAAATCTTGAAAGAGAAATTTCTAAAGTTGCAAGAAAAGTTGTTAAAAAAGTTGTTGCTGGTGAGGAAAAAGAAGTTGAAGTAAACATTAAAAACTTAACTGACTTTTTAGGAGTACCGAAATTTAAATTTGGTGAATTGGAAAGTGAAAATAGAGTAGGAATTGTGACTGGTTTAGCATGGACAGAATATGGTGGTGAGATTTTAAAAATTGAAACTGTTACCATGCCTGGCAAAGGTAGAATGCAAATTACAGGGAAGCTTGGTGATGTTATGCAAGAGTCTGTAAAAGCTGCTAAATCATTTGTAAGATCAAAATGTCTAGAATATGGAATTATTCCTCCTTTATTTGAGAAAAAAGATTTTCATATCCACGTTCCAGAGGGTGCAACACCTAAAGATGGTCCTTCAGCTGGTATAGGAATGGTTACATCTATCGTATCATCAATTACAAATATTCCAGTTAGAAGAGACGTTGCAATGACTGGTGAAGTTACTTTAACAGGTCAAGTATTACCTATTGGTGGATTAAAAGAAAAATTACTAGCTGCACATAGAGCAGGAATTAAAGAAGTTTTAATTCCGAAAGAAAATGAAAAAGATTTAGTAGATATGCCAAAAAAGATTATTGATGAAATTAAAATTACACCAGTTGAATTTGCTGATGAAGTATTAAGAATTGCTCTTACTAAAGAACTTAAAAAAACAGAATGGGTTGAGGTTGATATGTCAAAAAAAGATGACAAGTCTCAAGCAAGCATTCAATAATATAAAATTTCATGGAATTTTTTTTTATTTTAATGGTAATATTTGTAGTTTATTACTTGTTAAGACCCACATCTAAAACTGAAGAAGATAATTTTAACTCCAAAAATAATTGGAGAGGTGGTTTTTAAAAATTTCCTTGATTTTATAACAACTAATTAATCTTGACGTTATTAGACTAATGGATATAACTCACTACTTTGGTTGAGGGCGGTTAGCTCAGTTGGTAGAGCATCTCGTTTACACCGAGGGGGTCAAAGGTTCGAGTCCTTTACTGCCCACCAAAATGTATTATATGTGGGGGTGTAGCTCAGTTGGTTAGAGCGATCGCCTGTCACGCGATAGGTCGAGGGTTCGAGTCCCTTCACTCCCGCCACAAAATGATAATGATTCTCAAATTAATAATTCAATGAATAAATAAGCCATAAAAAACGTGACCAATTTGCACTATAAATAAGTTTAAAAACAACTATATAAACTGTCAATTTAGCTGTGATATTTAAACTTTAATTTTATAAAAAAAACAACTATAGTATGAATCTTATCGGAATTTTCTTATTCAAAGATTAATATATAACTAACATTATGACTGCGGATTTTTTAAAAGATTACTTACCGATAATTTTATTCCTTATTATAGCTTTTGGCTTAAGTTGTGCATTTATTGTACTCAACTTTATCCTATCTCCAAAAAATCCAGACCCTGAAAAATTGTCTGCATATGAGTGTGGTTTTGAACCTTTTCAAGATTCTAGAATGGAATTTGATGTTAGATTTTACTTAGTTGCAATTCTTTTTATTATTTTTGATTTAGAAATTGCATTTTTATTTCCTTGGGCAATATCACTTGGAAATATTGGAATTCTTGGTTTTTCATCAATGATGATTTTTTTATTCATACTGACAATTGGTTTTATTTATGAGTGGAAAAAAGGTGCATTAGATTGGGAATGACAATTAATAAAATGAATAATAAAACAGAACAAATACCAAAAGAATTTAAACAGCTTGCCGAAGATTTTGGTAAAAATGGTTTCATTACTACCTCTCTAGATAATTTAATAAACTGGTCAAGAGCAGGATCTCTTCATTGGATGACTTTCGGTCTTGCTTGTTGTGCAGTAGAAATGATGCAAACAGCAATGCCTAGATATGATTTAGAAAGATTTGGGGCAGCACCAAGAGGATCACCGAGGCAATCAGATGTAATGATTGTTGCTGGAACACTCACAAATAAAATGGCACCTGCACTAAGAAAAGTTTACGATCAAATGCCAGAACCAAGATATGTAATATCTATGGGAAGTTGTGCAAATGGTGGAGGCTATTATCATTATTCTTATTCTGTCGTAAGAGGTTGTGATCGAATAGTGCCTGTTGATATTTATGTACCTGGATGTCCACCTTCCGCTGAGGCACTTCTATATGGGATTATGCAATTACAAAAAAAAATTAGGAATAAAGGTTCATTTAATAGATAAAATGATAAATTTAATCGATTTAGAAAAGAAGATTAATTCAGAGTTAGCAACGAAAATTAACAAGACTGAAATCAAACATAATCAAATTTATATAGAAATTGATAAAGATGACTTAATAGATGTAACTTTATTTATTAAAACAAATAAAGATACAAAATTTAGACAGCTAATAGACATAACTGTTGTTGATTACCCTGAAAAAGTTCAAAGATTTAAGATTGTATATTTATTTTTAAGTCATGAATTTAATCAAAGAATAATTTTGAGTTATTTCATAAATGAAAATGAAGTTATTTCTTCTTTAACTTCAATTTTTCCATCAGCTAATTGGATGGAAAGAGAAGTTTTTGATATGTATGGTGTTAATTTTAAAAACCACCCTGATTTAAGAAGAATTCTTACTGATTATGGTTTTGAAGGCCACCCTTTAAGAAAAGATTTTCCATTAACTGGTCATTCCGAGGTTAGATATAGTGAGGAGCAAAAAAAAGTCATTAATGAGCCAGTTAAGCTTGAGCAGAATTACAGAAACTTTGATTATGAAAGCCCATGGGAAGGAACTAAATATATTAAAGAACAAACGAATACAGATGACAAAAAAAATTAAAAACTTAAATTTAAATTTTGGCCCACAACATCCTGCTGCTCACGGCGTGTTAAGACTAATTTTAGAGTTAGATGGTGAAGTTGTTGAAAAAGCAGATCCTCATATTGGTTTGCTGCATAGAGGAACTGAAAAGTTAATTGAAAACAAAACTTACATGCAAGCCGTACCTTACTTTGATCGACTAGATTATGTGGCACCAATGAACCAGGAGCATGCTTTTGCACTTGCTATAGAAAAGATATTAAATATTGAAGTGCCTATTAGAGCACAATTCATAAGAGTTATGTTTTGTGAAATAGGAAGAATCCTAAGTCATATTTTAAATGTAACTACTCAGGCTTTAGATGTAGGTGCATTAACACCATCTTTGTGGGGTTTTGAAGAAAGAGAAACTTTAATGACGTTCTACGAAAGAGCTTCTGGCTCACGACTACATGCAAATTATTTTAGAGCTGGTGGTGTACATCAAGATTTACCCGCTGGTTTGGAAAATGATATAGCTAAATTTTGTGAGGGATTTCCAAAAATAATTAATGATTTAGAAAACCTCTTAACAGATAACAGAATTTTTAAACAAAGAAATGTAGATATCGGGATTGTTACCAAGGAAGATGCTTTGGATTATTCTTTTTCAGGAGTGATGATTAGAGGTTCTGGTGTTCCATGGGATTTGAGAAAATCACAACCATATGATTGTTACGAACAGTTAGAATTTAAAATTCCTGTAGGAAAAAATGGTGATTGTTATGATCGATATTTATGTAGAATTGAAGAAATGAAAGAAAGTGTATCAATTATTAAACAATGTTTAGCTAAGATGGAAAAAGGTCCTATTAAAACTCTAGATGGAAAAATAACACCTCCATCAAAAAAAGAAATCAAACAATCTATGGAAGCTTTAATACATCATTTTAAATTATTTACAGAGGGATACAGAGTTCCAGAGGATGAAATTTATACAGCTGTTGAGGCACCTAAAGGTGAATTTGGAGTATATTTAATTTCAGATGGTTCAAGCAAACCCTATAAGTGCAAAATCAGAGCACCAGGTTTTTCACATTTACAGTCTATGGATTATTTAATTAGGGGTCACATGTTAGCGGATGTTCCTGCAGTATTAGGGTCCCTTGACATTGTTTTTGGAGAGGTAGATAGATGAGTTTAAAAAGACCTGCCAAAGATCAGCCAAAAAATTTTGAATTTAGTTCCTCTTCACTAGAGGCAGCGAAAACTATAGTTGCAAGATATCCTGAAGGTAAACAGCAAAGCGCAGTTATGGCATTACTTTATATTGCTCAAAAGCAAAATAATAATTGGATACCTTTGGCTGCTATGAAATACATCGCGAAGTTCTTAAATATGCCTTACATAAAAGTTTATGAAGTGGCAACTTTCTATTCAATGTACAATTTATCTCCTGTAGGTAAATATTTTGTTCAAGTTTGTACAACAACACCATGTATGATTAGAGGTGCAAATAAATTAGTTGAAGCATGTAAAGAAAAAATTTCAGAAAATGAGTCTGAACTTTCAAATGACAAAAGCTGTTCTTGGATGGAAGTTGAATGCTTGGGTGCATGTGTTAATGCTCCGATGATGCAAATAAATGATGATTATTATGAAGACCTTGACAAAGAAAAAACTTTAAAAATTTTAGATAAAATTTTAAATGGTGAAAAACCCAAACCAGGTTCTTATAGAGGAAGAATAAATAATGAACCTGAAAATAATAGAAAAACACTCATGGATTTAAAAAATGCTTAAGGATCAAGATAGAATATTTCAAAATTTATATAATGATTTGGGTTCAGACTTAAATTCATCTCAAAAAAGAGGTGACTGGGTTAATACTAAAGAGTTTACTGATAAAGGTAGAGAATGGATAATTAATGAAATTAAAGACTCTCAACTAAGAGGTAGAGGAGGAGCTGGTTTTCCGACAGGTTTAAAGTGGTCTTTTGCGCCCAAAGAAGTTGGATCAAGACCTCATTACTTAGTAATTAATGGAGATGAGTCTGAACCAGGAACTTGTAAAGATAGAGACATATTAAGATTTGAACCTCATAAATTAATAGAAGGATGTTTGATTGCTTCTTATGCTGTGCAAGCGCATGTTTGTTACATTTATATAAGAGGTGAGTATTTTGTTGATGGACAAAAACTTCAAGCTGCCATTGACGAAGCATATAAAAAAAATTTAATTGGTAAAAATGCTGCTGGGACAGGATGGGATTTAGATATTTATATTCATTACGGTGCAGGTGCTTATATTTGTGGTGAAGAGACAGCATTACTTGAAAGTATAGAAGGGAAAAAGGGTCAACCAAGATTAAAGCCACCTTTTCCAGCGTTAATAGGACTTTATGGATGTCCTACAATAATCAATAATGTTGAAACTATAGCTGTAGTTCCAACAATTCTTAGAAGAGGAGGAAAATGGTTTGCTTCCCTTGGTAGAGAAAAAAATACAGGTACAAAAATTTTCTGCATATCTGGAAATGTAAATAATCCATGTAATGTCGAAGAAGAAATGAACATACCTTTAAAAGAATTAATAGAAGTTCATGCTGGCGGTGTTATTGGAGGTTGGGATAACTTAAAAGCTGTAATTCCTGGTGGTTCTTCAATGCCTTTAATTCCAAAGGAAAAATGTGAAACATTAACGATGGATTTTGACTCCTTAATGGCTGAAAAAAGTGGTTTGGGGACAGCTGGGGTTGTCGTAATTAATAAGGATCAAGATATAATTAAATGTATGGCTAGAATTGCAAGATTTTATAAACATGAAAGTTGTGGTCAATGTACGCCTTGTAGAGAGGGATCAGGTTGGATGTGGAGAATGCTTGAGAGAATGGCTAGAGGTGAAGCATCCAGAGATGAAATAGAAATGCTTGGGGATGTAACTAAACAAATAGAGGGACATACTATTTGTGCATTTGGTGAAGGATCTTCCTGGCCTGTTCAAGGTTTATTGAGACATTTTAAAGATGAAATAAAAAAAAGAAACAAATTTGATCCAATAGTGAGGGAAAATAAAAATATTCCTTATTTAGTAGATCAACACTTATTAGATAAAAATGCTTAAATTAAAAGTAAATGATACTGAAGTAGAAGTTGAAGAAGGATTAACTGTTCTTCAAGCTTGTGAAAAAGCTGGAGTTGAAATTCCAAGATTCTGCTACCATGAAAAACTATCTATAGCTGGTAATTGTAGAATGTGTTTAGTCGAAATGGAAAAATCACCTAAACCTGTTGCATCATGTGCTATGCCTGCTGCTAATGGAATGGTTATTAAAACTAATACTCCTAAAATAGAAAAATCAAGAAAAGGTGTTATGGAATTTTTGTTAACTAATCATCCTTTAGATTGTCCAGTTTGTGATCAAGGTGGGGAGTGCGATCTACAAGATCAATCAATGTTTTATGGAATAGATAAATCAAGATTTAAAGAAAATAAAAGATTTGTAACAGATAAAAATATGGGTCCACTAATCAAAACGCAGATGACCAGATGTATCCATTGTACAAGATGTGTAAGATTTGCAACTGAAATTGCAGGTGTACCTGAACTTGGTGCGATTGGAAGAGGTGAAGATATGGAAATCACAACTTATTTAGAACAATCTGTGCAATCAGAATTATCTGGAAATGTTATAGATCTTTGCCCAGTTGGAGCACTAACATCTAAACCATATGTGTTCGAAGCAAGGCCGTGGGAACTAAAAAAAACAGAGACTATCGATGTTATGGATGCTGTCGGATCTAATATTAGGGTTGATACATATGATTGGGAAGTAAAAAGAGTTTTACCTATTATTAACGAGGATATTAATGAAGAATGGATTTCTGATAAAACAAGATATGCATGTGATGGTTTATTAAATCAAAGACTTGATACTCCTTACATTAAGTATAACAATAAATTTGAAAAAGCATCTTGGGATGAAGTTTTTAAAATTATTAAATCAAAAATAAAAAATACAAATAAAGATAAAATATGTGGTTTTGTGGGTGACCTTACAAATATGGAAACAAGTTTTATTTTTAAAGAATTTTTTGATAGAACTATCGAAACAAATAAATATGAGTCTAGATCAAAACAAAATTTAATAGATAATTCAGTAAGAGAAAATTATTTATTTAATTCATCAATTAATGGAATTGAGGAAACAGATTTAATTTTATTAATAGGAGCCAATCCTAGATTTGAAGCGACAATGGTAAATGCTAGAATTCGTAAAGCATATTTAAATAATCAAACTAAAATAATTTCTTTAAATGATGTTGGAGACTTAACTTATTCATATGATTTTTTAGATGGAAAAACGGAAACCATCAAAGATATTATTGAAAATAATAATGAAATATCAAAAAAGGTTATAGCTGCAAAAAAACCTATGATCATCTTAGGTGAGTCATTTTTTAATACAAAGTCAGCAAATTATTTATTTTACTCTTTAAAAAGATTTTTAAAGGAAAATAATAAAATCACAAGTGAATGGAATAGTTTAAATATTTTATCTTCAGATGCAGCTACAGTTGGTAATTTAGATTTAGGTATCATCAATTCAAAAGATAATTTGATTGATGATTTAAAAGAAAATAAATTTGAATTAATTTATCTACTTGGACAAGATAATTTAGACTTTAATAAAAAAAATGAATTTATAATTTATCAAGGTAGTCATGGTGATAAAGGTGCAGAAATTGCAGACATTATTCTTCCAGGTGCTGCATATACTGAACAATCAGCTCACTTCACAAATTTGGAAGGAAAAATTCAAAAAGCTTATAAAGCATCATACCCACCAGGTGAAGCTAAAGAAGATTGGCAAATAATAAATGAATTAGCAGAAATGATGAATAATAGAAAACTTTTTAACGATAAAGATGAACTTGAAAGTAGTATGTTTAACTTTTTAAATATTAAAAAAGAAAAACAAAATTTTGATGCTATAGAAGATATTAATCAAAATAATTTTGAAAATGAAAATTTAAAAATAAATTTCAAAGATTATTATTTCTCTAACGTAATCGCTCGTTCATCTAAAACAATGTTAGATTGTTATAATTCTAAGTTTGATATTAAACGTACTGGTACAGAAGGTTAATTAATGGAATATTTGAACATTATTTTTCAAGAAGTTTATAAAATTTTATTTTTACTTGTGCCTGTTTTGGTTTCTGTCGCAATGATAGTTTGGTTAGATAGAAGAGTGTGGGCATTTGTTCAAAAAAGACAAGGTCCAAATGTTGTTGGACCATTCGGATTATTACAATCACTTGCTGATGCTTTGAAGTATATTTTTAAAGAAATAATTATTCCTGCAAGTTCAAATAAAGTAATTTTTATCCTCGCACCAATAATTACTATGACATTAGCCTTAATTGCTTGGGCAGTCATTCCGTTTAGTGAAAATCAAGTGTTGGCTAATATAAATGTTGGAATTTTATATATTTTTGCAATTTCATCTTTGGGTGTTTATGGGATAATCATGGGTGGCTGGGCATCAAATTCAAAATATCCTTTTCTAGGATCTATAAGATCAGCAGCACAAATGGTATCCTATGAAGTTTCGATAGGCATCATTATAATAAACGTTTTACTTTGTGTTGGCTCATTAAATTTAAATGACATTGTAATAGCTCAACAAGATATGTGGTTTATCATTCCTCTATTCCCTATGTTTGTCATATTTTTTATTTCAGCTTTAGCAGAAACTAACAGACCTCCATTCGATTTACCTGAGGCTGAAGCTGAATTAGTGGCTGGATATCAAACAGAATATTCAGGCATGATGTATGCTATGTTTTGGTTAGGTGAATATGCAAATATTCTTTTAATGTGCGCTCTAGGATCTATCTTATTTTTAGGTGGATGGTTGTCTCCAATTGATTTGTATCCATTTAATTTAATCCCAGGAGCTATTTGGTTAATTTTTAAAATTTTACTATTATTTTTTCTATTTGCTTTAGTCAAAGCGATTGTACCAAGGTATAGATATGATCAATTAATGAGACTTGGTTGGAAAATATTTTTACCGCTATCCCTAACTTATGTTATCTTGACAGCGAGCTATCTCTTTTATTTCAACCTTTTACCAAAGATATAAATGAAAATTACTAGATTTTTTAAAACCATTTTAATGTCAGATTTTATTGAAGGATTGTTTATTGCAATCAGAGAAATGTTTAAATCTAAAAAGACAATAAATTATCCATTCGAAAAAGGTAAAATTAGCCCAAGATATAGAGGTGAACATGCTTTACGAAGATATCCTAATGGAGAGGAAAGGTGTATTGCTTGTAAATTATGTGAAGCAGTATGCCCAGCACAAGCAATTACGATAGAGTCTTCACAAAGATCAGATGGAAGTAGAAAAACTACACGCTATGACATCGATATGATGAAATGTATTTATTGTGGATTATGTGAAGAGTCTTGTCCTGTAGATGCCATCGTCCAAGGTCCAAATTTTGAATTTTCAACAGAAACTAGAGAAGAACTTTACTACACAAAAGATAAACTTTTAGATAATGGAGACAGGTGGGAAAATATTTTAGCAGCAAATATCAAGACTGATAATCCATACAGATAAATAATGATCGCTCATTCAATCTTTTTTTACTTTTTTTCTATAATTGCAATTATATCAGCGATAATGGTTACAGCTTCAAAAAATACAGTTCATTCTGTTTTTTTTCTAATATTGGATTTTATAAGTATATCATGCCTTTTTATAATGATTGGTGCTGAGTTTTTGGGCATGATAATGTTGATTGTATATGTGGGTGCCGTTGCTGTTCTATTTTTATTTGTGGTAATGATGCTGAACGTTGCTCAGCAAAAAAATCAGTGGTTCTTGTCTGAATCTAGCTCACGTCATATTCCAATGGGATTAATTATTAGTTTAATAATTTTTTTTGAATTATTAATTGTCGTGGGTGGATGGAAATATAAACCAGATTTAGTTAATTCCACAAATATTTCTATAAATAATGATATTAGTAATACACATTCTTTGGGCCAGGTTTTATATACTGATTATATTCATATTTTTCAAATAAGTGGCATGATCTTATTAATTGCAATGATTGGAGCAATTGTTCTTACATATAGACAAAGAGAGGGTGTTAAAAAACAAAGTTATCTCAAACAAATTTCTAGAGAAAGGTCAGAAGGTGTTGAGGTTTTAGAAGTGCCCTCAAATAAAGGAGTTCAAATAGATGACTGAGATAGGTTTAGGACACTATTTAACCTTGGGAGCAGTAATTTTTTCAATAGGAATTATAGGAATATTTTTGAACAGAAAAAATATTATTGTAATTTTAATGAGTATAGAATTGATATTATTAGCTGTTAATATTAATTTGGTATCTTTTTCAATTTTCCTTAACGACTTATCTGGTCAAGTTTTCACTTTATTTATTCTCACTGTTGCCGCAGCAGAAGCAGCTATAGGACTTGCAATTATAGTTGTTTATTATCGAAATTCAGGAACAATTCGAGTTGAAGAAATAGACCAATTAAAAGGATAAAATGGAAATTTCTATTATAGCTTTACCATTAATAGCCTCAATAATATCTGGATTCTTTGGAAAATTAATTGGTGATAGAAATTCAGAAATAATCACTAGTTTATTAGTAACAATATCAGCAATTCTGTCAGCATTTGTGTTATATCAAGTTATTTTTAATCAGTACCAAGATAATATTGTAATCGCTAAATGGATTAGTTCTGGAACATTAGAAGTTAATTGGTCAATGAAAATTGATCCTTTATCAGCTATAATGTTAGTTGTTGTAACATCTGTTTCATCTTTAGTTCACATTTATTCAATAGGATATATGTCTCACGATCCTCATAAGCCAAGATTTATGGCTTATTTATCGTTATTTACTTTTGCAATGCTGATGCTGGTTACTTCAGATAATTTTATTCAATTATTTTTTGGATGGGAGGGTGTTGGACTGTGTTCTTATTTTCTAATTGGTTTTTGGTTTAAAAAAGACACAGCAAATACTGCAGCTATCAAAGCATTTGTAGTAAATAGAGTAGGTGATTTTGGCTTTGCTTTGGGTATTTTTTTAATTTTTTATTTATTTGGTACAGTAAATTATTCAGAAGTTTTTAAATTAATTCCGACCATAACTGAGAAAGATCTTATTTTTTTAGGCATTAAAATAAATGCGATAGATTTAATTTGTATACTTTTATTTATTGGTGCAATGGGAAAATCAGCTCAAATACTACTTCATACTTGGTTGCCAGATGCCATGGAAGGACCAACTCCAGTTTCAGCACTAATTCATGCAGCAACGATGGTAACAGCAGGTGTTTTTTTAGTTGTAAGATGTTCACCCATATATGAATATTCTGAGCTGGCACTGAATATAATAACAATTGTCGGTATGAGCACAGCTTTTTTTGCTGCTACTGTAGCTCTTGTTCAAACTGATATAAAAAAAATAATCGCATATTCAACTTGTAGCCAATTAGGATACATGTTTTTTGCAGCTGGTGTAGGTGCTTATAATGTTGCAATGTTTCATTTATTTACTCATGCATTTTTTAAAGCTTTATTATTTTTAGGTTCTGGTTCAGTTATTCACGCTTTTAAAGATGAACAAGATATAAATAACATGGGAGGTATTTACAAAAAATTACCTTACACATACATTTTAATGATAATTGGAACTTTAGCATTAACTGGCTTTCCATTTTTATCAGGATTTTATTCCAAAGATGCAATTATAGAATTTGCTTATTTAAGAGGAAATACAACTGGTTATTATGCTGCTGGTATTGGAATATTAACTGCTTTTTTAACTTCAATTTATTCTTGGAGATTAATTTTTAAAACTTTTCATGGAAAATATAACAATAAGAATATTAAAATTGAGGAAACACATGAGTCCCCACTTGTTATGTTGATACCTTTATTTTTACTTTCAATAGGAGCGATATTTGCAGGATATACCTTTAAAGAATTATTTATTGATCAAAGTACAGATAATAATTTTTGGAAAGACTCCATTTTCTTTTTAAAACCTTTGAGTACTGAACACCCACCAATTTGGTTTTTAGTTTTAACACCAATTTTAGTTATTTCATCAATTCCTATTACTTATTATTTATATGTAAAAAATAAAAATTTACCTGAACAGATAGCCAATGTTAACAAACCACTATACCATTTTTTATTAAACAAATGGTATTTTGATGAACTTTATGATGTTTTAATTGTTAAACCATCGAAAAATTTAGGATTATTTTTATGGAAATTTTTTGATATAAAATTAATAGATGGATTTGGACCAGATGGTATTTCAGCGTTAATTAAGAAGTGTTCTTTAAAAGCTAATAAATTTCAAAGTGGTTATATATATCAATATGCATTTATAATGTTACTTGGTTTTTCTGCTTTACTAACTTTTTTAATTATAAAATAATGAATTTTCCTATTCTTTCTTCCCTTATTTTACTCCCTTCAATAGGTGCTTTATTTTTATTTTTTACAAAAAGTACAGAAGAAAAAAATATAACAGTTAAATATGTTGCTTTATTCACCTCACTTGTAAATTTTTTTCTGTCTATTTATTTATGGATACTATTCGATCACACGACTTCTAAATTTCAATTTGTTGAGGATAGAATATGGATTGAAGGTTTGATAAATTATAAAGTTGGTATTGATGGTATTTCAATATTATTTATAATTTTAACGACTTTTATAACACCACTTTGTATAATTTCAGTCAATAATTCCATTAAGAATAGATTAAGAGAATTTTTAATAGCGGTATTAATAATGGAATCATTTATGATTGGTGTTTTTTGCTCGTTAGACTTAGTTGTTTTCTATTTATTTTTTGAAGCAGGTTTAATTCCAATGTTTTTAATTATTGGAATTTGGGGTGGAACTAGAAGAGTTTATTCTGCATTTAAATTTTTTTTATTTACATTGTTAGGATCTGTTTTAATGTTGGTTGCTATCATTTCAATATACTGGATTACGGGAACTACAGATGTTACTAAGCTTTATGAATTAGGTATCGATGCAAAATATCAAAACCTTTTATGGTTAGCATTCTTCAGTTCATTTGCTGTTAAAACTCCTATGTGGCCAGTTCATACTTGGTTACCAGATGCCCATGTTGAAGCACCAACAGCTGGATCTGTATTATTAGCAGCTATATTACTTAAAATGGCAGGTTATGGATTTATAAGATTTTCTTTAGGACTATTCCCTGTTGCCTCAGATATTTTTACTCCTCTGATTTATGCTTTAAGTGTTATTGCTATAATTTTCACATCTTTTATTGCTTTAATGCAAGAAGATATGAAAAAATTAATAGCCTATTCATCTGTTGCACATATGGGTTTTGTAACTTTAGGTATTTTTACAATACAACAACAAGGAATTGAAGGCAGCATAATTCAAATGATAAGTCATGGACTTGTTTCTGCTGCACTCTTCTTATGTGTTGGAGTTGTTTACGATCGAATGCATTCTAGGTTAATCAACACTTATGGTGGTATTGTATCCATTATTCCAAAATATTCTGTTTTATTTATGATATTTACTTTAGCTGCACTTGGTTTACCTGGAACTAGCGGCTTTGTAGGTGAGTTTTTAATTTTAATGGGAGCATTTAAAGATAATTTTTTAGTGGCTGTTTTAGCAAGCTTAGGAGTAATAATAGGGGCCGCATATATGCTTTGGTTATATAAAAGAGTTATTTTTGGAAAATTAGTTAATTTAGAATTAAAAGAAATGACCGATTTAAATAAGTCCGAATTATTTATTTTAACCTGTCTCGCAATACCGACTTTATTTTTTGGTTTTTATCCTGACCCTTTAATAAATACAATAGAAGTTTCAATTAATGATTTAATTAAAGTTTATAATATTAGTTTAGTAAATAATTAAAATGTCAAATTTAGAATTAGTCTTCCCTGAAATATTTCTTTCATTATCTATAATGTTTTTATTAATCTTGGGTGTTTTTAAAAAAGATAGCTCAAAGTTAATTCAAAATATATCCTCAATCATTTTACTTGTTACAGCAGTAATTATAGTGAATGAGACGTTAGGTATAAAACAAACATTTTTATTTAATGGAAGTATAATTATTGATTATTTGTCATCTTTTATGAAAATAGTTACATTATTGGCAGCTTTTTTGGTTTTAGTAATCTCATCAAATTATTTAAAAACTTTTAAAATCTTTAAGATTGAATACCCTATTTTGATTTTGAGTTCTGTGCTTGGAATGTTGGTAATGATTAGTTCGAATGATTTAATAGTATTTTATATGGGATTAGAACTTCAATCTTTAGCATTATATGTTCTTGCAACATTTAATAGAGATCAACTAAAATCATCTGAAGCAGGGTTAAAATATTTTGTTTTAAGTGCGTTATCTTCAGGTTTATTATTATATGGTTGTTCTTTAATTTATGGTTTTACAGGTTCAACAAATTTTAATTTGATAGCTAATCAATTAGATAATGATCAATATGCATTAACATTTGGAATTGTTTTTATTCTTGTTGGTTTGGCATTTAAAATTTCAGCTGTACCATTTCATATGTGGGCTCCAGATGTTTATGAGGGTTCACCAACTTCAGTAACCTTGTTTTTTACTATGGTACCAAAAGTTGCTGCGTTAACAGTATTTATAAGATTTTTATATGTTCCTTTTTTAAATTTAATTGATCAATGGCAAATGATTATAATTTTTCTTTCTATTGCCTCAATGCTTTTTGGTGCTGTTGCCGCAATAGGTCAAACCAATTTAAAAAGACTTATAGCTTACAGTTCTATTAGTCATATTGGATATGCTCTTGCTGGTTTAGCTACTGGCTCAAACGCAGGTATACAAAGTTCAGTGATATATATAACCATATATATATTAATGAACTTAGGATTATTCTCCTGTTTGTTAATGATGAAGAGAAATAATGAATATTTTGAAAGTATAGAAGATTTATCTGGATTATCAAAAAATCACCCTTTGTTATCTTTATCATTATTGATAATCTTATTCTCATTAGCTGGCATTCCACCACTAGCTGGTTTTTTTGCAAAATTTTACATTTTTAAATCAGTTCTAGAACAATCAATGTTTTTTTTAGCTATAGTTGGTTTACTATCTACTGTTGTTGCAGCATTCTATTATCTTAGAATAATTAAAATTATGTATTTTGATAAAGAAAAAGATAAATATGATACTGATCATAGTTTATGGCTTAAACTTTCTTTAACAGCGTCTACATTATTGATCCTTATATACTTCTTATTCCCAAGCCAATTAATTGAGGTAGTTTCAAGAATTAATATTATTTAATGAAATTTAAAATTTTTAGATTTAATAAAGTGAAAAGCACAAATGATACAGCAATTAGAATAATTAAAAATTCAAACATTGATTATGGTATGGTCATCGCCAAAGAACAAAAAAATGGTAGGGGCCAATACGGAAAAAAGTGGATTTCCTATAATGGAAATATATTTATAAGTTTTTTTTATAAGTTTGATCATATAACTGTCTCTTTAAAACAAATTACTAAAATTAATTGTTTGTTAGTTAAAAATTTACTTTCTATTTACTATAAAAAGAGGATTATCTTTAAAAAACCTAACGATTTATTAATAAACAGAAAAAAAATTTGTGGGATATTACAAGAAAAGATTAGTAAATTTCAAAAAACATACTTAATTGTAGGTATTGGTATAAATTTGATAAAGAATCCAAATTTAAAAGACTACCCTACAACTAATTTAAAGGAATTATTGAATAAAAAATTGTCTAAAACAAAAATTGAAAAACAAATTAAAAAAATTTTTGAGAAAAAATTAAGTAAATTATATAAATAATTATGTACGTTTTTGGTGACATAGGAAACTCTGAAACTAAAGTTTATTTAGTAAATACAAAAAATATAATACTTAGAAATATAACTTTTTCTTCAAAACGAATAAATCATAAAATCCTCAAACAAAAATTTAGGTATTTAATAAAAGATTTTAACTCTATTAAGAAGATTTTATTTTGTAGCGTTGTTCCAAAATCTTTTAACCTAATAAAAAGATTTCTAGCAACAAAAACTAAAAAAAAATGTTATGAAGTTAAAGATTTAAGATTAAGATCATTAATTAATATCAAAGTAAACTTTAAACAAGTTGGTTCAGATAGATTAACAAATGCAATCAGTTTACTAAATCACAAAGATAATTTTATCATTTTAGATTTTGGAACAGCCACAACTTTTGACGTTATAATCAAAAAGACTTATAAAGGAGGCATTATTGCTCCTGGTATCAAAATTTCTCTTAACACTTTGTCAGATAAAGCAACCTTAATTCCAAAAATAAACCTTAAAAAAATCAAAAAAGTTATCGGTGATGATACAATTAGTGCAGTAAGATCAGGTTTTTTTTGGGGATATGCTGGTTTAATTGACAATGTTGTTAATTTGATTAAGAAAGAAACAGGAAAATCTTTTAAACTGATTATTACAGGAGGATTTTCTGATTTATTTAAAAATTCAATAAAAACAAAATTAAAACAGAATAAAAATATCACTATAAATGGTCTAATAAAAATTTCTAAGCTTATCAAATAAATGAAAGACGAATTATTATTTTGTCCCCTTGGAGGATCTGGAGAAATTGGCATGAATATGAATCTATTTGGTTATGGTCAACCAGGTGACCACAAATGGATTATGGTTGATATTGGTGTAACATTTGCTGATGATACTATTCCAGGGGTAGATTTGATTTATCCTGATCCTGGCTTTATTGTTGAAAGAAAAGATAATCTCTTAGGAATTATTTTAACTCATGCGCATGAAGATCATATAGGAGCGATTGCACATTTGTGGCCAAAACTTAAATGTAAAATTTATGCAACACCTTTTACAGCAGTATTAATTAGAGAAAAATTTAAAGAAAAACACATAGATATTACTAATGATTTAAAAATTGTTGAACTAAATGGTAAAGTAAAGCTAGAGCCTTTTGACATTGAATATATTACATTGACCCATTCAATCTTAGAACCCAATGGATTAAGAATAAAAACACCAGCAGGAATAATATTGCACACTGGTGACTGGAAAGTTGATCCTAATCCTCTAGTTGGAGATGAAATTAATTCAAAAAGATTGAAAGAAATTGGTGAAGAAGGTGTTCTTGCTATGATTTGTGACTCAACAAATGTTTTTAGTCCTGGAAGATCTGGCTCAGAGCTTGATGTAAGAAAAAACTTATTAAATATTATGAGTCGTTTAAAAAAAAGAATTATAATCACGTCATTTGCCTCTAATGTAGCAAGAATGGAAACAGCTTTTTATTGTGCAGAAAAAACTGGAAGACAAATTTCATTAGTTGGTAGATCAATGCATAGGATTTATAAAGCTGCAAGACAGTGCGGATATCTAAAGAATACAATTGAACCAATCGACCCAAGAGAAGCTAAAAATTTTTCAAGGGAAAAAATTGTTTATTTATGCACTGGAAGCCAGGGTGAGCCAATGGGTGCTATGATGAGAATATCCAATTACACACATCCAGATGTGTTTATTGAAAAGAATGATGCGGTTATTTTTTCCTCAAAAATAATTCCTGGTAACGAAAAAAAACTTTATAAGCTTCATAATCAACTAGTGAAAGATGGAATAGAGGTAATATCTGAAGAAACTGAATTTATTCATGTTTCAGGTCATCCTAACAGAGAAGATCTGAAAGACATGTATGAATGGGTAAAACCAAAATGTGTTATACCTGTTCATGGTGAGCATAGACATATGATCGAGCACATCAATTTTGCTAAAGAAATGCAAGTACCTTTCCCAGTTCAAGTTGAAAACGGAGATATCGTGAAATTGTATCCAGGAAATGCACCTGAGGTTTATGACAAAGCACCAAGTGGAAGATTATTTTTAGATGGCAATATAAGTGTTGAAGAAGATTCTCAATCAATAAAAGATAGAAAAAATTTAAGCACTAACGGATATTTAGAGGTCACAGTCTTAATCACACCTAAAGGAAATATTCATAACAATCCAATAACTACATTTAGAGGTCTACCAGTTTATGAAAAGGAAGAATTTATTTATGGCCTAGAGGATGAAATAGAAAAAACAACTCGATCATTTAAACTTGGTAGTAAACAACAAGAACACAATTTAATCGATGCTCTAAAGATAGCATGTAGAAAATTTGCAAAAGAAAAAACAGGAAAAAAACCCTTTACAAACATTAATTTAGTAAAAATTTAATGAGCATTACAGGATTAGCCATAATTTATATAATAATTTGGTGGATTGTGTTTTTTGCAATTTTACCAATTGATGTTGAGAGACAAAAATTAATCAAAATTGAAGGTGAAGATCCGGGGTCACCTGAAAATCCTAAAATGCTCAAAAAATTCATTTATTGTACTGGAATTACAACGATTTTATTTGCTATAATTTATTTATTAATGAAATTTGAATATTTGAATTTAAGAAATATACTCATTTAACATGTATATTTCTAAATTATTTATCCCAATTTTAAAAAATAATCCATCTGAAGCTAAAATTAAATCCCATCAACTTATGTTAAGGGTGGGAATGATAAAACAGTCTTCTGCAGGTATTTACTCTTGGTTACCATTAGGATTCAAGGTAATGAAAAAAATTGAACAAATCGTTCGAGAGGAACAGGATAAAATCGGCGCACAAGAAATTTTAATGCCAACAATTCAATCGAGTGAAATATGGAAAGAAAGTGGACGTTATGAAGATTATGGAGATGAAATGCTTAGAATTAAAGATCGTCAAGATCGCGAAATGCTTTATGGTCCTACCAATGAAGAACTCGTAACAGATATATTTAGATCATCAGTTAAATCATATAAATCTCTTCCACAACTTCTATATCATATACAATGGAAATTTAGAGATGAAATAAGACCAAGATTTGGAATTATGAGATGTAGAGAATTTTATATGAAAGATGCATATTCATTTGATATAAATGATGAAGAGGCTTTATTTTCATACAATAAATTTTTTTTATCTTATTTAAAAACATTCAAAAGATTAGATTTGACAGCTATTCCAATGGCAGCTGATACAGGACCTATTGGTGGAAATTTATCACATGAATTTATTATACTTGCTGAAACAGGAGAAAGTAAAATCTTCACAGATAAAAGAATTTTTGATTTAGAAAGTGATGGAACAAAAATTGAAAAAAAATCTCTTGAAGATTTAAGAAAAAAATATGAACAATTTTATTCAGTAACTGATGAAAAATTTAACAAAGATGAGTTTGAAAAAAAGGTATCAGAGCCAAATCGACTTAAAACTAAAGGTATAGAAGTTGGACACATTTTTTATTTTGGAGATAAATATTCTAAACCAATGGATGGATCAGTAGATTTACCTGGAGGTAAAAAGGATTTTGTCAAGATGGGATCTTATGGAATAGGCGTATCAAGGTTAGTGGGAGCTATTATTGAAGCTAAATATGACGAAAAAAATGAAGTCATGAAATGGCCAATTTCTGTTGCTCCATATGATGTCTCTATAATTCCAATGATAAATAAAAATGATAATTCAGCATTAGAAAAAGCAAACAAAATTAATTTAGAATTTGAAAAAAACAATATTGACTCAATAATTGATGATACTGACGAAAACCTTTCATCTAAAATCAAAAAAATGAATCTTATAGGTGCACCTTTTCAAATTATTATTGGTAAGCAAACAGAAGGAGAGTTATTAGAATTTAAAGAAATTGATAAAGAAACACAAAAAATTGGTCTAGGTGAAATTATAAAGATTATCAAAGAACAAAAAGCAAAAATTTGATCTCCACATTAGAAAAAGTAGTTACATTAAGATTTTTAAAAGCCAGAAAAAAAGATGGTTTTTTAAACGTTATCTCGATTTTTTCTTTCATAGGTATAGCTCTTGGTGTAGCTGTTTTAATTATTGTTATGTCTGTAATGAATGGATTCAGAACAGAACTGATTAATAAGATAGTAGGTTTTAATTCTCATATTACTGTCGACCCATATCAAAGTGAAATTAAGGTGAGTCAAATTGACAATAATCTCAAAAATATTTCAAAAAATTTAATTTTTAGTAATTCTGGAGAAGCTATAATCATTAAAAGTAACACTTCCAAAGGAATTCTATTAAGAGGCTATGAAAATAATGATTTTATAAATTTAGAAATTTTTAAAAAAAATAATTCTTTAACAAATAGTGAAGTTTTATCAGAAAACTTTCTTTCTATCGGTAAGGAATTAAGTTTCACTCTTGATCTTAAAATTGGTGATAGTATTACTCTTATGTCTTCAGCAGGAGTGGAAACAATAATTGGAAACTTACCAAAACAAAAAACCTTTTTAATATCATCAATTTTTGAAAGTGGTATGGCTGAATTTGACAATAATATAGCATTCATTAATTTAAAAACTTTAGAGGAATTTTTTAATTTAAACAAAAAAGATAGAAATTTAGAAATTTATTTACATAACCCACAAAATATTGAATATCAAAAAACAATTGTTCAAGATAACTTTCCAAATGAATTTGTTTACTCATGGTCTGATATGAACAGCTCTTTATTTTCAGCTTTAAAAGTTGAGAGAAATGTGATGTTTATAATTTTATCTTTAATAATTATTGTTGCAGCATTTAATATTATTTCTGGTTTAACAATATTAGTTAAAAATAAAACTCGAGACATAGCTATTCTAAAATCTATTGGAGTTTTAAATAAATCTATAGTAAAAATATTTTTTTTAATTGGAGTTATTATTGGAACATCAGCAACTTTTTTTGGCATCATCTTAGGTGTAGCATTTTCAATGTATGTAGAAAATTTAAGAGAGTTTTTAAGTAATGTATTCAATATTAGTCTATTTCCTGAAGAAATTTATTTTTTGAGTTCGATGCCTTCAGAAATTAATCTATTATCTATATTGATTATTTCAATTTGTTCAATTTCTATAACTATCATTGTCTCAATATTTCCAGCATTAAAAGCTGCTAAACTTGATCCCATTAAGGCTTTAAAATATGAATAATATTATTGAAATTTCAAATCTGAATAAGTCTTTTAACTCTTTTAAAAAAGTAAAAGTTTTAAAAAAAATTTCTTATAAATTTAAAAAAGGAAAGATTTATTCGTTAATGGGTCCCTCTGGATCAGGTAAATCAACTCTATTAAACTTACTTTCTCTAATTGATAGACCTACTTCAGGTACTGTTATTATAGAAAAAAAACAAATAAATTTTGATGAAACTAATAAAAATGACATTATTAGAGCTAATAAGATTGGTATAATTTATCAGCAAGACAATTTATTATCTGATTTTACTGCACTAGAAAATATATGTATGGCAAGCCTAGCTACTGGAAATAGTAAGGAATTATCAAAAATTAAAGCTCAAAATTTATTAAAAAAAGTTGGACTTTCAAATAGATCAGAACACTATCCATCACAACTTTCTGGTGGGGAAAAACAAAGAATATCAATTGCTAGAGCATTAATAAACAACCCACAAATCATATTAGCTGATGAACCAACGGGTAGTCTTGATTTAGATACTGCTAAAGGTATTTTCGATATTCTTAAAAAACAAGTAAACTCAAATCGAATAATTATTTTTGCAACTCATAATAGATTTTTTGCTAATAAGTCAGATTGCTTATTAGAAATGATTGATGGTAATATAAAAACCATTAATGGCTGAGTCTAAAATACAAAATTATAATCATTTAAAAATTCATACACAATATTCAATTTGTGAAGGAGCAATCAAAATTGATGAATTAAAAGATTTTTCAAAAGAAAATAAAATTAGAGCCTTAGGTTTGTGTGATACTTCTAACTTATGTGGTGCTTTAGAGTTTGCTGAAAAAATATCTAAATCAGGCACTCAACCAATTATAGGAACACAAATCAATTTTAAATATGACGAAACTGTCGGTCTTTTGCCATTATATTCTTTAAACGAACAGGGTTATAAAAGAATTATTGAATTATCATCATTATCTTATCTCAAAAATGATGAATTATCAGAACCTTATTTAGATTTTGAAACATTATTAACAAACACAGAAGGTGTTGCTTTATTTTCTGGAACAATAAATGGTTTATTTGGAAACTTATTTGATAAAGGTAAATTTACTGAAATAGAAAATCTATATAAAAATTTAAAATCTAGATATAAGGATAAATTTTATATAGAAATTCAGCGTCACGGTGATCAAAATGAAATTGGATTTGAAAAGTTTAATCTTACTAAATCTCTTAAATTAGAAATACCAATCATTGCTACTAATGAAGTATTTTATATTGATAAGAATATGCATGAAGCACATGATGCATTAATTTGTATTAAAGAAAAGACATATATAAATGAAAAAAATAGAATTAGATTTACAAATAATCATTATTTTAAAAATGATTTTGAAATGTCAGAACTTTTTGCTGATTTACCTGAAGCTTTAGAAAATAATTATAATTTTCCATTTCGGTGTAGCTTTAGACCGTTATTCTCTAAGCCTATTTTACCTAATATAAGCTCTGACAAAGATGGAGATGCAAATGAAATTTTAAAAAAAAATTCTTTACAAGGATTAAATGAAAAATTTAAAAAATTTTTTAAGATTGAAGATAAAGAACTTTCCTCCAATGATGATTATTTGCTGTACAAGGATCGATTAGATCATGAACTAGAAATTATAATTGAAATGAAATATTCTAGTTACTTTTTAATTGTATCAGATTATATAAAGTGGGCTAAACAAAATGATATTCCTGTAGGACCTGGTAGGGGCTCTGGTGCTGGATCATTAGTAGCATGGTGTTTATCAATAACTGATGTTGATCCAATTAAATTTAATTTAATTTTTGAAAGATTTTTGAATCCTGATCGTATATCAATGCCAGATTTTGATATTGATTTTTGTGAAGAAAAAAGAGATTTAGTATTTCAATATCTGACAAATAAATACAAAGATAGTGTTGCTCATATAATAACGTTTGGAAAACTTAAAGCGAGAATGGTTATTAGAGATGTTGGTAGAGTTTTAGGTCTTGCTTATGGGTTTGTTGATAGTATTTCAAAAATGATACCCTTTGATCCATCAAGACCACAAAATCTTACTGAATGTATTGCAGGAGAGCCGAGATTACAAAAATTAATCAATGATGATCCAAGAGTAAAAAAACTTACAGACCTTTCTTTAAAACTTGAAGGACTGAATCGAAATGTTGCTACCCATGCTGCAGGTGTAGTAATTGCAGACAAAAAATTATCAGAAATTGTACCCCTATATAAAGATTCCTCAGCCAATCTTCTATTACCATCAACACAATTTGATATGTATTCTGCTGAAAACGCTGGGTTGATAAAATTTGATTTTTTAGGACTTAAAACACTTACAGTTATAAATAATACTCAAAAGTTAATCAAAAAAAAAATTAAAGATTTTAATATTGAAAATATAGATTTTGAGGACGAAGAAGTATTCAAATTATTATCCTCAGGAAAAACAGTAGGTTTATTCCAAATTGAAAGTGCTGGAATGAGAGATGCGCTTATTAAAATGAAACCAAATCATATTGAAGATATCATTGCACTCGTCGCCCTATATAGACCAGGACCAATGAGTAATATTCCAACATATAATGATTGTAAACATGGAAATCAAACCCCTGATTATTTACACCCTCTTCTAGAAGATATTTTAAAACCAACTTATGGAGTGATTATTTACCAAGAACAAGTAATGCAAATAGCTCAAAAATTATCAGGTTTTACAGCTGGACAAGCAGATATTTTAAGAAGAGCTATGGGAAAGAAAAAAAGAGCTGAGCTTGAAAAACAAAAACAAAATTTTATAGCAGGAGCAGTTAATAATGGAATCAGCAAGGATATTGCTGCTGGGATATTTTTAAAAATAGAACCATTTGCTGAATATGGTTTTAATAAAAGTCATGCTGCAGCATATGCTATCATTTCTTATCAAACAGCATATTTAAAAACTTATTATCCAAAAGAATTTATTGCAGCTTCAATGACTATGGATATATCTAATCAAAATAAACTTAGTGAATTCTATGAGGAATTAAAAAGACTAAATATCAATATTGTTAGACCCGACATCAATGAATGTTTTGCTGATTTTAAAACTGATGGTGAAAAATTTTATTATGCATTGGGAGGTATCAAAGCTGTTGGTTATGAAGCAGTATCAAATATAATAGAGGAAAGATCTTTAAACGGAAAATTTAAATCAATTAATGATTTTTTAAATAGAGTAAATCCTAAAGATATTAATAAACTTCAATTAGAGGGTTTAGTTAAAGCAGGTGCTTTTGACAATCTAATTTCAAATAGACAATCATTATATAATTCTATACCAAATTTTATTTCTATATCAAAAAATATTCACGAAAATAAATCCTCTAATCAAATTAATTTATTCAATGAAGAAAATGAGGATGATAATCAGAATCAAATCATTATTGAAGTCCAGGATTGGAAATTTGAGGAAAGACTTTCCAAAGAATTTGAGTCTGTTGGTTTTTTTATATCTGACCATCCACTTAATCAATTTAAAGAAATTTTTGATGATTATAAAATCTTTGATTATCAAACTTTTAATAGTGATGATGGTTTTAAAGATGCAAATATTGCTGCTACATTACTTAAAATTCAAGAAAGAAAAACAGCAAAAGGAAACTCTTATGCTGTATTAAAATTAACTGATTTATCCAGTGTCTTTGAATTGTTCATTTTTTCAGAAATATTAGAATCAAATCGTGAAATTTTAAGAGAAGGTAGTTCTTTGATTTTAACTTTAGTAAAATCAATTTCTAACGATGATAATAGATTTAAAAGAATTAATGTTCAAAAAATTGTTGCCTTAAAGGATTTGGTTAATAAACCAATAAATGAAGTTATTTTTAATCTAAAATCTCTCAAAGAATTAGAGGAAATTAAAAATGTATTACCTAATTACGGAGAAACTCTCATTAAAATCAAATTAAGTGATAATGAATATGATTTTGATTTTCAATTGGATAAAAAGAGAAATATTGACAGAAAAACCATCAATTTACTTAGAAATAAGGAAATATCAGCTATAATTAGTTAATTTTAACTTGTTAATTAAAAGAAATCTTTGTAAATACTTTTCAAAAATAAATTAACACGCACACAGTTGTTGGTTTTATACCTCCGGTCCTTAATTGGAAATTGCTGTGGTGGCTTAACCGGGAATAAATATGAAGATACCTAACGTTACAATACAACAATTATTAGAAGCTGGAGTACATCTTGGTCACAAGACATTAAGATGGAATCCAAAAATGAAAAAATACATTTTTGGAAAAAGGGACTCAATTCATATAATTGATTTAACACAAACTTTAGAACTTACTAAAATTGCCTTAGAAAAAATTTTTGAAGTAATAGCAAATAATGGAAAAATTTTATTTGTATCAACAAAAAAGCAAGCATCAGAAGCAATTGCAGAAATAGCAAAAGAAACGGATCAATATTTTGTTAATTATAGATGGCTTGGAGGAATGTTGACCAACTGGGGAACAATCTCAAACTCAATAAAGAAGTTAAAAAAACTAGAATTAGATTTAGTTGCTGAAAACAGAGGTTTTACAAAAAAAGAACTTCTTAAAATGAGTGTAAAAAAAGATAAATTACAAAGATCTTTAGGTGGTATTGCTGAAATGAAAAAAATCCCTGACTTGGTATTTATAATTGATACCAACTATGAATCTTTAGCTATTCAAGAGTCTGTTAAATTAGGAATTCCAATTATAGCCATTTTAGATAGTAATTCTAATCCAGATGGCATAGATTTTCCAATACCTGGAAATGATGATGCTAGAAGATCTATAGATCTTTATTGTAATTTAATTAAAGATACTATTATTAACGCAAAAAAAACTGCCCCAGCAGTAGAAACCAAAAAACTTTCTGAAAAAAAAGAAAAAACTGAAAAAACAAAAACTGTTGCAGAAATTGATAGAGATAAATTAGAAAAGAAATTTTCTACAAAGAAAGAAAATAAAATAAATTAAAATGAGTGACATTGAAAAAGTAAAAAAACTTAGAGAGGCGACAGGTGCAGGCTTTAAAGATTGTAATCTAGCAATAAAAGAGTCAGGTGGAGATTTGGAAAAAGCAGTTGAAATTCTAAGAGTTAAAGGAATCTCAAAAGCTTCTAAAAAAATGTCTAGAGATGCTAAAGAGGGTTTAGTTGCAATTAGTGGCAATGAAAAAAAAACCTCAATCATTGAAGTAAATTGTGAAACCGATTTTGTTGCTAAAAATGATGATTTCATAAATTTTGTTAAAGAACTTAGTGAAATTAATAATCAAAAAGATTCAAATATTGATGAAATAAAAAAATCAAAAATGACAAATGGAAATACAGTTGAAGATAGTCTGGTTGCTCTTATAGCTAAAATCGGAGAAAAAATAACTATAGGTAAAACTAAAACAATTTCAAATTCTTCATCTATTAATTATCAATACTTACATACGGTCGTTAAAGACAACCTGGCTAAATTAGCAGTTGTCGTCTCTTTAGAAACAAAGGATAACTCTGAAGTGGTAAAAACATTTGGAAAACAATTATCAATGCATATTGCTGCATCAAATCCTTTAGCATTAGAGTCAAATCTTATCGATAAAGCAATTATTGACAAAGAACAGGAATTGGTGACCGAGGAACTTAAAAATTCTGGTAAACCCGAAGAGATTGCTAAAAAAATTAGTTTAGGTAAGATGAATAAATTTAAAGAAGAAAATGCCCTTTTAACACAAGCTTGGGTCATGGAACCAAAAAAAAAGGTTCAAGATGTTTTAAAAGAACTTGCTATTAATGATTTAAAAATCAAGGAGTTTAGCAGGATTAAAATAGGGGAATAAATGTTTGATGAAAAATCTCATAGCCTTAAAATGGATAAAGCTATTGAAGTTTTCACTAAAGAGTTATCTTCTCTAAGAACTGGAAGAGCAAATGCAGCGATGCTTGATATTGTTCGAGTTGATGTTTATGGACAACAGATGCCAATTAATCAAGTTGGAAGTATTACAACTCCTGAACCAAGAATGATAAATATTCAGGTATGGGATCAGAATAATGTTTCACTAGTTGATGCAGCAATAAAGAAATCAGAATTAGGATTAAATCCACAAATTGATGGTCAATTAATAAGACTTCCAATACCTGAATTGAATGAGGAGAGAAGAACTGAATTAAAAAAACTCATTAAATCAATGGGTGAAAAATGTAAAATTTCAATTAGAAATATTAGACGAGATGCGAATGAAGAATTAAAAAAACTTCTCAAGTCTAAAGAAATTGGAGAAGATGAAGAAAAATCTTTTGAAAAAAATGTACAAAACATAACAGATAAGCATATACAAATTGTTGACGATAAAGTTTCATTAAAAGAGAAAGAAATAATGACAATATGAACCCATTAAATCATGTAGCCATTATCATGGATGGTAATGGGAGATGGGGCTTAAAGCACAAAAATTCACGTAATGCTGGTCATAAATCTGGATTAGATACTGTAGAAAAAATAATAAAAGAGACAATTAAGAATAAAATAAAATTTCTTACTCTATATGCTTTTTCAACCGAAAATTGGAAAAGACCAAAAAAAGAAATTAATTATTTATTTAATCTATTAGAAAATTTTCTAAAAAATAGAATTGAAGACCTACATAAACAAAATATTAAATTAAAAATAATTGGCGTTAAAAACTTTTCTAATAAATTAAATAAACTTCTTAGAATATCTGAAAAAAAAACTTCAAAAAACAAAAAATTACAAATAAATCTAGCACTTAATTATGGTTCAAAATTTGAATTATTAAATGCATTCAAAAATTTAAAAAAGAACAAAGAAAAAATTAACGAAAAAAAATTTAAATAAATACCTCCAAACTAAAGATATTCCTGATCCAGATCTACTTATCAGAACTGGAAATACCAAAAGATTAAGTAATTTTCTTTTGTGGCAGTTAGCATATGCTGAGATATTTTTTGAGAAAAAGTTATGGCCTGAATTTAATGAAAAAGATTATAACAAAATCATTAATAAATTTAAGAGTATAAAAAGAAATTTTGGAAATATATAATGAGTAACTTATTTAAAAGAATATTAAGCTCAATAATACTATTACCGCTTGTATTATATTTTTTAATGAGTGGTTCGTTATATTTGATTTTTTTTACAACAATTTGTTTCTTAGTAGCCTCTTATGAATGGAACAAAATAGCAAAAAAAATAAATTTTAAAATTTTAGGATTTATTTTTTTGATTTTTTCATTTTATACATTTTATAAAGTTGGAACAGGTCATTTTTGGCCAATAGTACTTTTAATTTGTGTTTCTACTGATATTGGTGGCTACCTTTTTGGAAAATTTTTTGGAGGTCCAAAGTTAATTAAAATTAGTCCTAATAAAACATATGCCGGAATGTTCGGAGGCTATTTTTTATCATTAATTTTTCTTCTATATTATTTGAATATTGTGAATATTGAAATATCAATAGGAATTATAATAATGGTAATTTTAATTTCTACTACTAGTCAAGTTGGTGATATAATTATTTCATATTTCAAAAGATTATCAAAAGTTGAAGATACAGGAAAAATTATTCCAGGCCACGGTGGTCTTCTTGATAGAATTGATGGCATGATCTTTGCCTTTCCAATATTTTATATTATTGAAATAACAGGTTATTTATTTTAATGAAAAAAAAAATAGCAATTCTTGGCTCCACAGGATCGATAGGAAAATCTTTAATTGATATAATTAAAAATGATAAAAGAAATTATCAAATTACTCTTTTAACCGCTAATAGAAATTATAAAGAATTACTTAAACAAGCAAAATATTTTAATGTTAAAAATTTGATAATTACTGATTACAAATCATATACTTTAGCAAATAAAAAAAATTTTAAAAAAAAATTTAATATTTATAACAATTACAAATATTTCAAAAAAATATTTAAAAATAAAAATGATTTTATTATGAGCTCTATTACTGGACTTGATGGTTTAGAGCCAACTTTAAATTCTATTAAATTTACCAAAAATATTTTAATAGCAAACAAAGAAGCTATCATTTGTGGATGGAACTTAATTGAAAGAGAAATACTTAGGTATAAAACTAATTTTATTCCAGTTGATTCTGAACATTTTTCTATTTGGTCTTTACTTAAAGAAAATGAACTTTCAAAAGTAGATAAGATTTTTATAACAGCATCTGGAGGACCTTTTTTAAAATTACCAAAAAAAAAATTTCCTAAGATTTCAATTAAAAGTGCTCTAAAACATCCGAATTGGAAAATGGGAAAAAAAATAACAATAGACTCAGCAACATTAATGAATAAACTTTTTGAAATAATTGAAGCTAAAAATATATTTAAGATACCATACAAAAATTTGAAAATTTTAATTCATCCAAAATCTTATGTTCATGCTATAATAAAATTTTCAAATGGATTAAGTAAACTATTAATTCATGATACATCAATGAAAATTCCAATTTTTAATGCTTTAAATTCAAATACTAAATCAAAAAAAATAATTTCGAAAAATTTAGATATCGGTAAATTGAATGATTTAGATTTTTCTTTTCCTGATGTAAATAAATTTCCTTCTTTAAAAATACTCGAACAATTACCAGAAAAAAACTCATTATTTGAAACCATTTTAGTTACAGTAAATGATGAAGTAGTTAATTTATTTTTAGATGGGAAAATTAAGTTTACAGATATTCCTAAAATTATTACAAAGATTATTAGTTCAAAAAAATATCAAAAATATAAAAAAAAACCTGCAAATAATCTTAGTAAAATCGTCAATTTGAACAAATTCGTTCGTTTAAAAATGAAATCTTTAAGTGTATAAGACAGCATGATCAATTTTATAAAAAATAATCTGATAGCACTATTTATTTTTTTTCTAGGCACCTCTAACATATCAGCTGAAATTATAAAAAAAATAATTGTTGATGGAAATGAAAGAGTAAATGTAGAAACTATCAAAATTTTTGGAGGTGTATCTGTAAATGATGATTTAAACTCAAATGATTTAAATGATATATTAAAAAAACTTTATAAAACAAATTTTTTTGAAAGTGTAAATTTATCGTTAGATAATTCTATTCTTAAAATTTCAGTAATTGAAAATGCAATTGTTCAAAATTTAATACTTCAAGGTATAGATAATGATAACCTGAAAAAGAAAATTTTGGAAATTATATCAGTAAAAGAAAAAAATCCATTTATAGAAAATAAAGTTAAAAATGATCTTCAAAATATAAAAAATTTTTTACAAGATGTGGGGTTTTATTTTTCCTCAGTAGATATATTGCAGAAAGAAAACACAAACAATTCTATTGATCTTATTTTTAAAATTGATCTTGGAGATAAAGCCTTCATAAATGAAATTGTTTTTTTAGGAGATAAAAAATTTAAAAAAAGAAAACTTTTAAATATAATTACTTCAGAGGAAAATAAATTTTGGAAATTTATAAGTAATAAACGTTTATTAAATAAACAACGTATAGAACTTGATAAAAGATTGCTTGTGAGTTTTTATAAAAATCAAGGTTATTATAATGTTTCTATATTAGATGAAACTGTTCAGTTCGATGATAATCAAAATTTTAAAGTAGTTTTTAATATAGATAGCGGAAAAAAGTTTTATTTTGGTAAGTTTGATATTGATTTACCAACTGATTTTGAAAAAAATTATTTTGAAAAAATATTAAAAAAACTAAATAACTTTTCAGGTGAAAAGTATTCACTAAAAATTATAGAAAAAATGCTAACTCAAATAGAGAAAATAGCCAGCAATAAACAATTTGAGTTCGTTAATGCAGAAATCGATGAAAAACTTACAGATAATAAAATTGATATAACTATCAAACTTCTAAATGATCAACCAAATATTTATGTAAAAAAAATCAATATTTTTGGAAACAATGTAACTATTGAAGATGTTATAAGAAATGAACTAATTATAGATGAGGGTGATCCTTTTAATAAAATTTTATTTCAAAAATCTATAAATAATATTAAATCGACAAATATATTTAAAAGTGTAGATGCAAATCTTGAAAAAACTGATAATGAATTAGAACAAATTATCAACATAAAAGTTGAGGAAAAACCAACAGGACAAATTTCTGCAGGTGCTGGAGTTGGAACATCAGGTGCGTCGACTTCTTTTGGTATTCAAGAAAATAATTTTTTAGGAAAAGGTATTATTTTAGATAGTAATCTTTCCCTAAGTGAAGAAACTATTAAAGGCTTATTTTCATATAAAAAACCTAATTTTAAAAATACAGATCGTGATTTTAATTTAACTATCGAAAGTCAAGAAACAGACAGACTTGACAGTTTTGGCTATAAATCAGCTGAAACAGGTTTTTTAGTTGGTACAAAGTTTGAACAATTAGAAGATTTTTATATTGAGCCAACTTTCTCTGTATATTACGAGACGTTAGATACAGCAAGTACCGCATCTTCATTATTACAAAAACAAGAGGGTGATTATTTAGATGCACTATTTAGTTATGCTTTGCAATTAGACAGAAGAGACCAAGTTTATCAACCAAAAGATGGTTATGTGTCAACTTTCTACCAATCTTTACCTTTAAATATTGAGGATAATCAAACTTTGGTAAACAGTTATGAAATTAAGAATTACTATGAATATTTTGATGATTTAGTTGCCTCAGTTTCATTTTTTACAAAAGCTGCAAATTCGTTTGGTGATGACGATGTTAGAGTTTCTGATAGATTATATTTACCTTCAAGAAAACTTAGAGGATTTGAAGCAGGAAAAGTTGGTCCAATAGATGGTGGTGATTTTGTTGGTGGAAATTATTTAGCATCTTTTAATGCTGCTAGCGAATTACCAATTTTTGAGTCTTTAGAAACTATGGACTTTAGCCTTTTCTATGATGCGGCAAATGTATGGGGTGTAGATTATAACTCAAAAATTAATGATTCTAGTGCGCTAAGAAGTGCAGTAGGTCTTGGAATAGATTGGTACACACCAATTGGACCTATGAGCTTTAGCTTCACACAACCAATTTCAAAAAAAACAACAGATAAAACTGAAACTTTTAGATTTAGTTTAGGAACTACATTTTAAAAAATTATGATTTTTTGTAGAATTTTTTTTATAATTTTTTTGATTAGTTCGCCTGCATTATCTAATCAAAATATACCTGTCAAATATATAGACTTAAATTTCATAGTGAATAATTCAATTGTAGGAAAAAAAATTAAAGATTTAATTGTTAAAGAAAAAACAAAATTAGAAAAAGAGCATAAAAAATTAGAAAAACAACTGCTAGCTAAAAAAAATGAAATTTTAACAAAAAAAAATATTTTAAGTGAAGAGGATTTCAAAAAAGAAGCTGAAGCTCATCAAAAAAAAGTAAATGAATATGAAACAAAAAAAAAACAAGATTTTGAAAAAATGGCTAAAAAAAATTTAGATTTAAGTAGAAATTTTATGATCCAAATAGACAAAATTGTAATAGATTTTGCGAGAAGTAATTCAATAGATTTACTTTTAAAAAAAGATGCATTGATAGTATCAAATTCTAATCTTGATATTACAAAAGCTATATTAGACGAGGTTGATAAAAATATTAAAAAAATCAATTAATAAATGACAAATAAATTAAATAAAAATGATATAATTGATCTTTTACCTCACAGAGAACCCATGTTATTGATTGATGAATTAATAGATATCAAAAAACTTCAATCTGCTACAGCTATTATGAATGTAAAAAAGGATGGATTTTACGTCCAAGGACATTTTCCTGATCAACCGGTAATGCCAGGTGTTTTAATTGTTGAGGCTTTTGGTCAAGCTGCTGCAGCCCTAACAGCCCATGGAATAGACAAAGAAACTTATGAAAATAAATTAGTTTTCTTAATGAGTGTTGAAAAAGCTAAATTTAGAAATCCAGTTATACCTGATTGTAGGTTGGAGCTAAAAATTGAAGCTATAAGATCTCACGGAAGAGTATGGAAATACAAAGGTGAAGCCTTTGTAGGTGAAAAAAAAATGGCAGATGCTCAGTGGTCAGCTACTATAGTTGATAGAAAATAATTAGTAATAATAGTTGATACAAAGAATATCAAAAGTTTTGATAGATATTCCTTAATGTTAAATCCTTTTTTTAAAAATGTAGGTCCTTTTAATATAGAAAAATTACTCAGCAAAACTGATATTAAAAATAAAGATAATTTTAAAAAAGATAAAATTTATAATGTTTCTGATTTGTTAACTGCTTCAAATAAAGATTTAACTTTTTTACACTCAAAAAATTATTCTGAATTAGCATCAAAAACTAAAGCATCCTACTGCATTACTCTAGATAATCTTTCTCATTTTTTACCGAGTTCATGTAACAAAATTATTGTTGAAAATGTATTATTAACAATGGCAAAAATTACAAAAGAATTTTATCCAAAGTCAATTAATGACGATTTTGACGACTCTGTAAAAAATATTTCTAAAACATCCTTTAAAAAAAATGTAAAATTTGGAAAAAATGTTTTAATCGGTAAAAACGTTAAAATAGGAAAAAAATGTTTAGTTGGTCATAATACAATTATTGAAAAAAATGTTATTATCGGCTCTAATTGTTCAATTGGCTCTAATGTTATATTAAGAAATACGATTGTTAAAGACAATGTAAATATTTTGGATGGATGTGTTATAGGAAAAAAAGGTTTTGGTTTTTTTCCAAATAAAGAAAAAAATATTAGGTATCCTCACATTGGAATTGTTATTATAAATGAAAACTGTGAAATTGGATGCGGATCTACAATCGATAGAGGTTCATTATCAAATACGATAATTGGCAAAAATACATACTTAGATAATCAAGTGCATATTGCTCACAATAATAAAATTGGTGACAATTGTATTATTGCTGGACAAGTTGGTTTTGCTGGAAGTTCAACTTTAGGTAATAATGTTATGATTGGTGGTCAAGCCGGTGTTTCAGGCCATTTAAAAGTTGGAAACAATGTCCAGATAGGAGGTGGAAGTGGGGTTATAAATGATATACCTGATAATACTAAAGTTATGGGATATCCAGCAAAAAGTTTAAGAGAGTTTATAAAAAATAATAGATGATAGATAAAACTGCAATCATAGATTCAAAAGCTAAATTACATAAGAATGTTCATGTAGGTCCTTATTGTGTAATAGGCCCTAATGTTGAGATTGGGGAAAATACTGTAATTCAATCACATGTAAATATTTCTGGAAATGTTAAAATTGGTAAAGAGAATATGATTTACCCCTTTGTTTCTATTAACGATCCACAAGATTTAAAATATGCTGGAGAACTAACTACTCTAATTATAGGAGATAACAATAAGATCAGAGAATACGTAACTATAAATCCAGGGACAGTTGGTGGTGGTGGAAAAACAATTATTGGAAATAATTGTTTATTTATGATTTCATCACATATAGCTCATGATTGCCAGGTAGGAAATAATGTAATAATTGCTAATAATGTTCCTTTGGGAGGTCATGCAATCATTGAAGATAATGTTGTAATAGGAGGAAACTCTGCAGTTCAACAATTCACAAGAATTGGTAAAATGGCAATGATTGGTGGAATGACAGGTGTGTTACATGATGTAATTCCTTATGGATTGTCAACAGGAAACAGAAATTCATTACAAGGATTAAACTTAATTGGATTAAGAAGAGCTAAGTTTGAAAACAAAGATATTTTAGGCTTAAGTGAAGCTTATAAGGAAATTTTTGCTACTAAAAAAATTAATGAAAATATAAGTAAATTGAATGGTTCTTTTCAAGAAAATCCGTTAGTCAAGAATGTAATTGATTTTATAACAAAAGATAAAAAAAGATCTATTTGCACACCATTTTCGTAAAATGATAGGATTAATTTTTGGTGATACTGAATTTCCAAAGGAAATTCTAAAAACTGTCAAAAAAAGAAAAATTAAGTATTTGATAATTGATTTGTCAAAATCAAAGAAATTTAAACAAGATAGAAAATCTTATTCAGTTTCTATAGGTCAATTTGGTAAAATCATTAATATTCTTAAGGAAAATAACTGTAAAAAAGTCTTATTTGCTGGAAAGGTAAATAAACCAAACTTTTCTAGATTAAAATTAGATTTTAAAGGCATTTATTATATTCCAAGAATTCTCAAAGCATCGAAGCTTGGTGATGCAGCAATACTTAAAGAAATCATTAAAATATTAGCTCAAAATAAGATTAAAACTGAAAATTCACTTAAATTTAATCCTGACCTTTCATTAAAAAAAGGCAATTATTCAAAATTAAAACCAAACAAACAAGATCAATCAGACATCATTAAAGCAATTAAAACTTTAAATAGTTTAAGAGAATATAATTTTAGCCAAGGTGTTGTAGTTAGAAATAAAAAAGTAGTTTCTATAGAAGGAAAAGGTGGAACCAAAAAAATGCTTGAAAAAAGCAGAAGCAAAATATTGAGAAATCATGGAGTTTTAGTTAAATTTCCAAAAAAGAAACAAGACTTGAGAGTAGATCTTCCAACGATTGGATTAAAAACTTTAAAACAAATTAAGACAGCTGGATTAAAAGGTATTGTTGTAAAAAGCAATCAACACGTTTTTTTAGATAAAGGTAAATGTATTAAGTTTGCTAATATAAATAAGATGTTCATCTCAGTTAAATGAAAAAGATTTTTATACTAACTGGTGAACCTTCAGGAGATAAACTTGCTTCTAAAGTCATATCTAAACTTAAAAAAGATAATCCTAATATTGAATATTCTTGTGTTGGTGGAACACACTTAAGTTCATTAGGAATAAAATCTATCTTTGATCTTAAAGAAATTACATATATTGGTTTTACAAGTGTTTTATTGAATATTTTCAAAATAAAGAACAAAATAAATAAAACTGTTGATGAGATAATAAAATTCAATCCAGATATTTTGTTCAGTGTGGATAGTCCTGATTTTACATTAAGGGTTGCTGAAAAAGTTAAAAAATTAAATAATAAAATTAAAACAGTACATTATGTAGCCCCACAAGTATGGGTATGGCGAGAGGGTAGAGTAAAAAAATTTAAAAAATTTTTAGATCATATTTTGCTATTATTTGATTTTGAAAAAAAATATTTTGATAAAGAAAATATCCCAAATACTTTTGTGGGTCATCCTTTGTTAGAGCAAGAAATTAAAAATAAGATAGATATATCTAATATTGTATCAAGTGAAAAAAAAATTATCTCCCTTTTTTGTGGCAGTAGACTATCTGAAGTAAATTTACTTTTACCTATCTTGATTGATTTCATAGATTTAATGAACAAAAAATTTAATAATTTCTCATTTGTTTTTCATGCGACTGATGAAAACAAAAGTTTAATAAATGAAAAAATTAATGATGCAAATTTAGAAAATGTATCAGTTATTTCTAACGAAAATATTAAAAAACAAATATTAAATAAATCTATATTTGCGGTTTCCAAATCTGGAACCGTTTCTCTCGAAATTTGTAATGCAAAAGTTCCCTCTATAATTATCTATAAAATGAATTTTTTAAATTTTTTTATCGTTAAAATGTTGGTAAAAATAAAATTTGCTAACATCATTAATATTATTAATAACAAAGAAATAATTCCCGAATTAATTCAGAGCGAGTGTAATTCTAAAGAAATTTATAATTCAGTTGTCTATTTTTTAAAAAATCCAGAATTAATGAAAAAACAAATTAATGATTATGAAGAAACTTTAGTTAAAATCAGATCGAAAACTTCATCTTCAGATGAAGCTTCATCAGTGTTAACTAATTTTCTTACTAGTTAATCTTTTTGTTACTTCGTCTTTTCCAAGAGAAATAATTATATCATATATACCAGGGCCAAATTTAGAACCTGTTAAGGCTATTCTCAAAGGCTGCCCAATTCCTTTAAAATTAGTATCATTTGATTTAATCAATTTATTTACTATTGGTTCTAATGTTTCTTTACTAAGTTTATCAACATTACCTAATTGAGTATTGAAATCAGAAATGACCTTTTTGGCCTTATCATCTATTAATTTAATATCATCTTGATTAAAATTAACTTCATCTACCATTATATATTGACCATTATTAAATATATCTTCTAAAGTTTTAGCTTTATTTTTTAAAAAAGTTAGAGATTCTTTAATTTTATTATTCTTGTCTGATTTAATTTCACTTTTATATAATTTGCAATACTCGGTTAGTTGATCGAACAAATCGTTTTCGTTTATATTCTTAATATAGTGTTCATTCATTGATAAAATTCTACTCATATCTAGTTTAGAAGGAGATTTACCAATTCCTTCTAGATTAAAATATTTAATACTTTCATCTAGAGTGAATATTTCCTTATCTTTATAAGACCACCCTAATCTTAAAAGATAATTTCTTAGAGCATCTGGCATAATACCAATTTTAGAATAATCATCTAACGTAGAGGCCTTATCTCTCTTTGACAGTTTCTTTCCTTCAATTGTATGTATTAAAGGTATGTGAGCAAATGAAGGCAAATTCCATTTCATAGCTTGATAAATTTGTATTTGTTTAAAAGTATTTATTTTATGGTCATCACCTCTAATTATATGTGTCATGTTCATTTGATGATCATCGACTGATGCTGATAAGTTGTATGTTGGTGTGCCATCATTTCTTAAAATAATAAAATCCTCAATAGTATTATTATCTATTTCAACATCACCTTGAACTAAATCTTTTAATATAGATGTTCCATCTATTTTACTTTTAAATCTGATAACTGGTTTAATATCTTTTGGAGCATCAGCTTCTTTCTTATCTCTCCATTTTCTATCATAGATATAAGGAATTTTTTTTTGTCTTGCCCTTTTTTTTTGTTCTTCTATTTCTTCACTTGAACAATAACATTTGTATGCGTGATCATTATTGAGTAATTCATTTGCTACCTTTATGTGATCTTCAATTTTTTTTGATTGAATATATTCATCTCCATCATAGTTTATACCAATCCATTTAAGAGACTTAATTATTTGATCTTTATATTCATCTTTTGATCTTTCTTTATCTGTATCTTCAACTCTTAGATAGAAATCACCTTTTTGATTCTTGGAATATAACCAATTAAATAAAGCTGTACGCACACCACCAATATGTAAAGGCCCAGTAGGTGATGGAGCAAATCTTGTTGCTACTTTTTTCATTAAAAATGTTTAGACTATTTTACTAGAAGTTTCTATATAAAGATACCAATACGCCCTGAACTTTAACTCTATCTGGGCCAAAAATTTTAGTTTCGTAGTTTTTATTTGCACTTTCTAATGCTACCACTTTTCCTTTTTTTCTTATTCTTTTAAGCATAGCTTCATGCTCATCAATTAAAGCAACTACTATCTTTCCATTATCAGCTGTATCAGTTCGTTTAATAATTACTGTATCACCTTCATTTATTCCAGCTTCAATCATCGAGTCTCCTTGAACTTTAAGACCAAAATAATCACCATTCTTTTCTAGGTTGCTAGGCAATGGTATTCTTGATACTTCATTTTGAATTGCCTCTACAGGAGTTCCTGCTGCAATTTTTCCTAAAACTGGAACCTCAGCTTCGTCAGACATTGGATTATCATCATCTAATCCACCCTTAATTACGCTAGGTGAAAAATTGTTATAAATATCGTTTGCTGAAGCAGTTTCAGGTAATTTAATTACTTCTAAAGCTCTTGCTTTATGAGCAAGTCTTTTGATAAATCCTCTTTCCTCTAATGCACTAATTAATCTATGAATTCCTGACTTAGATTTTAAATTGAGAGATTCTTTCATTTCTTCATAAGAAGGAGATACGCCAGAACTTCTCAACTTCTTGTTGATAAATAAAAGCAAGTTTTTTTGTTTTTTTGTTAGCATAAGAACAAATATCGTACAAAATCTGTTCTACAAAAGTTCTCTACAATTCACAATAGTAAAAAAAACGAGTAAAATAGGGGATTATTTGACTAAAGAACTGAAAAAATAGAATTATTATCTAGATCCTTCAAAAGTGATTCACCAATTAAAAAAGTTTTTATAGATGTTTTTTTTGAGAGTTTTAAAAGCTCATCCTTTGTTTTGATTCCACTTTCAGAAATTAGTGGGCCAGAGTGATTAACTAGCACATCATGAATATCAAAAGTTGTATTTATATCAGTTTTTAAAGTTTTTAAATTCCTATTATTTATACCTATCAAAGCCTCTTTAAATTTTAATGCACTCTTTGCTTCTTCCACAGTATGAACTTCAACAATTACCGACATATTTAATTTAAGTGCTTCGTTATATAAATCATCAGCAAGTTTATCAGTAACACCAGCTAATATGATTAATATCGCATCAGCTCCATAACTTTTAGCTAAAGGTACTTGAAATTTATCTACAAAAAAATCTTTACACAGAATTGGTAAATTAACTTTTTGTTTGATTTTGCTAATATGAATTAGGTTTCCTAGAAAAAAATCCTCCTCAGTCAAAACTGATAAACAAGTAGCTTTCTTATCATTATATATATTCGCTATTTTAACAGGATCATAATCTTTAATAATTACACCTGCCGAAGGACTTGCTTTTTTAATTTCAGCAATAACTGAAAATTTATCTTCTTTAATATTTTTTTTAATTTTTTCTTTAAAATTAATAAAAGTTTTATTAATACTAATTAATTCATCTAATGATTCTAGTGAAATAGTTTTTTTTAAATTTACTATTTTTTCATTTTTTTTTTGAATTATTTTTTCAAGAACATTTTCAGCCATTTTGAATTTTTTCTAAATTTTTTATAACTTTGTTTGATAAAATATTTTCCCTTGCATCATTGTAGGCATCAGCAAATTTTTGATGAGTTTCATTTACAATTAGACCCGCAGCAGCATTCAAGCAAACAGCTTTAGAAAAATCATTATCCTCACCATTGAATATATTTACTATCTTATTTGCATTAAACTTTGCATCATCACCAACTAGATTTTGAAATTTATCTGCATTAACATTTAACTCTATTGGATCAATTATAATTTCAGAAATTTTATTATCTTTTAATTGAATAACATTTGTTTTTGCGTAAGGTGAAATTTCGTCTAATCCATCTTCACTGTTAACAATCCATGCAAATTTAATATCCAAATTATTCAAAGCATTTGCAAATATCTTTAAGAGTTTTTTATCAAAAACACCAACAACTTGTTTCTTCACTAAAGCAGGGCTGCTTAATGGTCCGATCATATTAAATATAGTTCTTTGTCCAATCTTTTTTCTAGTTGGACCAACAAACTTCATTGCACTATGATAATTAGGTGCAAACATAAATCCAAAATTATTTTTATTAATTTGATCTTCAATTTCTTTTGGTTCCAGATTGATTTTAATATTTAAAGCTTCTAAAACATCACCTGATCCACACTTAGATGATACAGCTTTATTACCATGTTTTGCCACTTTAACACCCATACTAGCAAGTAACAGTGCAGATGCTGTAGATATATTAAGTGTATTCATACCATCTCCACCAGTACCACATGTATCAATACAATTTTCTACATTTACTCTTTTAGATTTATTTCTAAGAACAAAAACTCCACCCGCTATTTCATCCGAAGCTTCACCCTTAGCCGATAAAAGTGTTAAAAAATCAAATATTTCTTTTTCTTCTGCTTTACCATCCATTAACAATTCAAAAGCCGCTTTACTTTCATCAAAAGATAAATTTTCCTTATTTCTAATTTTTTCTATAAATTGTTTCATTAATTCTTAATTTTAATAAAGTTTTTAAAAATTTTAATACCAATCTTAGTTTTAATACTTTCAGGGTGAAATTGCACTCCATGAACATCGTATTTTTTATGTCTTACACCCATAATTAACCCATCTTTGGTTTCGGCAGTAATTTCAAGATCTTCGGATAATGATTTTTTATCAATAATTAAGCTGTGATAACGAGTTGCTTCAAAAGTTTTAGGAAGATTTTTCAATACACCAGTTTTTTTTGATATTATTTTACTTGTTTTTCCGTGCATTAACTTTTTTGCCTGAATAATTTTAGAACCAAATACCTGTCCTATTATTTGATGACCTAAACAAACACCAAGTATAGGTAGCCTTTTATATAAAGATTTTACAATTTTAAGGCAATTACCTGACTGATTAGGATTACCAGGTCCAGGTGATATTACAATTTTGTTATATCTTTTTTTTAATATTTCTTTTGATGTAATTTGATCATTTCTAATTACATCTACATCTATCTTCAAAGAGGATAAATAATGATAAAGATTAAAAGTAAAACTATCGTAATTGTCTATTAAGATTATCTTTTTCATTTTAATGCATTGATTAAAGCTTTGGCTTTATTAATTGTTTCTTCATATTCTTTAATAGGTTTACTATCAGCAACAATACCAGCTCCAGCTTGAACATAAAATTTATTATTTTTGGCAACTGCTGTTCTTAAAGCTATACAAGTATCAAATTCTCCATTTGCCGAAAAATATCCTATACCACCTGCATAAACTTTTCTTTTAGTTGTTTCTAATTCATCAATTATCTCCATTGCTCTTATTTTAGGAGCTCCAGAAACTGTGCCTGCTGGAAAACCAGCTAAAAGGGATTTAAATTTTGAAAATTTATTATTATATGCCCCAACAACATTTGAAACTATATGCATTACATGTGAATATCTTTCTATTATAAAGCTTTCAGTAACCTTTATTGAATTTATTTTTGAAACTTTACCAGCATCATTTCTTCCCAAATCCAATAACATTAAATGTTCTGAAAGTTCTTTTTTATCCTTAAGCAGATCTTTTTCATTAAAAAGATCCTCTTTTTTTGTTTTACCTCTTGGTCTTGTTCCAGCAATAGGTCTTACTGTAATTTTATTGTCTCTTAACCTTACCAATATTTCTGGACTTGCACCTATGATTTGAAAGTCACTAAAATTAAAAAAAAACATAAAAGGAGATGGATTGGTCACTCTTAGTTTCTTATAAATATCTATTGGCTTTTTTGTTAACTTTGCCTCAAATCTTTGGCTTAAAACTACCTGAAATATATCTCCTAATTTGATATATTTTTTTGCTCTATTAACCATTGATAAAAATTTATTTTTTGATGTATTTGATTTAACTTTGATATTTTTTGGATTCTTATTTGTATTTTTATCAACTTTTTTAATTGATGATTGTATTGATAATTTAAATAAGTCAGATTGAATTTCTCTATATCTATTATGATAATTTGTGATTTTTTCATCTTTAAAAATATTGCAAATATAAAATATTTCTTTTTTTAAATTATCGTGAATAACTAATGTTCTAGGTCGTAAAAGCCTTACATCAGGCAAGGAAAGGTCATTTTTACAATTATTAGGGATTTTTTCTATATACCTTATTGAGTCGTAAGAAAAATATCCTGATATAAGAGAACAAATTTTTGGTAAATTTTTTGGGGTTTCAAATTTGAAATTTTCAATGATTTTTTCAATCAAATTTTCTGGTTTATCTTTTAATTTTATTCTTTTACCGTTTGTAATAATATAAGAATTATTATTGTTAAATTCCCAAATTTTATCAGGGTTTTTTCCAAAAATAGTATATCTGCCTTTGATTTTTCCTTTTTCAACAGACTCAAATATAAAGCTATTTTTTTCCTCTAAAAAATTATCAATTAAGTTAATGACCTCATCATCATTTTTAACTTTTTTTGATGTATATAAAATTTGATTTTTTTTGCTTCTGTGTCGAAACTTAAAATCTTTGAAGTTTCGATTTATCATTATTGAAAGAAATTTTTAACTCGTTCTATTGTTTTTTGATTTAAAACTACATTATATTTATCATTTAGAAATAAATCATAGGACTTTAACATAGTATTTTTAATATTAGAATTTTGTTTATTTATATATTCTTTAAAATTTTCATTGTCTTTAGGTACGTTTTGAAATTTTTTGATTTTGGCAACATAAATATTATTTTTTTCATCATTTATTAATGTAAATGAATTTATTGGGAGTGAATATAATATTTCAACAGCATTTATTTCAAACTTTTTATTATCTCTAATGGAATTCAATTTTATACTTTCAATTTTATTATTGCCCAATTTTAAGAAGTCATCATTATTAAATTGTTTATTTCTAATTTTATCTAATAATTTTTTGTTATAATCGAACTTATTTTTTTGGTTAACCAACTCAATAATCTCTTCTTTTGTTTGTTCGTCATTTAAATCAGGTTCTTTTTGTTTTATTTCATTAATTTTATAAAGAATATAATTATCGCCAATCTCAAATATGTCAAAATTAATATTTTTTAATTCAAATATTTTTTTTTCTATTTCATTTTTTTTTCGGGAATATTTAAAATTTTTTATACTAACTGGTTTAATCTTTAAGTTACTAACAATTGTTTCGAAATTTAAATCATTTGATATATCAATTTCTATTTGATCTATTTTATCAAAAAAAGATTGATTAAACTCATCAGTACCTATTAAATTTTTTGGATTAATTATTGCATAATTAAAGTCAACATATTCAACTTTCAATTGATCTTTATTTTCACTAATAAATTCCAATAAATCTTTTTTAGTGATATTTTCCTTTTGTTTATAAAAACTTTTTAAATTAATGAATTCAATATCTAATTTTTTATTTTCTTCCTCATATAGCTTATTTACTAAAAAATCTGGTGATTTTGTACCAGCTCCAATATAATCGAATAGGTTTTTTTGTAGTTCACGTCCTCTTAGTCTCAATTCAAAAGCTGGTGCTGATTGATTATTTTGAAGTAGAAATTTTTCATACTTAATTCTTTTGAAATTACCATTTTCATCATGAAAATTTTTATTATTTTTAATCTTTTTAAGTAAAGTATTTTCAGAGATTAAGATATTGTAATCTTTAACTTCTAAGTCTAATAACGTTGTTGAAACTAAACCTGATAATAATTCTTCTATAATATTATTGCTTAAATTTTCTCTTATAGTTTCTTGGGGGATACCTGAGTTATTAAGATAATCAATAAATTCTTGAGTAGAAATATTTTCTTTATTTATCTTTGCAATAGTATTTGTATTTCCACTACTAAACATGCTACCCATGCCCCAAAAAACAAATGGGATAATCATAATAAAAACAAGCAAACCTGCAAATTTACTTTTGGAAAAATTTCTAAAACTACTTAACATACTCTAATAATTTATTGATCTATAAAAAGCAAAGCTATAGATTAAAATATAACAGATGACAAATAAATATATGTATTTTATCGCTAATTGGAAAATGTTTGGTAGTTTAAATTCTTTGAATTCACTACATAAAGTCATAAAATTTTTCAAAATCTTCAAAAAGAATAAATTTTCTAGAATAATTTACTGCCCTCCAAGTACTTTAATTCGTCCAATGTCAAAAAAACTTAAAAACTCTAAAATTATTGTTGGTGCTCAAAATTGTCACGAAAATGAAAATTTTGGTGCTTTCACTGGTGGTATCAATGCCTCTATGCTGAAAAGTGTTGGAGCTAAATATGTAATAATTGGCCACTCGGAAAACAGAGAAGCTGGTGAAACAAATAATTTAATAAACCGTAAAATTAAAAGTGCATTAAATTCAGGTCTTAAAGTAATTTTTTGTATAGGCGAAACATTAAAAGAAAAGAGAAAAAAAGTTACCAAACAAGTTTTGAATAAACAAATCAAATTGGGATTAAATAATATAAAAAATAAAAAAGATGTTTTAATTGCTTATGAACCAGTCTGGTCTATTGGCACTGGGCTAATTCCAAAAGCTAATGACTTATTTAATACTATAAATTTTATTAAACAAATTAACAAAAAATTTAAAGTTTTGTATGGAGGATCTGTCAATCCTAAAAATATTAAAAAATTAAAGTTAATTAATAACATAGACGGTTTTTTGATAGGTGGTGCATCTCAAAATCCAAATAAATTTAT
>CACKVD010000003.1 GCA_902603555.1 uncultured Pelagibacteraceae bacterium
AATAAGAATGGGCAAAATTTATAAAGCAATGGGCCTTATGAGTGGCACTTCATTAGATGGAGTAGATGTATCTATAATTGAGTCAGATGGTAATAGAGAGTTTTCTTCAATTTTAGACAGGTATTTTGAATATGATAAAGAATTAATTCAAAAAATATTGAGCATTAGGGAAAAAATCACACATACTAATAAATTAGATAAATACTCTAAAGAAATCATAGATTTAGACAGAAAAATCACTTTATTTCATGCTGAAGCTGTAAACGAAACCTTAGTATCGTCAAAATTTTCAGTAGATCTAATTGGTTTTCATGGACAAACAATATTTCATGATTCAGAAAAAAAAATTTCTAAACAAGTTGGTGATGGAAATCTATTATCTCAATTAACAAAGAAAAAAATTGTCTATAACTTTAGACAAAATGATTTAGCAAATGGGGGCCAAGGTGCTCCATTAGCACCAATTTTTCACAACGTACTTGCAAATAAGATAAATAAAAAATTTAATTTAGGCTTTCCTTTAAATATTTTAAATATTGGAGGTATTTCAAATATTACTTCTACTGTAGATTGGAAAAATTTTTTGAGTGAAAAAAATACTATTGATGCTTATGATATTGGACCGGGAAATTGTTTAATAGACAAATGGATTAGAAAAAATTCTAAGAAGAAATATGACGATGGTGGTTTAATAGCAAGATCAGGTACAACAGATGAATTAATTTTAAATCAAGCTTTAGAAAATTTTTCTGAAAATAATAATTATAAAAAATCTTTAGATATTAAAGATTTTGATATTTTTTTTGCAAAAGGTCTTTCGTTAGAAAATGGTGCTGCAACTGTTACTAATTTTACTGCTGCACTTATAGCCAATGGAATAAAATATACTCAAAGAACAGAGCAGGCATCTTTATATAAATGGTTAGTGTGTGGTGGTGGAAGAAAAAATAAATATCTTTTAGAAAGTATAAAAAATAACTTTGAAAACATAAGTATTGAACCAATTGATCAATATGAAATAAATGGAGATTTTGTAGAGTCCCAAGCTTTTGCTTATTTAGCTATTAGATCTTTTTTAGAATTACCTATTTCTTTTCCAACAACAACTGGATGTGAAAAACCTACAACTGGTGGAATGATTATAAAAAATTTTTAATAAAGAGCAGTTTCTTTTTTTATATATTTGTCTAAATATTTTACAAGTGAGCTTTCATTTTTTGAAAAAAAATGATTGGCATCTGGAATTGATTGGAACTCAACTTTAATTCCTTTTTGGTCACTTAATCTTTTATTTAATTCATTTATATTTTCCACTGGCACTAATTCATCTTTTTTTCCATAAATCATCAATCCAGAAGTTGGGCATGGAGATAAAAAAGAAAAATCATAAACATTAGGTTGAGGTGAAATAGCAACGAATCTATTAATTTCTGGTCTTCTCATTAATAATTGCATAGCAATTAAAGACCCAAAAGAAAATCCTGAAACCCAACATTGAGAATTATCAAAATTTTCTCTTTCAAGCCAATCTAAAGCTGCTGCAGCATCTGCAAGTTCACCTTGACCATTGTCAAACTCTCCATCACTTTTTCCCACACCTCTAAAATTAACACGACATACAGAAAAATCATTTTCCATAAACGTATTAAATGTTTCCACAACAACTTTATTATTCATTGTTCCACCGTATTGAGGATGTGGTTGAAGAACTAGAGCTACTGGTGAAGTATTTTTTTTACTTTTAAAATATTTTGCTTCAAGTCTTCCAGCTGGACCTGGGATAAATATTTCTAAAATTTTATTTTCCATAACTGTTATTGATTATCATTCTCAAAAAAAAAATAGGTTTATCACAACTGCGTGACAAAATGTTAGTTTTTTTTTAACTATGATACTTGACTATTTTAGTCAGGTTTATATATACCCAATAAAATATAGACTTATGAAACTAACATCCAAAGGCAGATATGCGGTAATGGCTTTAGTAGACCTGGCTAGATTTGATAATATCAACCCAGTTTCTCTAAGAGATATCTCATTAAGACAAGGTATTTCCCTGGATTACTTAGAACAAATTTTTTCTAAACTAAGAAAAAAAGAAATAGTTCAAAGTGTGAGAGGTACTCAGGGTGGTTATATTCTAAATAGAAAAGCTAAAGAAATAAAACTCACAAATATTTTTGATGCCGTAGATGAAAAAGTTAAAACTGTACAGTGTAAAAAGGACTCTAAAAAAGGATGCAACGGCAAAGCAACAAAATGCGTTACACACAACCTTTGGGATGAGCTTGAAAATCATATTAATAATTTTTTTAAAGAAAAAAGTTTAGAAGATTTAGTAAAAGATAATCTGGAGAAAAGAGTTTAAATGGATAAAAGAGAAAAAGATATAGAAAATTTAAAAGATTATAAATACGGTTTCACAACTGATATTGAAAATATTCGAGCCCCAAAAGGATTAAATGAAGAAGTAATCAAATTCATTTCTAATATCAAAAAAGAACCAAAATGGATGTTAGATTTTAGATTAAAAGCATTTGAAAGATTTAAATTATTGAAAGAACCAAATTGGCAAAAGCCTAAATATCCTAAAATTGATTATCAAGATTTGTATTACTACTCAGCACCCAAAAGCATGAAAGACAAACCTAAAAGTTTAGATGAATTAGACCCAAAACTTTTGGAGACTTATAAAAAACTAGGTATACCATTACAAGAACAAGCAAGACTTAATGGTATAGCAGTTGATGCTGTTTTCGACTCTGTTTCTGTTGCAACTACATTCAAAGGTGAGTTAACTAAACATGGTATAATTTTTTGTTCAATGTCAGAAGCAATACAAAAACATCCCGATCTTGTAAAAAAATATTTAGGAACAGTTATTCCAATAACTGACCATTTTTTTGCTACTCTTAACTCAGCAGTTTTTACTGATGGATCATTTGTTTATATTCCTGAAGGAGTTAAGTGCCCGATGGAGCTTTCTACTTATTTCAGAATTAATGCATCAGAGACAGGTCAATTTGAAAGAACATTAATAATTGCTGATAAAGGGAGTTATGTGAGTTATTTAGAGGGATGCACTGCGCCAATGCGAGATGAAAATCAATTACATGCAGCAAATGTTGAATTGATTGCTTTAGACGATGCAGAAATAAAATATTCAACTGTACAAAATTGGTATCCGGGGGACGAGAATGGTAAAGGAGGAATTTATAATTTTGTGACTAAAAGAGGACTATGTAAGGGTAAAAATTCTAAGATCTCTTGGACTCAAGTAGAAACTGGCTCAGCAATAACTTGGAAATATCCTAGTTGCATTCTTAAAGGCGACAATTCGATTGGTGAATTTTATTCAATAGCAATTACTAATAATCACCAAAAAGCAGACACAGGTACCAAGATGATTCATTTAGGTAAAAATACTAAAAGTAAAATAATTTCAAAAGGGATTAGCGCAGGATTTTCAGATATGACTTATAGAGGACTTGTTGATATTAATTCAAAAGCAAAAAACTCAAGTAATTATACTCAATGTGATTCTCTTTTAATGGGAAATAAATGTGGAGCCCATACTGTTCCATATATTAGAAATAAAAATTTTGACTCAAATATTGCACATGAGGCAACAACTTCAAAAATAAGTGAGGAACAATTACATTACTGTCAACAAAGAGGATTAAACCCTGAAGAAGCAGTAGGATTGATTGTTAATGGATTTTGTAAAGAAGTTCTTCAACAACTACCAATGGAGTTTGCAGTAGAGGCACAAAAACTTGTTGGGATTAGTTTGGAAGGGAGCGTTGGCTAATGCTTAAGATAAATAATTTAAATGCAAATGTTGAAAATAAATCTATTTTAAAGGGTTTTTCATTAAACATTAATCCTGGGGAAGTGCATGCAATTATGGGCCCTAATGGATCTGGCAAAAGTACATTATCAAACATTTTATCAGGTAAAAAGGGTTACGAAGTTTCTGGGGAAATTTTATTTGAGAATAAAAATTTATTTGATCTTGAAACAGAGGAACGAGCTCACAAAGGTATTTTTTTAGCCTTTCAATATCCTTTAGAAATACCAGGTGTTAATACTAATATTTTTTTAAAGACTTCTTTAAATGCAATTAGAAAAGCGCGAGGGCAGAAGGAACTTGATGCAATTGAGTTTTTAAAACTTGTAAAAGATAAAGCGAAAGAATTAAAATTTGATGAAGAAAAGCTTAATAGACAACTCAACGTTGGTTTTTCAGGGGGAGAAAAAAAGAAAAATGAAATTTTACAAATGTCAATGTTATCACCAAAGTTATCAATTTTAGATGAAACAGACTCAGGTTTAGACATAGATGCACTAAAGATAGTAGCAGATGGAGTAAATACTCTGAGAAATAAAGAGAACTCATTTTTAATAATTACTCACTATCAAAGATTATTAGATTATATAAAACCAGATTTTGTCCATGTTCTAATGAATGGAAAAATAATAAAATCAGGTGGTCCAGAACTTGCAATAGAATTAGAAAAAAAAGGTTACGAAAGTTTTAATTAAATGAAAGATCAATTAAAGACAGATTTTGAAAAAATAATAAAAATCTCTGATTTTTCAAAAAAAGATATTGAGTATAAAAAAGATCATCTTAATAAATTTATTAAAAGTGGTTTTCCAAATAAGAAACAAGAAAATTGGAAATTTTTAGACTTAAATCAAATTATTCAAAAAAATATTGGGGAACTTAGTTTTTATAATGATTATTCAATTACCAATAAAGTTGACACATCTATTTTTATTGATGGTTTAGAACACAATAAAATTATTTTCATAAATGGCAGAATAGAAAAAATTGATTTTGGTTATGAAGATAAAAATCAAATTGAAATTTATGATGATATTAAAATGGCTGATAAACTTGATAATGAAAATTCTTTAATTGATTTAAATAATGCCTTTAGGAACAAATGTTATAAAATTTTAGTCAAAAAAGGCTATGTAACAAAAAAACCTTTAATTGTTTATCATTTAACTAATGAAAAAATGAAATCTAAAAGTATTAATCTAAGATTGGATTTTGAATTAGAGCAAAACAGCTCTTTAAAATTGGTTGATTTTTTTAATGATACTGCTGATAAAAATTTTATGAATATGTTTTGCAATTTTGAATTAAGGAAAGATTCAATTCTTAAAAATTACAAAATTGACAAGTCATTGAATAAAAATCTTAAGTATTCATTTAACAATATTAATCAAGATAAAAATAGTATTTCAGAAATTTTTATTTTTTCAGCAGGTTCAGATTATTTGAAAAATGATATAAATTGTAATCTAAATGGTGAATATTCATCAGCTTTTATTAATGGTATTTTCTCATTAAAAGAAGGTCAGCAACATGAAATAAGATCAAAAATTAATCATTTAGTTAAAAATACTAAAAGTTATCAATTAATTAAAAGTGTACTTGGAAAAAACTCAAAAGCCGCATATCAAGGAAGAATATATGTAGACTCAAAAGCTCAGAAGACAGATGGTTATCAACTAAGTAAAGCGATATTATTGGATGAAACATCTGAGTTTAATGCAAAACCAGAATTAGAAATCTACGCTGATGATGTTAAATGCTCCCACGGATCAGCCTCTGGAAGTCTTAATGAGAATTCAATTTTCTATTTGATGTCTAGAGGACTAAATTACAAACAATCAAAAGAACTTCTGATTAATGGCTTTATGTTAGATGTTGTTGAAAAAATCACTGACACAGAAATTAAAAATTTAATTAAAAATATGATTGGTTTAAAAGAATGAAGATAGATAATATAAAAAAAGAATTTCCAATTTTTGATGAAAAAATTCAAAACAACGATTTAGTTTATCTAGATAGTGCTAATTCATCACAAAAACCAAAGATTGTTTTGGATAGAATAAATGACTTTTATTCTAAACAATTTTCTAATGTAGGAAGAAGTTTGCATTATTTGGCTGTTGCAGCGACAAATTTATATGAGAATACAAGAGTTTCAGTCCAAAAATATATTAATGCAAAAGATAAAAATGAGATTGTTTTTACCAAAGGTGCAACGGAAGCCTTAAACTTAGTAGCAAATACTCTTGGTCAAACTATTATAGAGCCAAATGATGAAATTTTGATTACTGAATTAGAACATCACTCAAATTATGTGCCTTGGCATTTTTTGAGAAAATCAAAGAATGTAAAAATAAAGTTTGCTGAAATCAATGAAGATGGTGAAGTTCCGATTGAAAATATAGAAAAAGAAATAACAAATAAAACTAAAGTTATTGCAATTACACATTTATCAAATGTAACTGGTTCAATTCTTCCTATAAAAGAAATCACTCAATTAGCTCACTCAAAAGGAATAATTGTTGTGGTAGATGGATGTCAAGGAGGACCTCATCTTAAATTAGATATGCAGGATTTAGATTGTGATTTTTATGCTATTTCATGTCACAAAATGTACGGACCAACAGGATTAGGAGTTTTGTATGGAAAAAAGAAATGGCTTGAACAACTTCCTCCTTATCAAGGTGGAGGTGGTATGATTAATGAGGTTAAAAAGGATAGAATTTCATATGGAGAACTTCCAAATAAATATGAGGCTGGAACAATGGCAACAGCACAAGTAATTGCTTTTGATAAGTCAATAAAGTTTTTAGAAAGTATTGGAATTGAGAATATTATAAAACATGAAAAAGAATTAATTGAGTATGGTCAAGAAATTTTACAAAAAAATAATTCTGTTAAATTAATAGGAAATCCAAAAGAACGTGGTGGGGTATTATCATTTACTATTAAAGGTATTCATCCTCATGATATAGCAACAATTTTAGATGAAACTGGAGTAGCTATTAGGGCAGGTCATCACTGCTGTCAAATACTTCATGATAAATTAGGTATCCCGGCAAGTGCAAGAGCATCTTTAGGCGTTTATAACACCAAAGATGATTTAGATAAATTAAATGATGGAATTAATAATTGTAAAAAAATTTTTGATTTAAAATGAATTTAAAAGAACTTTATCAAGAAATAATTTTAGAACACGGAAAAAATCCTAGAAATTTAGGAAAAACTGAAAACTTTAATAAAGATGCAAAAGGAAATAATCCGTTATGTGGTGATAATGTTCATGTTTATTTAAAACTTAACGATCAAAGAAAAGTTGAAGATATTTCTTTTGAAGGAAGTGGTTGTGCTATTTCAATGGCATCAGCATCAATAATGACTGATTTAATAAAAGGAAAAAGTGATAACGAAGCTAAGGAAATTATTGAAGACTTTTTAGGAATGATAAAAAAAAATCCAGAATTAAAAACAAATTTATTAAAAGAAGATGATAAAACTAAATTAATGTGTTTATCAGGAGTTAAACAATACCCAATGAGAGTTAAATGTGCTACTTTATCTTGGCATACTTTAGTTTCTGCCATGGAAAATGAAGGCAAAGAAGTAAGCACTGAAAGTTAATTATGTATGGAAATAAAGAATAAAATTATTGAAGAGATCAGAAAAATTTATGATCCAGAATTACCAGTGAATATTTATGAACTAGGTTTAATATATGATATTAAAGTAGATGGACGAAAAGCTGAAATTAAAATGACATTAACTACACCCAACTGTCCTGTTGCAGAAAGTTTACCCAAAGAAGTTAAAGAAGGTGCTATGCAAGTAGATGGAATAGATGACGTAGATCTTCAGTTAGTCTGGGATCCCCCTTGGACCAAAGATATGATGTCTGACGCTGCAAAGTTGGAGCTAAATTTATAATGAATGCTATAATTAAACTCAGTGATAATGCTGCCTCAAGAATTAAAGAAATAATGTCAGGTGCCCAAAAAGATTCTATTGGTGTTAGGGTTTCGGTTAAATCAGGTGGATGTGCTGGCATGTCATATGTAATGGAATATTCAAAAGAAATAAATCCAAACGATGAAGTAATTGAGGACAAAGGTGTTAGAGTTTTTATAGATTCTGCAGCTGTAATGTATTTATTAGGAACTGAAATGGATTATAAAAAAGAGGAATTTTCCTCGTCTTTTGTTTTTAATAACCCCAATGAAACCGAGAGGTGTGGTTGTGGGGAGTCTTTTAAAATAGACTAATTAACAATATCCCATAAGTTGCATAGCAGTATTGCATAATATGCATAACTAGTATATGATTCTTTTATGAATAAATTTGAATTTAAAAATCTTGTTAAAAACCTAAAAGATTCTTTAAAAGAAAAAACTTTTTTTAAAGATCTTCGAAAAGAAGTTAATACTGGTGCTAATGGTACCCAGGATTACGTAGTTAAAAAAGGTGCTAACAAAGATACAGTTGCTTCAACAAGACAGTAATTAGCTACTGTAGTACATCTCAAACTCTACTGGATGAGGTGCATGTTCAAACTTATGGATTTCTTCAAATTTAAGCGCTATGTAAGCATCAATTTGATCGTCAGAAAAGACACCACCTTGAGTTAAGAATTCTCTATCTTTATCCAAGCTTTCCATTGCTTCCCTCAATGATCCACAGACAGTCGGAATAGCTTTTACTTCTTCAGGAGGTAACTCATACAAATCTTTGTCAAAGGATTCACCTGGATGAATTTTATTTTTAATTCCATCTAAACCTGCCATTAACATTGCAGCAAAAGTTAAATAAGGATTTCCTGAGGCATCGGGAAATCTTATTTCACATCTTGCACCTTTTTTGCTTAAGGTAATTGGTATACGACAAGATGCAGATCTGTTTCTTGCTGAGTAAGCTAATAATACTGGAGCTTCAAAACCTGGTACTAATCTTTTGTAACTATTAGTTGTTGAGTTAGCAAATGCATTTATTGCTTTTGCATGTTTTAATATTCCACCAATATAATGTAATGCAGTTTCAGATAACCCTGCATAAGCATCACCAGAAAATACAGGTGTATCACCTTTCCAAATTGATTGATGGATATGCATACCTGATCCATTATCACCGGCTACTGGTTTTGGCATAAAAGTAGCTGTTTTTCCAAAAGAATGAGTTACCATTTGAACAACATATTTATAAAGTTGAACGTTATCTGCCTGGTTTACCAAAGTACCAAAATACATACCAAGTTCATGTTGACTTGGAGCTACTTCGTGATGGTGTTTTTCTACTTTAATACCAACCTCTTTTAAATTTTTTAAATATTCTCCTCTCATGTCTTGTTCACTATCAACAGGAGGAACTGGAAAATATCCACCTTTAATTGGAGGTCTGTGGCCCATGTTTCCATTTTCGTACTCTTTACCTGAATTGTATGGTCCTTCTTTACTATCTATTTTAAAACCACATTCATTCATGTCATTTTTAATTCTTACATCATCGAAAACAAAAAACTCAGGTTCAGGACCAAAAAAAGCTTTATCTCCAATACCTGAAGATTTTAAATATTCCTCAGCTTTTTTTGCTACACCTCTAGGATCTCTTTCATAAGGAGTTTTCTTTACAGCATCTAAAATATCACAAAATAAAACTGCAGTGTTATGAGATGTGAAGGGATCTAAAAAAAATCTTGAAGTATCAGGTTTTAAAATCATATCAGACTCATTAATTGCCTTCCAACCAGCTATTGATGAACCATCAAAGAATACACCGTCTTTCAACATATCCTCATCTACGACTGAAGTATCCATAGTAAGATGTTGTAATTTACCTCTTGGATCAGTAAATCTTAAATCTACAAATTCTACATCTTTATCTTTGATAAATTTTAAAACATCATTAGTGCTCATTTTTTCTCCTATGTAATTCTGCAAGTTGTATTAACAAAAAAAGACTGATAAATAATGCCCTTTTAGTTAATAACACCTATGCAATTTTCACATAAGTGTATAATTAAATGTTTAAAATAACTAACAATTGAAAGTTGAATAATGACTTTATTAGACAAAGAGCCAGTCAAAAGAGTTGAGAAGATTTTGAAAGAATTTGAATCATCTCAAAAAGTAATAGTTTTAAACAGTTCTGCTAGAACTGCTCTCGAAGCAGCTTCATCTTTAGGTTGTGAAGTTGGGGCTATTGTTAAAAGCCTCCTTTTTAAAACAGATAGTTTTTTCATATTATGTTTGGTAGCAGGAGATAAAAAAGCTTCACTAAATAAGATTAAAAAAACATTGAATATTAAAGATGCATCAATGGCTTCAGCTGATGATGTTAAAAATATTACTGGTTATACTATTGGAGGTGTTTCACCTATTGGTCATTTAAATAAGATTGACATTTTTATAGACAATTCTCTAGAAAGATTTACGTCTCTCTTTGCAGCCGCTGGACATCCTAATTGTGTTTTTAAAATAGATTTTAAAAATTTGCAAAAAATTACCAATGGATCAATTAAGGAAATAACAGAATGAAGCAACCTAAATTAATAGATTATACTTTATTAACCATATTATCTTTAATATGGGCATCCGCATTTTTTAATATAAAAATAGCAACTTATTCATTTGGTCCAGTTACTATTGCTTTCCTCAGAGTATTTTTTGGAGCAATTCCAGTTTTGATTATTTGTTATTATAAAAAAATAAAAATAGAAGCTTTTTCAGAGGACTGGCATTGGTTTGCCATGATTGGATTTATAAATTTAGTTGTACCATTTTTTTTAATTGCTTATGGAGTAAAATCTGTTCAAAGTAATTTGGCTGCAATATTAATGTCAACAACACCATTGAGTTCTACAATATTAGGTCATTTTTATACAAAGAATGAAAAATTTAATTTAATCAAAACATTTGGAATTTTAATAGGTTTTTCAGGAATAATTTTTTTATTTTCAGATAATCTTTTGATTGATCAAAATAATTTTAGTTCGGCTTTATTAATTTTGTTGGGATCTACATGTTATGTAATTGGCGGAGTATTAACTTTAAGAATTAGCAAGAAAAAAAATGAAAATGTCACAGGCTCAATATTAATTTGGGCAACAATTATTTTATTACCATTAGTATCATTTATTGAACAGCCATGGCAACAAGTGCCAAGAACAGACTCATTAATATCTGTAATTTATCTTGGTATTGTCCCAACAGGAATTGCATGGCTATTAAGATTTAAAATATTAAAGGATAATGGTTTGATTTTTCAGTCTCAAGTATCCTATTTAATACCAATTTTTGGAACAATTTTGGGATACGTTTTCTTAAAAGAATTAATAACAATTAAAGTCTTAATTTCTCTAACTGCAGTTTGTATAGGTATCTATTTTGTAAGAAGAGCAGATAGAAAAAAATTATCGTAGTTTAACAATTTCTTTAATATCTTCTGGTGTTGTTTCGCAACATCCACCAAGTATTGTTGCTCCTTGTACAACAAGCCTTTTTGAAAAATCATAGAATTTTTTAGCTGAGTTATTGTCTCTTTTCCCAAGAGTAATGTTTGGATTTGTACCTATTTCATCTGGCTTGGCAGTATTAAATGTTTGAACTGGAGTTGGTTCTTCTACTTTCCAAAGGTTGGCTTTAAAACCAAATGGAATATCCAATTTTTTTATTTCAGAGGTACACGCCTCAGCTATTTTTGGAGAAACACATGCAGTAATTATTCCTAGCCAATTATCACTTCTGTATTTATTTAAGACTTCAGTGATAGTCTCATTAGAGGGGAGCAAGTTATTTTTTTTGATATGAATACCTATTAGAACTGGTTTATTTAATTTAAGAGCAACATTTGATGCTATGTCTATTTCTCTTCCGCTTGATAAAACATCTAAATATAAAAAATCTACATATGGAGCAATAATTTTTGCTTGTTCAAAAAAATCTTTTTCTATCTGTTTACTATCTCTTTGGTCCTCAACATAAGTATCATTTTGACAAGGTAAACTACCTGCAATTAAAACATCTTTTCCAGATTTTTCTTTTGCTCTAATTGACAAAAGACAAGCTTGTTCATTTATATATTCAAAATGTTCATCAACTTTATTTTGTATCAATCTAATTTTTCTTGCTGCAAATGTATTTGTAAGTATTACCTCAGATCCAGCATTTATAAATGACAAATGTACATCTACGACTAGATCATGAAAATTTTTATCTAAATTAGCAGTAGCAGACCACAAAGTACCTTTTGAAATTAGTCCTTTAGCGAGCAGTTGTTGTCCCATACCACCGTCTAAGATTTTTAATTTATTAAAAAAATTTAAGTCCATTACTCTTTATATGAATATTCTAAAACCCATTCTTATCGCAACAAAAATAACAAGTGTTGATGTTATAATTGCAAGAACTCTATTTGAAAAAACCTTTAGATTTAAATAATTCCCAAAAAGGCCACCGATTAAAACAGCTATAAATAAAGGCCAATATAAAAAAATTTCATTCAATACATTCTCTTTTGATAAATGACCTAAAATTCCAGAGATAGAGTTGATTAGTATAAACAATGAAGCTGTTGTGATGATAATTTTAGGCTTATCAGCTTTTAATAAAAAAAGTATAGGACTTAAAAAAATTCCACCACCGATACCTATTATTCCAGAGATTAATCCTAGAATAGAACCTATAAAAATTGAAATGAATAAATTAAGTTTTTTTATTACTAAATTTTTACCCTCATAAGATTTATTATTCATCAATAAAAATATTCCTGCAATTGATAAAACTAAAAACAATAATATTTCAAATGTCTCTTTGTTAATTATTAAAGTTCCACCAAAAAATGATAACGGAACTGATCCTATTAAAAAGGGTAATAATAATTTAAAGTTATGATTTCCTGCTCGTACATAATTAATTGAATTGCCTGTAACAACAATAATATTACAAAATAATGCTATGACTGGAAAAATGTGGTATGGAATGTCCCATATTAGCAGTAGAGCTAAATAAGTAGATCCTCCTCCAAATCCTACACTTGAGTATAAAATAGCTGTTATAAAAAATAAAATTGATAATATAATCATCTTAAAAAATTTTTATGAAAGTAAACATAGCATTATTGACAGTAACAGATACTAGAACTTTTGATAATGATAAATCAGGGGCAATCTTAGTTGAAAAAATAAAGTTAGCCAATCATAATTTATTAGACCGAAAAATTTGCAAAGATAATAAAGATGATATTGTTCTAATTTTAAATGAGTGGATAAAAAAAGATAATATAGATGTTATAATTACAACTGGAGGAACAGGATTAACAGGTAGAGACATAACTCCAGAAGCAATCGATCAAATAGCAGATAAACAAATACCTGGTTTTGGAGAAATTTTTAGAAATATAAGTCTTAAAACTGTTGGCACATCAGCTATTCAATCAAGAGCCAGTGCAGTTTTAGCTAATGGAAAATATATTTTTGCTCTACCTGGATCATCTGGTGGTGTTACTGATGCATGGGATGGAATTTTAAAACATCAATTAGATATAAATCATAAACCATGCAATTTTGTTGAACTATTTCCTAGATTAAAAGAAAAATAATCATTTTTGATATTTTTCTTTCCACTCAGAGTAGGGCATTCCATAAATATGCTTTCTTGCATCTAAATCTGAAATAGATACACCTTTTTTTTTAGCCTCTTCTCTGAACCATCTTGATAGACAATTTCTACAAAAATTTGCTAAATTCATAAGATCAATATTTTGAACATCTTTTCTTTCATCTAGGTGTTTTAACAACCTTTCAAAGGTAGCTGATTGGATTTCTACTTTTTCATTTTCATTCATAAAAAAATATTAATGAATTTTTTTCTGAGCACAAGATATAGTATTAATACAATTCTAAGTAGAAAGTTTAAATTATTACAAATAGACTTAAGCAAGTATTGTTAGTTTAATTAATAGTTGCGAAAAAAAAAGAAAAACAAACCTAAACTAAAGACCAAAAAGAAAAAAATAAATTTGGTCAAATCATCTAGAAAAAAAATAAAAACGAAAAAAAAAGATGTGGGCAAAAAGTCTGCGACTAAGAAACGTTCTAAAAAATCTAGAAAAAATAATAAGCTAAGAACAACTAAAAAAACAAGAGGAGAAAAAAAAATGAGTACAGAAACAATGAAAAGTGCTTCGTCTCCATTGTTGGACACGTCTCACTTAAAAGTACCGTTTCCATATAAAGCTAAATATGGAAATTATATAAACGGGAAATTTGTAGAGCCTAAGTCTGGTAAATACTTTGACAATGTTACACCGATTAACAACGAGGTAATTTGTAAAATAGCTAGATCAGACGCAAAAGATGTAGATGCAGCTTTAGATGCTGCGCATGCTGCATTTCCAACTTGGGGCAAAACATCAATAACAGAAAGATCAAATATTCTTTTGAAAATAGCTGATGTTATAGAAAAAAATCTTAACACGTTAGCTACAGCAGAATGTTTAGATAATGGAAAACCTATCAGAGAATGTATGGCTGCAGACTTACCATTGGTAGTTGATCACTGGAGATATTTTGCAGGTGTTATTAGAGCTGAAGAAGGTTCTGTTGCAGAGATAAGTAATAGTGAATATTCTTATCACATACCAGAGCCACTAGGTGTAGTTGGTCAAATTATACCTTGGAACTTTCCACTTTTAATGGCAACTTGGAAACTTGCTCCAGCATTGGCTGCAGGTAACTGTGTTGTTTTAAAACCAGCTGAGCAAACTCCAGCTTCTATTATGTTATTAATGGAAATGATTGGTGATTTATTACCTCCAGGAGTTGTTAACGTTGTTAGTGGTTTTGGTTTAGAAGCCGGAAAACCATTAGCGTCATCTAAGAGGATCAAAAAGATTGCTTTTACAGGTGAAACAACAACTGGTCGTTTGATTATGCAATATGCATCTCAAAACTTAATTCCAATTACTTTAGAGCTTGGTGGAAAATCTCCAAATATTTTCTTCGAAGATGTCATGGCTCAAGATGATGACTTCTTTGACAAATGTTTAGAAGGTTTTGCAATGTTTACACTTAACCAAGGAGAAGTTTGTACTTGTCCAAGTAGAGTACTAGTTCAAGAATCTATCTATGACAAGTTCATGGAAAGAGCTATTGCTAGAACCAAAGCTGTTAAACAAGACAATCCTCTAAAAATGGAAACTATGATTGGTGCTCAAGCATCAGTAGAACAAATGGAAAAAATCAAATCTTACTTAGATTTAGGTAAGAAAGAAGGTGCCAAAGTTCTATGTGGTGGAAATGTTGCTAAAGTTAATAGTGGTTTAGAAAAAGGAAACTATATTGAACCAACTATTTTCGAAGGTGATAATTCAATGAGAATCTTCCAAGAAGAAATTTTTGGACCAGTAGTATCAGTAACTAAATTTAAAGACGAAGCAGAAGCATTAAAAATTGCTAATGATACTCTTTATGGTTTAGGTGCAGGTGTTTGGACTAGAAATGGAAACATCGCATATAGAATGGGTAGAGAGATACAAGCAGGTAGAGTTTGGACAAACTGTTACCATGCATATCCAGCGCATGCGGCATTTGGTGGATACAAACAATCTGGTATCGGAAGAGAAACTCACAAAATGATGCTAAATCATTACAGACAAGTGAAAAACTTACACGTGTCTTACAGTGAGAAAAAATTAGGCTTCTTTTAATAGATATATTATAATGGCCCGTATTAAACTACGGGCCATATAAATATGAAAGTTACAGCAACACCTTCAGCATTAGATTTAATAGAAGAATTAAAAAAAAATCACGGTAAAGAATTGTTATTTCATCAATCAGGTGGATGTTGCGATGGTAGTGCACCAATGTGTTATCCGTCAAAAGAATACCAAGTAGGACAAGATGATGTGATGATAGGTAAAATAGGTGGTATTCCTTTTTACATAAGCGAAACACAACATGAAGCTTGGAAAAATACGGATTTGATAATTGATTGTGTCAAAGGCATGGGTGGAATGTTTTCATTAGATAATGGTACTGGAAGAAGATTTTTAACAAGATCTGAGATCTGTATACCTGAAGATACTACGATAAATTAAATTTCCTAAAATTTATTCTGAATAAAAGAAGAATAATTAAGATAATTAAAAAAATTAAAGGTTTAAAAAATATGGTTTTTGATAACCAAATAAAATGTAAGACCCCAAAAATTGAAACTATATAAATTAATCTATGTAGTTTTTTCCAATTTTTTTTTAAAATTCTAACCATCTTATCTGATGAAGTTATTGCTAGAGGAATAAGTAATAACCAAGCAGAAAAACCAATAAAAATAAATTTTTTCTTCAAAACATCATCAATCAATGGTTCAAAATCAAATCTATAATCTAGACCAACATAACTTAGCATATGAATTGAGGCATAAAAAAAAGTAAATAAACCAAGCATCCTTCTAAATTTGATCCACTCTACAGAATTAGTAATTTTCTTAAGAGGTGTCATTGAAAGAGTTAAAAGTACAAATATTAAAGTCCATTCTCCAAAATGATTTATAATCCTATCGACAGGCTCAGGACCTAATTTATTATATATTAATTGATAAATGATAATGTAAATAGGCCAAAGTGATAATAAGAAAACAGCAGGCTTAAAGTAATTTTTCAATTTATTTAATAATTTTTTTTAAGGTCCATACCACTATAAAGATAAGCAACCTCATCCCCATAACCATTAAACATTAAAGTTTTTATTCTTGGAGCCAATATACTTTCTCCGATTACTCTTTCGGTTGCTTGAGACCATCTTGGATGATCAACTTCAGGATTTACATTAGAGTAAAAACCATATTCTCTCGGTGAAGCATTTTTCCAAGCAGTGTTAGGCATATTTTTTGTTAATTTGATTTTGACAATTGATTTCGCACTTTTAAAACCATACTTCCACGGAATAAATATTCTTAAAGGTGCACCATTTTGATTTGGTAGTGACTTGCCGTACAAACCAGTTACAACAGTTGTTAGAGGATGCATTGCTTCATCTAATCTCAAACCTTCAATGTAAGGCCAGTTTAAAACAGGATATCTCTGTCCAACCATCTCTTCTGGATTATAAACTGTTTCAAATTCTACAAACTTTGCAGTTGATTTAATCTGAACTTTGTTAAGTAGCTCACTTAGTGAAAAGCCCAACCATGGAATTACCATAGACCAACCTTCAACACATCGAAGTTTTAGGATTCTCTCTTCAGACTTGATATCTAAAATTTCTTCAATTGGAAGTTCAATTGACTTTTCAACTTCACCTTCAATTTTAACAGTCCAGGGCCTTGTAGTAAAATTTTTTGCTCTTCTATGAGGATCACTTTTACCAGTACCAAACTCATAGTAGTTATTATATGTGGTGATATCTTTGTAACTAGTTGGTTCATTTGAATTATTTGCATTGGCATCAATTAAAGGTACCGAACTTAAGGTAATTGCACTCAATCCATAGCCCATAGACTTTATAAATGATCTTCTTTTATTATAAATTTTTTCTGGAGTAATGTCTGAATGTTTAAATTTTCTCATTAGCAATAGTGTTTCCTTTTAACCATTCGCTTTCTTCATTTTCATAATGTTCCTTTTTCCAAATTGGAGATCTTTTTTTTATTTCTTCAATTATATATCTAGAAAGCACATAAGCTTGATCACGATGTTTGCAAGCAACTGCGATAATTATACTTACCTCACCTAAGTTTAGATGCCCCTTAGCATGTTCAATAAATACAGCTTTATCCTTAATATCTAATTTTTGATCCGCTTCATTGTAAATTTCTTCAAAGCTTTTTATTACCATTTCATCATGACTATCGTAAGTAATTCCAGTAACTTTTTTATTATCATTTATATTTCTAACAGTACCTAAAAAATAAATTGATGCTCCAAACTTAGAGTCACTTATGAATTTTTCAGCATTTGAAGTAAGTATCTTCTCTTTTTTAGAATCTACTATTTTTGTATGAAGCATTAACCTCCTCCGATAGGAGGTATAATACCAATCTTTTGATTTTTTGTGATTTTATAATTGTCGCTAATTATTTCATTATTTTCAGAACAAAAAGCAGAAGATTTTACAACTTTGATAAAACTCTCATTACCTTTGAAATTTTTATATATGTATTTAATGATTTCGTTCCTTAAATCATCTACTGAAGCTTTATCTTGAACTTCAATCTCTAAATGCTCGTTATCACTTAAATCTCTACTTGCTCCAAATAGTTCTAGTTTGATTTTCATTAATTGGTTTTTTTAATTTTATCGTAAACCATTTTTTTCCAATTATAATTTCTATACAATGAACTAACTACTATTATTCTTTTATTATCTAAATCGATTAATATTTGCTGACCTGCAAATCCACTCAATCCTAAAATTTTTCTTGTCTTATCAATTCCAAAAATATCAAAATGGATTTGGCCACCATATGATTTTGTATAAAGACCTACATCAGTTGCATGTTTTGTATTATCTTTTTTTTGAACTCTATTCTCGTAAATAGTTTTTAAATATTTACCAGCACAAGTATCATTGTGCCAATCATCCATCATTGTTTTGGCTATTCTTAAATAATCATATCTATCTGCATAAAAAGAGTATCTTCCAGAAACAAAATCTTCATATTTTAAATATTTTCTAGATTTTTGAAATTGAACATTGTTTTTAACTCCAACATGTTCATTGAATACTTTATGTAATAATTTATCCCAATCATTACCAGCCTTATGTTTTACATAATTCATAATTACATTAGTGGTCAAGGCACTATAATTGTAAATTAATTTACTTTTTTCTGTACCTCTTAAATATTTATTCATTACCTTAACTAAACCAATGACGTTTACATTTTCTTCTTTCTTTTCACCTTTGATCCTATTGTCAGAACCAACATTTCTTCTTTCACCAACCCATTTTTGGTCTCCACCTTTCATATTTAAAAGATCAAGTAGTACTGCGTCTTCGTAAAGAGTGTTTTTAATTAATGGCCAATCATTCAATTTTACATTTACGCTATCAATGTAACCTTCACAAATTGCGTGTCCTGTTACATAAGACACTAAACTTTTACCCATTGAATGTGATGGTAATAAACCATCAAGTATTGTGTGTCCGCTGCTAACTTTTTTAGGAATATCAGACACATCAATAACAATTTTATCGTTCTCAAATAACAAATAACTAATTATTCCTGTATTTTTGTTATTTTTAAATTCTTTTAGAACGTCTTTATCTTCTCTTAAATTTGATTGAAATTTATAATGACTTTCTGAACCTTTAATTACCCATCCGCTATATTCTAAAAGAGGATAATCCCAAGTATTTTTACTTTTTTTTGCGTAAGCAGTAGTTGAAAATATTAAGATAAAAATAAATATAAAAAAATTTTTCATTTTTTAATTTTAGATGAAAATTTTAAATTTTCACTATTAAACTTAGATTTATTCTTATTAATAAATTCATCCATTAACTTGACTTTTTCATCCTCAAATTCTGCAACCTTTCTTTCATTAAGGTCTACATACAAAGCTAGAATTTCAATTGTTGAGGCTAGATATTTTTTTTCTTTATGTATCATTTCTATTTTATATTGAAGTCGTTTTTTATCATGATCAAAATAAACACAGTTAATATTAACTTCATCATTTAGTTGGAGTTCTTGATTGTAAGTTATATGAGATTCTACAATCATCGTGCTTTTCTTAGTTGTCTTTGCAGAGTGTTCACCCATTTTAAACATATTATTTAGAGTATCAGCACCATATTTATCAAACATTAAAAGATAATATGAAACATTCATATGATCGTTATAATCAATCCAATCTTTGATAACTTTTTGAGAACTTAAATAAACAGACATTAAATATTAAAAAATATTTTTAAGAAATTCAGGTAATCCATCTGGATTAGTCCACAATTCACTTTTTCCACCTTCTTTAATTAATAACTTCACGTTATCTATTTTTAGATGTGGATTTACTATTTTACTTAAATCATAAATAGTTATTAAAGCAGCGTTAACACCCATTATAGCCTCCATCTCAACACCAGTTTTAGCAACTGCTGAAACAACACAGAAGACCTCTAATGAATTATCAACTTCATTCATGATAATTTTTGTTGCAGTGTGATCAATTGGTAGTGGGTGACAAAGTGGAATTAATTCACTTGTTTTTTTAACACCTAATACAGCTGATACTTCCGCTAATGTAATAGGATCACCTTTAGGCATTTTTTTATTTTTAATTAAATCAAAAACTTCTTTTCCAACATAAATTTTACCTGAAGCTAAAGCTCTACGAAATGTTTCTTTCTTAGATGAAACATCAACCATATTAAAAGAATTTTTTTGAAAAATTTCTTTCGCCCAATCTTTAAGTTCTTCTTGATTTATAACTTTTAACTTTGTCATTAACCGCCTGTTGTAGATAAATTTTTAGTTAAACCCGTTTCACCTAGTTCTAAATAATGCGACTCTTTTTTAAATTTCATTTGTCCAAGTATTAGATCTTGCAATTCATTAATTTGATCATCCTTTTGCAATAAATGTCTAATACTTATACCTGTATTTCCAAACAAACATAATCTTAGATCACCTCTAGAGGTAATTCTTAGACGATTACAAGTTCTACAAAAATCTTTTGAATAAGGAGCTATAATTCCAAATTTCCCTCTATAGTCTGGATTTATGTAATTTAAAGAGGGTCCAGCATCCTTTCCAAAAGTTTGATAAATCCAATTATTTTTATCCAGATATTCTTTAAAGATTTTAGAGGAAACATGATACTTATTAAAATAATTTAAATTATCCCCAGTTCGCATTAATTCTATATATCTAAAATCTACTTTATTTTTTTTAATGAAATTTGCCCAAGTATCAAAATCTTTTTCAGATGTGTTGATATTCTTTAAAAGTACAGCATTAACCTTTATATTATCAAAATTTAAATCTTGTAGATTTTGAATTCCCCTAAGAATTTCAGACAGTCTATCGTGGCCAGTTATAGTTTTAAAAGTATTTCTATCAAGACTGTCAATACTTATATTGATACCATTTAAACCACTATCAACTAGCATTTTAGCTTTTTCATCCAAATGATAACCGTTTGTTGTAATTACAACTTTTTTAATTTCAGCTTCGTTCTTTAAAATCTTAATAATTTCAAAAAAGTCTTTTCTTACTGTTGGCTCTCCTCCAGTAAGTCTAATTTTTTGTACACCTAATTTTGAGAAAACTTTTGATAATCGTTTTATCTCATCCAAGTGAAGAAATTTTCTATTATCTTTTTTATCAACTTGATAACCGTTTGGTAGACAATAACCACACTTAAAGTTACAGACATCGGTAATTGATAGTCTTATATATGGAAATGTTCGTCCAAAAGAGTCTTTTAAAATTTGCATTTAAAAATGATAACACAATCAATTTTAACATGCACTAATTATGAAATTACTTCCAGTCCGTAACTGGAAGTTAATTTCTTAAAGTTTTCTTACTGCCCTGGTGCTTTATAACCAATTTTACTAGCTTTTGCTGTAGCTTTACCAAAGTCAATTGCTTCCAAGATTGTTAAATTATCAACTGCTCCTGAAGCTTCTACTACTAATTTGATAGCAGCAAAATCATCAAAACTTGGTACATCTGTTACAACTATAAAATCATAAGAACCTCTTACTATATCCATGCTGTGCATAGTGCCACCCATTGCTTCAGTAAGTTGTTTTACAATAGCTTTTCTATCACTTGATGGATCTTTAAGAAATCCTTGAAAAGCTTTTGCAGTGTAATTACCCATTATGTATGCTTTCATATTATACTCCTTTTTTATAATCTAAATGCTATCATCGTTCTTAAAATATTTGATGTGTAAAAATTACATAGTAGACACAACTTATTGTAATGTTAGATTGAGAAATGTACGAAAAATTTGGACAATTTATCGATGGAAAGTGGTCACCTTCATCTAACGGAGAAACCTACGAAGTTATTAATCCTGCTACAGAAGAAGTTTTAGGTAAAGCTTCTAAAGCTTCTCCAGACGATGTTGATAGAGCATTAAAGTCAGCTGAAAAAGGATTACAAATTTGGAAAAAAACTGCGCCATGGCAAAGAGCTTATATTATCCGGCGAATTGCCGACAAGATGAGAGAAAAACAAGATGTTCTTGCAAAATGGATGACATTAGAAGTTGGAAAACCTTTGGCTGAAGCAAAAGGTGAAATTTCAGGAGCTGCAGATATTTTTGAATGGAATGCTGAAGAGACAAAAAGAATTTTTGGTCAGACTGTAGAAAGTAGATTTGAGGATACTAGAGTGCATGTTTATTATCAACCAGTCGGCGTTGTTGCTGCATTGTCTCCATGGAATTTTCCAGCTGTATTGTCAGCAAGAAAAATTTCTACGGCATTAGCAGCGGGTTGTTCTGTTATTATAAAACCAGATGTGATTACTCCTGGTGTTGTGATGGAGATGGTAGATATCTGCCGAGAAAGTGGGGTACCTCCAGGTGTGGTTAATCTTTTATCAGGAGATCCTCCAAGTATAGCGCAGCAGTTAATTGCATCTGATATAGTAAAAAAAATTTCAATTACAGGTTCATCAAGAGTAGGAAAATTAATATTAAAACAAGCTGCAGATAAAGTTCAAAGAGTAACAATGGAGCTTTCAGGTCATTCACCTTTTATTGTTTTTGATGATGCAGATATAAAAAAAGCCGCAGACATGGCAATTGCTGCAAAGTTTAGAAATAATGGGCAAGTGTGTATTTCACCAAATAGATTTTATATTCATGAAAGTAAAAAGAATGAATTTGTAAATTTGTTTGTAGACAAAACAAAGAAATTAAAAATTGGCAATGGAATGGATGCTGATACTCAGTTAGGTCCTCTTACAACTCAAAAAAGATTAAACGAAGTTGAAGAATTAGTTGAAAAGACAAAACAAGAGGGAGCAAAAGTTTTATTGGGTGGCAAAAGACCTGCAGGATTTAACAAAGGTTTTTATTATGAACCTACAATATTTGATAATGTAAAAGATGATTATACCATAATGAAACAAGAACCTTTTGGACCTCTAGTTCCAATGCTTTCTTTTAAATCTTTTGATGAAGTTATAGAAAGAGCTAATAATCATGAACTTGGTTTATGTAGTTATGTTTGTACAAATTCTATGGAAAAAGCTCATTTAGCTTCAGAACAATTAGAAACTGGAACGGTAGGGGTTAACACGGGCATGATTGCAATAGCGGAGGCTCCTTTTGGAGGAATTAAGCAAAGTGGCTATGGCAGAGAAGGTGGTTCCAATGCGATTAAAGATTATCTAAATGTTAAATACACTCATTTAGGAATTAAAGGTTAATCTTAATTAAAATGATTGAATTATTCGTAGCTTTTGGAGCAGGGTTAATAAGTTTTTTATCTCCTTGTGTCCTGCCTTTAATTCCTGGATATATATCTTACATTTCAGGAAATTCGTTAAGTGAATTAATTGAAAAAAAAAATGTAAATTTAACACCAATAATTTTATTTACATTGGGTTTCTCAATTATTTTTATTATTTTTGGAGCTGCTTCAACGTTTTTAGGTCAAGTATTACTTCAAAATTCATATGAACTAAGAATAGCTGCTGGATTATTAATAGTCATTTTTTCCCTACATATTATTGGAATAATAAATATAAAATTTTTAAATTACGAAAAAAGAATTGAAACAAAGACAAATACAAATTTTTATAGCCCCATATTAATTGGTATGGCTTTTGCGTTTGGATGGACACCTTGTATAGGACCTATCTTAGGATCAATCTTGGTTTTAGCGGCCACTGAAGAAAGTATTAATAAAGGTATTTTACTTCTGATTTCATATTCATTGGGATTAGCTTTACCCTTTGTTTTATCCGGTTATTTAATACAAAAGTTTTTAATATTTTCTAAAAATTTTAAAAAGAATATTAATTTAGTGTCTAAAATTGGTGGAATTATACTATTAATTACCGGTGTTTTAATATTAACTAACCAATTACAAGCTCTGGGATATTATTTATTAAATATTTTTCCATTCTTACAAAATTTTGGATAATTATAATTATGAAAATTTACCAAATTGATTCAAGTGCAAGAAAAGATGGCTCAACTTCAAGAGCTTTGGCAAAAAAACTTTTGGATAAAATAAAAAAACCTGATGATGAAGTTATTTATAGAGATCTAAATGATGAAATGGTTTTTGTGTCTAATTTGACAGAGTCAGGAATGAAAATAGATCCAAAAGATCAAACAGAAACACATAAAAAAATGTTCAAACTTTCAGATACACTTGTAAATGAATTGAAAGAGAGTGATATTATAATTATTTCTGCTCCAATTTATAATTATGGACCTCCAGCAACTTTAAAAGCCTGGTCGGATCTTGCAGCAAGAGTAGGGGAAACTTTTAGATTTAAACCAAATGGAAGAAGGGAAGGGTTACTAAAAAATAAGAAAGCTTATCTAGTAATTACTTCGGGTGGGACAAAACTAAATAGCAATGAGGATTTTCTTACTCCTTGGCTGAAGTTTATTTTAAATTTTTTTGGTATAGAAAAGGTTGATGTAGTAAGTGCTGATCAAATGTCCCTAGATTATGAAAAATCAATAAAAGAAGCTGAGAAACAGATAGAAAATTTATCTTAATAATTAAATTTTCTTTTTAAATGTTTAAGCCTTCCCTCAGTGCTATCATAATCAATATAACATCCCTGAAGAAAACGATTTCCCTCATTAGCATCATAAGTGGTTCTGCCATGTAACAATCTATAGTTATCCATCATTAACAGATCACCTGGAAGAAGTTTAAATTCTATTCTATAATTTTCTGAATTATAGAGTTCAGATATTTTTTTTCTTGCAGAATAAAATAAATCTAATTTTTCTTTATCAATTAATGGGACAAAATCTAATCTTGGACTAAAACGTACTTGTTTGAAATTACCGTTTTCATCTAACTGAATCATTTCAGCCCAATCTTCTAAAATCACACTTTCATCAATAAATTGAAAACGTATTTTTACCTCGGTTAAAATTTTATAATATTCTGGAAAATCTTTTTTTAGTTTCTCAGAAACAGTATATCCATCAACTAGAGTTGATAAACCACCCGTTACTTCATTTTTTATACAATGAAGCATTTGAATACATGGCACAGGATTTCTGTATGGATTGTCAGTATGTGGAGCCAATGGTAAAGATGTATAAGCTAAGTCATTTGGATTTGGTTTTGATTTTACATTAAAAAATTCACCAAAGTTTGTACGTCTCACACTTCCTATAGAATTTGCAAAGTTTATAATAAAATTATTTTTTGTTGGTACATTTTTAAAGATTACAAAACCATATTGATAAAAATTAATCAAGGCTTTGTACATTTCATCTGTTTCAAATAAATTTTCTTTGAATTTGAAAGTATTTTGATCTTTAAATGAAGAGTCCCATTTTATTTTTTCAATTTGTTTAACATCATTAATATTTGAGAATTCTTTTAAAATATCAATTATAGCAATTTTTGTTGAAGTCCCGTCATTGAATTTAATTTCTAAAAAATTACTATTTAAACTTAAATCTTTAATTTGAATGTTTTCTTGTAATTGAGTTGGGTCAAATAATCTTTGATGAGTAGACTTATCAACAAAGTTTTCTCCGTTTACTCTTTCTCTAAGCCAAAACGGGTGGATCTCTTTTTTAAGACCCTTACTTTCAAAAAATACCTTGTTATCTTTTAACTCTAATTTCATGTATTTTTAAATCATTATTTAAAATTTTGCTTTAATCAATAGTAATAAAATAGTATTAGAACGTTGTGCAAATTTTAAAATCATCAGATTATAAACTTTATTCTAAATTCATTGAAAATTTAGCTAAGAAATTAACTAGATTTTATTACTCTAAATTAAACAAACCCTTTAAAGTATCGAATAAACTTAGAAGTGGTTATGACCCCGTGACAACTGCGGATAAGGCTTTTGAACGATTCATCAGAAATGAGATTAAAAAAAAGTTTCCAAGTCACCAAATTATAGGTGAAGAATTTGGTTATAAAAAAACTAAAAGTGATTATTCATGGGTTATTGATCCTATCGATGGAACTCGATCATTTGTGATAGGAAATCCAACTTGGAGCAACTTAATATCTTTAAATTATAAAGGTAATCCAGTCGTAGGTCTTGCAAATTTTCCAATTCTTAAAAAGTTTTATTTTAATACTTCTTATAATTCCGCGTATGTTTCAGAAAATGGAAAGAAAAAGAAAATACTTGTTAACCAGAAAGCAACTTATTCTAAAATGAAATTAACTGCAGCTTTTCACGGCAGCCTGTCATTAAATAAACAAAAAAAAATTCCTCAAATTTTGAGAAGGATGCAATTTCCCTGCTCGGATGCTTTAAGTTATTCTCATTTTGCTGAGGGCAAACTTGATGTTGTTATTCAATGTGGAAACAAAATTTGGGATATTCATGCTTTAATACCAATTATTGAGGCTGCAAAAGGGATTGTCTCGACTTGGAAAAATTATGATGCTAAGAAAGCTGGAAATATTATTTGCTCAGCTAATAATAGTTTACATAAAAAAATGCTTAAAATTTTAAAACCAGTTTCTAGCTAGTTTTACCCAAGGTATTTAAAAGAATTACACCAATAATTATTAAACTAATTCCAATAATCCCATAAAGATTTGGAATTTGCTGATATTTAAAAACACCAAACAGTGTTACTGCTGTTATGGTTAAACCTCCATATGTCGCGTATGTAAAACCAACTGGGATAATATTCATTGCTTTAGATAAACAAAAAATACAAGCAACTATAGATATGATACAAAAAATAGTTGGTCCAATTATTGTGAATCCATTAGTAGATTTTAAAAAACCATTTGAAGTTATTCCTAGAATGATCGCTAAAGCCAAAAAGATATAACCAGATAAATTTACCATAAATTATCCTGTTTTACCCAGCAGATTAACAATTAAGACTCCTGATATAATTAATATCAAACCAACGATTGTGAATAGATCAGGCACTTGATTGAATTTATATATTCCAACAATTGAAGTCGCTACTATGCATAAACCGGCAAAAGATGCATAGGTAATACCAACAGGTATAGTTTTCATCACTATTGAAAGAGTAAACATGCAGCCAATTATTGTAATCGCAGTAATTAGACTAGGAACTAACAATGTGAAACCATTTGCACTTTTTGCAAAACTATTTGCTGCAGTTCCTAATATGACAGCAAGTATAAGAATTAAAAAAGCTATAACGTTACTCACAAATAAAAGATATTCTTATTTGGTAATTTTATCTACCAATTTTTTAATCGGGGGACCTACAAGAAGAGCAGCAATTATTGCAATTGGAAGACTTATTGACCATGCTTTAAAAAAACGGTCGACATACTCATTGTCCATTCCAGTGTTTATATAGGTAATTATTAGTGTCATTAAAAGACTCATCCCAAATCCCATAACTAATATAAATAAAAGATTAGAATATTTTTTTGGAAACATTTTAAATACTTTGTTTTTGTAATTGAAGGTGTAGTTTTTCAATCATGATTAAAGGGGACTTCATAAATGGATGAACTTTATGAGCTTGAATATAGCTATCAATAGCTTTTTGGTAATTTTTTAAAGCAGTTTGAACCAATCCTTGTCCTGATAAAGCACCAAAATGTCTTTCTTCAATATCAAGCACTCTGTCAATATCAGCTTGAGACAATTCATATTTGCCCATTAAATATAAAACTGTAGCTCTTTTATTCCATGCTTCAGCCCAATTTGGATCCATTTCTATTACTTCAGTAAATTTATTGTAAGCAGTTTCAAGTTTATTATCCATCATAGCAGATGACCCATCTGCTAACAATTTTGTTAAATTGTTTTTAGACGGATGGGTTGTCCAAAGATTCCAAATTTTGTCTTCAATTTTTTTTGAGTTTTCGAAATTTAGTGCACTTTTTAATTGTATAAATAATTTATCGATTTCTTTTTGGTGATTATCATCAGCGAATATCGATGATGAAAATATAAAATATAAGAAAATAAACGAAACTTTTTTCACTTATTTAGATATAGGAGTAGCGCCAGTTTCTAAACTAACAATTTTTCCATCTTTATATCTATAAACAGCCATTACAGCTTCAACATTTCCATCATTAAATGTAACTAGTGAATGGTGTACGCCCACCTCATCATTTTCATAAACAACTCTTGCTTTATCCTGATTAATATCACCACTCATCGCCCATTTAATAACATCAGCTTTTCCTAAAGAATTTCCAGATTTGTGCATTATAAACTTAAAATCATCATGTAAAAGTTCATTCATTGTTGCTTCATCTTTCTTATCAATTGCATCAGTATATCTTTTTAATATAGACATTTATTCCCCTTAATTGTTAAAGATCACTCTCATTTGTTAATTTTAATTTATCAGAACCTAAACCTTTAGTGTTTAATATATGCATCTGGATAGTTAGTAAGATACTCATCTGAAATTGGTATCATTGAAGCACTTTCTATAACAGCTCCAGCTTCCCTTCTTTTCTCAGTAAGTTGTTTATCATCCCTAAATGCTTGTAGTGCTTCCATGTTTGGAAATTGCATTACTGTATGAAGTTTTGATGGATCATCTTTTTGTGTGCCCGCAAAAATAAACTTTATTCCATGTTCTTTTAATTTTCCATCCTGAGCATAAACCATCTCTTTCCACGTTTTAAATCCTTTAGTAATTGTAATTTCACCTTTAACTAATATTCCCATACGAACCTCCTTAATCGTTAAATATAAATTTTATCAGCTAAACCGTAACAAAGTACAGCACTTAAAATAGTTAAAAATAGCGGAGCATATATCGCTTCATCAGAAGTTTTGTCTGTATGACCAAGTTTATTTATTTTTATATTATAAAAACCAACTATAAAAGCTGACAAGTTCTGTAAAAATATAAGATTAAAGAATCCCCATGTTGCCTCTAAACCATTAGGTCTTATGAAGCCCACATAAATAGCCATAGCTACCGAACCAAAAAATATTGATCCAAAAAACCTAACCATTCCTGCACCAGTATCATCAATACCATACTGATCTAAAAAGGACTTAGTTTGGAAAACACATCTAAATCCATAAAAAGCAAATCCTATAAAATGAATTATAAAAACTGCTAAATAAAATATTCCATTAAATTGTTCTATCATATTTAAAATTCCTTAACTAAATATTGGTCTAATCTCATCTTCAATAGTACCCTCTATTGCAACTTCTTTCAGTTGCTCTAAAAGTTTTATATATTCAGGATCTGCAGACATTTTGGCGTCAGCATCATTATCACCTTCAAACATAGTTCCAATTAAAGTTTCTCTTATTGTTCTTGGGTCCCCACCCATTTGAAAAGAAAAATAGACATCATGGTTAGGATAATGTTTTTTTCTAACTGCTGCTAAACCTTTTCCAATTTCCATAGCTTTTCCTAGGCCGTCATCTTTTACTCTCATTGTTCTAGTATAAATTACTTTCATTGTTACTCCTTTTATTTAGCATTAAAATCTATAATATTATCTGTACACTCAACAAATTTATGAGGTTCATAGAAATCGTTCATAGATTCCAATTGTTTATTTATTGCATCAGGATCAGTTCCTTTCCACCAACAAAACATTGTTAAATTATCACCTGGTGTGATCCAGCTCATTTGACATTTTGCATTATCACTTGTCATTGCTTTAGTCATATCTTCCATTGACATTGAACCAGTAACTTCAATCATTTTAGCTTTTGCTTCTTTTGATTTAAAAGTATGTGTTACTATATAGTTTTTCATATTTCTCCTTTGATTAATATATTCCTGACTCTGCTATTTTTTTGATTTCATCTTTAGATCCAGAAATTAATTTAAAAATAAATTCATCACATTTTTTTGTTGTTTCTTCTTCATATGGTTTACCGTAACGAATATCGACAACTTTTAATAATTCTTCGTTAAGTTTTTCTTTCTTAACACCTTCCTTTAACAAATAAGAATTTAAAAACTTTTTGGCTGCGAAAGAGTGAACAATCTTTTCTAATTCAAGCTCTCCCTGGGGTATCATGCTATTAGCATAATAAATTCCAGTACATTCTATTGTTTTCTCTTTATCTGCTTTGCTTAAATGACCATCAGCAAATGCAGAAAATGTAAAAAATACTAATGATAAAGTAAAAATTGTTCTTTTCATATTTAATATAAAGTTTGAATTACTTTTTTGACTCTTTCAGCTCCGTTAGGGATTAAAGCTTCAACAAACGAATGACATTTATCAGTTTTAGATTTATCATATTTTGATCCATAATGTTTATCTACTGCCTTATTAACTCCTTCATCCCAATCTTTTTCAGGAATACCCATTTCAAGAGCATAAGTTTTTAATACTTTTACAGTTGATATAGATTTTTCTTTCATGGCGTATTCAAATGTTTCACCAGAGGGAAGAAAGTAGTTAGCCATATAAATACCAGCACAATCCCAAGCTTTAGCTTTATCACCCTCACTCATCCCTGCATTAGCAGAAGTGAAAATAAAAAAAGATAAAAATAAAATAATTTTTTTCATAATTCTCCAAATTTGATTATAGTAATTTTAAGTTAATAAATATTAGTCTAAAAATGTAACTGTTTTGTTACATAGCTGGTATGCGATATTATAGCCAGCTAGGGAAAGGTAGTTTTTTTTCTTTTAAAAAAGATTTGTTAAACATCTTTGAGTTGTATTTATCTGATTTATCACAAAGAATTGTAACAATTGTTTTTCCTGGGCCTAATTCTTTTCCAAGCCTAATAGCACCAGCAATATTTATTCCACAACTTGTTCCTAAACTTAAACCCTCGTTTTGTATTAGGTCATAAAGAATAGGTAAGGCCTCATGATCATCAATTGAGAAAGCATCATCAATTTTTGCATTTTCAAAATTTTTTGTAATTCTACTTGATCCAATACCTTCTGTGATTGAACCTCCTTCAGATTTTAATTCACCATTCTTAATATAATTGTAAAGAGCAGAACCTTTTGGATCAGATAAATAGATCTTTATATCTTTATTCTTTTCTTTAAGAGCATTACTAACTCCTGAAATTGTTCCACCTGTTCCTGATGAGCAAACAAATCCGTCTACTTTACCTTCAGTTTGTTCCCAAATTTCTTTACCTGTTCCCTCATAGTGTCCTTTTGCGTTAGCTGTGTTATCAAATTGATTAGCCCAGACAACTCCATTGTTGTTAGAAGGTCTTAATTCATCAGCAAGTCTTGCAGCAACCTTTACATAATTACCATCATCTTTATATGGTTTAGCTGGAACCAGTCTTAACTCTGCACCAAGGTTTCTTAAAGCATCTTTCTTTTCTTGAGTTTGATTATCATTCATTACTATAATAGTTTTATAACCAAGTGAATTACCTAATAGACCTAATCCAATACCAGTATTACCTGCCGTTCCCTCAACAACAATCCCACCTTTTGAAATTAATTTTTTTTCTTGAGCATCTTTAATTAAAGCTAAAGCAGCCCTATCTTTGACCGAACCACCTGGATTTAAAAACTCTGCTTTACCATAAATATTGCACCCAGTTATTTCTGAGGCTGCTTTTAGTTTTATAAGAGGAGTATTACCTATAGATTCAATAAAATTATTTCTTATATTTTGCATTATTTTTTATCTTCGTCTGTTACAGCATAAGGTTTAAATCCTTTTGTAGCATCTCCAACTTTTTTGGCTGGGATACCTGCCATCACAGATTTTTCATGTACATTTTTTGTTACAACTGAGTTAGAACCAATTAAAGAATTTTTCCCTATCGTAATTGGACCTAATATTTGAGCACCTGATCCAATAACAACATTGTCCTCTAAAGTTGGGTGTCTTTTCATATTTCTCTGATCATCAGAGTTTATACTTGGAGCAATTCCTCCCAAAGTTACATTATGATAAATAGTTACATTGTTTCCGATTTCAGATGTTTCACCAATCACTACGCCCATACCGTGATCTATAAAAAAATTTTTTCCAATTTTTGCTTTTGGATGAATCTCAATACCAGTTAAAAATCTTGAAAACTGAGAAATTATTCTTGCAACTAAATCAAATTTTGCGACAGCAAAAAAATTAGCAATTTTATAAAAAAAAATCGCTTTTACACCAGGATAAGTCAATATTAAACTTAACTTAGATTTTGCCGCAGGATCTCTGTCAATTATAGATTGTAAATATTCATTCATAAAATTTGTACGCTTGATATAAAAATTCGCTTGAGTTATATAGTCTTTATATTCAGATTTTAAAGGAGAAATTATGTACAAAAATACTAATTGTTTTCATCTAGCAATACCATGTGGTGATTTAGAAATAGCAAAAAAGTTTTATAGCGAAACTTTGGGCTGTCGACTTGATAACTCTGCTCAAGAATGGGCTGATGTTGATTTTTGGGGAAATGAATTAACTCTTCATGCAAGTGAACATAAACTTGATAATGAAAGACACGATGTTGATATGGGAAATGTATCTGTACCTCATTTTGGAGTACACCTTTCTAGAAAAGATTTTGATACATTAAAAAATAGACTTAAGAAAAATGGTCACAAGTATTATGATGAACCATATTTAAGATTTAAAGGCACTAAATACGAACAAGAAACATTTTTTATTAAAGATCCAAATGAAAACGTATTAGAGATAAAGACTTTAACTGCTAATTCAGAATAACCTAATTACAAATGGAATACCTGGTATTAGGTTTTTTTACTGGGTTAAGTCTAATTTTAGCTATTGGTGCTCAAAATATTTTCGTAATAGAGCAGGGTTTAAAAAAACAATATATCTTCTTAGTTTGTTTTGTATGTTCTTTATCTGATTTACTACTAATTTTTTTAGGAATACTACTATTCCATTTTTTTCATCAATATTTTAACTTATTTGTAGAATTAACTTTAAATGTATTATTAATAATTTTTTTAGTTTATTTTATTTATTCAAAAATCAAATTAATTAGCAGAAACATAAGTTTTAATAGTGAAGTTAAAGATATTTCAAAAACTGAAATATTATTTAAAACATTAGGTTTTACATATCTTAATGCACACGTGTATTCAGATACTGTCTTTTTTTTAGGTAATTTTTCAAAAAATTTTTTGTTTGATGAAAAAATTTATTTTGGAACTGGTGCATCTATTGCATCTTTTATTTTCTTTTTTCTTCTTGGATATTTATCTGCTTATTTTTCTAAATTTGCTCAAAATGACAAAGTTTGGAAATTTATAAATTTATTTATTATTACATTTATGACTTCGCTAGCGATTTATATAATTAGAGAAACTATATATTTTCTTTGATATACAACAATTTCAGAGGTCAATTTTGGCACATTTTAAAATTCTTTAAAGATATTATTTTAAAGGTATGAATGAACTAGATAAACACTTTGAGCCAAAAAATTTAAGTGACAAGGTTGCATTAGGATTTACTAAATTTCTAAGGCTTTTAGCTGATACCTTTTTCAAAAAGAGATATGGTCATAGAGCAGTTGTACTTGAGACAGTTGCTGCAGTACCAGGCATGGTTGCTGGAATGTTAATACATTTAAAATCGTTAAGAAAAATTGAAGATGATAGAGGATGGATTAAAACTTTATTAGAAGAGGCTGAAAATGAGAGAATGCATTTAATGACATTTATTCATATAGCTAAGCCCACAGCTATCGAAAGATTTATAATAATGATTGCTCAATTTATATTTATATTTACTTATGGTTTAATTTATTTGCTATCTCAAAGAACAGCTCATAGAATTGTTGGATACTTTGAGGAAGAAGCAGTTGTAAGTTATACAGAATATTTAAACGAACTTGAGGCTGGAACAGTACCTGATCAACCAGCACCAGAAATTGCAATTAATTATTGGAATTTACCATTACATGCTACATTAAAAGATGTGGTAAGAGTGATAAGAGATGATGAAGCTGGTCACAGAGATGTAAATCATACTTTTGCCGATTTAATTAATTTGAAGAAAACAAAAGAGGTGATTAATAAAAAAGATAAACTTAAGGAAGAAAATAAAAAAGATATTTTAAATCAATTAAAATAAACCTTCTATCTCACCTTTTTTATTAAGCTTAATAGAGTCTGCTGCTGGAACTCTTGGTAATCCTGGCATAGTCATTATTTCTCCACAAACAACAACTATGAACTCTGCGCCTGAAGACAATCTTACTTCTCTAACTGGTAACACGTGTCCTGTTGGTGCACCTTTTAAACTTGGATCAGTTGAAAAACTATATTGAGTTTTAGCAATACAGACTGGAAGCTTTCCAAAACCTTTTTCTTCAAAATCTTTTAATTGTTGCCTAATTTTTGTATCAGCAACCACTTCACTTGCATGATAAATTTCTTGAGCTATTTTTTCAATTTTTTTAAATAGAGGTAAGTTATCTTCATATAAATATTTAAATGTATTTTTTTTATCTTCACAAATTTCAGCAACGTTTTTTGCTAACTCTTTAGTGCCCTCACTTCCGTTAGACCAGTGAGTACATTTTGATGCTTTAACACCTTGTGTTTTACAAAAATCAAGCAAAGTTTTCATTTCTTTATCTGTATCTGTGATAAAATGATTTACTGCTATAGTAACTGGTAAACCAAATTTTCTAGTATTATTTATATGTCTTTCTAAATTTACCAGTCCTTTTTTTAATGCATTAACATTTTCATTTTTTAACTCATCTTTAGATACTCCTCCATGCATTTTTAAAGCTCTTATGGTAGCAACAATGACTACACAATCTGGTTTAATTCCTGATTTTCTACACTTTATATTTAAAAATTTTTCAGCACCAAGATCTGCACCAAAACCGGCCTCTGTAACAACATAGTCAGCCAATTTAAGACCTGCTCTAGTTGCAATCACAGAATTACATCCATGAGCAATATTTGCAAAAGGCCCACCATGAATTATTGCTGGATTATTTTCAAGAGTTTGTGTGATGTTAGGTCTAATAGCCTCCTTTAATAAAACAGTCATCGGGCCTTGTGCATTTAAATCTTTTGCACATATAGCTTTTTTATCTCGAGTGTAACCAACTGTAATGTTTCCTATTCTATTTTCTAAATCTTTTAGATCAGTAGCTAAGCAGAAGATAGCCATAATTTCTGATGCTACAGTTATATCAAAACCATCTTGTCTTGGATATCCGTTAGCAACTCCGCCAAGATCAACTATAATTGATCTTAAAGATCTGTCATTCATATCCATAACTCTCTTCCAAACAATTCTTCTTACATCAATATTAAGTTTGTTACCCCAATAAATATGATTATCAATTAAAGCTGATAACAAATTATGTGCAGAAGTTATTGCATGAAAATCTCCTGTGAAATGTAAATTTATTTGTTCCATTGGTACAACCTGAGCATAACCACCTCCTGCAGCACCACCTTTCATACCAAATGAAGGACCAAGACTTGGCTCTCTTAAACACACAATCGATTTTTTTCCTATTTTATTTAATCCATCATTTAAACCAACAGAAGTAGTTGTTTTACCCTCTCCAGCAGGAGTCGGTGTAATTGCTGTAACTAGAATTAAATTTCCATCATCTTTTTTAAGTGACTCTAGGTACTCTAAATTTATCTTAGCAATATGTCTGCCCATAGGACTAAAAGCTGAACTTTCATCAGGCACATTTATTTTAGCCAATATATCTTTAATTGGTTGCATTTTTGCTTCTCTTGCTATTTGGATATCTGATTTTACATCGCTCATAATAGTCTTTTAAAATATAAAAAAGTTGGTCGATTAGTATCTCTTTTTAAGACCTTTGGAAATATCTAAAAATTATATATAAAAAAAATATGAACTATTTATATTCATTATTATAAAATTTACTCATGCAAAAATACTCTATTTTCAATCTAGTGAAAAATGCATTTTCAAATCATGAAAATTGGGATTTAGCCTGGAAAGATCCTACGCCAAAGAAAGAATATGATGTGGTTATTATTGGAGGGGGTGGCCATGGTTTAGCAACTGCTTACTATTTAGCAAAAGAACATAATATTACAAATGTTGCAATTATAGAGAAAGGCTGGATAGGTGGAGGAAATGTTGGTCGCAACACCACTATAATAAGATCAAATTACATGCACGATGATAATGCTCTTTTCAGTGAATTTGGAATGGATCTATGGAGAAAGATGAGTCAGGATTTAAATTATAATGTGATGTTTTCTCCAAGAGGAATTATTAACCTTGCACATTCAGATGCTCAAATGAATGTTTATGCAAGGAGAGGTAACTCAATGAGATTGAATGGAATTGATGCAGTCTTATTAAATAGAGAAGAAGTAAAAGAAATTATTCCAATGGCAGACTTTACAGAAAATGTGAGGTTTCCAATTTTTGGAGGTTTAATGCAACCGAGTGCAGGAACAGCAAGACATGATGCTGTAGCTTGGGGTTATGCTCGTCAGGCAGATTCTATGGGGGTAGATATAATTCAAAATTGTGAAGTAATAGGATTTGATGTATCAGGTGGAAAAATAAAAGGAGTAAGAACTTCTCGTGGAGATATTAAAGCAAAAAAAATTGGTTTATGTGTTGCAGGCAGTACAAATATTTTAGCTGAAAAATTAAATATGACACTGCCTATTGAAACACATCTTTTACAAGCCTGTGTTTCTGAACCAGTTAAACCAGTCTTAGATAGAGTAGTTACTTTTGGAGCAGGACATTTTTATATAAGTCAATCTGATAAAGGCGAAATGGTTATGGGTGGAGATTTAGATGGCTATAATAGTTATGCACAAAGAGGAAATTTACCAACACTTCAACACGTTTTGACAGAAGGTATAGCAATGATGCCTTTTCTTAGTAAATTAAAGATGCTTAGAACTTGGGGCGGGATAATGGATATGTCGATGGATGGTTCACCTATTATAGATAAAACACATATTGAAGGTTTATATTTGAATTGTGGTTGGTGTTATGGTGGATTTAAAGCAACCCCAGCATCTGGTTGGACTTTTGCACATACAATTGCGCAAGATCGAGTTCATGAATTAAACGCAGGATATAGTTTAAATAGATTTAATACAGGTCACTTACTTGATGAAAAGGGACTTGGTACAAAAACCTGGATTTCATAAATGCTTCATATTAAATGTCCACACTGTGGAATGAGATCTCAAAATGAATTTTCTTATGGAGGAGATGCTAGCATCAAAAGACCTGAATTAGGTAAAGAAATATCTGATCAAGACTGGGATAATTTTGTTTATAATAGAAAAAGTTTAAGAGGAAAACATTGGGAGTTGTGGCAACATATATCTGGTTGTCGACAATGGATCAAAGTTGAAAGAGATACTTCAACTCATGAAATTTTTAATACCCTTAAAGCTAATGAGGATATTTCATAATGACTCAAAGCTTTAGATTAGAAAATGTTGGATTAATAAACAGAGACAAAAAGCTTTCATTTAAATTTAATGGCAAGACTTACTATGGATTTGAAGGGGATACTTTAGCATCAGCATTAATAGCAAATGGAGTTCATTTGGTGGGAAGAAGTTTTAAGTATCATAGACCAAGAGGATTCTTTGGAGCAGGTGTCGATGAACCTTATGCAATTGTTCAACTGTATAGGAATGGAGAAACTGAGCCAAATATTAAAGCTACAGAACAAGAACTTTTTGAGGGATTAGAGGCAACGAGTGTAAATTGTTGGCCAAATGTTAATTTTGATATTGGAGCAATAAACAATTTTCTGAAAATTTTTCTTCCAGCTGGGTTTTATTACAAAACTTTTATGTGGCCAAAAAGCTTCTGGTTTAAAGTTTATGAGCCATTTATTAGAAAAGCAGCAGGACTTGGAGTTGCATCTATTAAGCATGATAAAGAAAGATACGAACATAAATACGAATATTGTGATTTATTGATTACTGGCTCAGGTCCATCGGGCTTAGCAAGCGCATATGCTGCAGCAAAGAATGGAGCAAGAGTAATTTTAGCTGAAGATAAATCAAGATTTGGTGGAACTTTACTTACAAGTGAAGTTAATATTGGAAATAAATCAGGTAAAGAATGGGCTGAAGGAATTATTGCTGAGTTAAGAGAAATGCCCAACGTCACAGTAAAAAATAGATCACAGGTTTTTGGTTATTATGATCATAACATGCTAGTAATGTCTGAAAGAATTAGTGATCATTTGCCAAAAACAAAAAAATTTCATCCAAAGCAAAGACTTTGGTATATCAGAGCAAAAGAAGTTTTAATTTCATCAGGATCAATTGAAAGACCAATAGTATTTGGAAACAATGATACACCTGGTGTAATGCTTTCATCAGCTGCAAAAGAATACTTAAAAGTTTATGGAGTGTTAGTAGGAAAAAATCCTTTAATTTTCACTAACAATGATAGTGGTTACGAAACCGCAATTGAATTTAAAAAAAATGGTGTAGATCCAGTGATTTTGGATACTAGAAAAGATCCTCGATCTGAAATAGTCGATGAAGCAAAAAATTTAGGAATAAATATTAAGTTTTCTTATGTAGTTGTAGCCGCCCATGGTTATAAAAAAGTAAAATCAGCTGATATTGCTAAAATCTCAGATGATAAAGAAAAACTTGGAGTAGTAGAAAACATTAGATGCGATTGCATATGTGTTTCTGGTTTTTGGACACCTACAATTCATCTAGCTTCACAATCAGGAAATAAAACAAAATTTAATGAAGATATTGACGCTTTTGTTCCAGGAATATCAAAACAAAATGAAACAACATTAGGTGCTGCAAATGGATCTTATACTTTAAATGAAACATTAAAAAGTTCTTTTAAAACAGGTCATGAATTATCAAAAAAGATTACAAATAAAGATAATGAAATTTCTTTTCCAAATGTTATTGAAAAAAAATCAACATCACACGATAAGTTTTGGTGCGTACCATTACCTCAGGGAAAAAATTATAAAAGATTTTTAGATTTTCAAAATGATGTTGCTGTTTCCGATATCGAGATAGCTCTTAAAGAAGGTTACAGATCTATTGAACACGTAAAAAGATATACAACTCTTGGAATGGCAACAGATCAAGGTAAAACAAGTAATCTTAATGGTTTACAATTAGTTTCTAAAATAGAGAACAAGGTAGTACCAAATGTTGGTCATACTACTTTTAGACCACCCTATACTCCAGTTTCTATTGGTGCAATTGTTGGAAGAGAAGTTGGAAAATATTCAAAACCAACCAGAAAATCTCCAATGCATTCATGGCATGAAAAAAATAATGCAGTATTTGTTGATGCAGGAGTCTGGTTAAGACCTAGATATTACAAACAAGGAAACGAAAATTTATTTGAAGCATCAAAAAGAGAGGCGAAAAATGTAAGGACCAATGTGGGTGTTTGTGATGTAACTACATTAGGTAAAATAGATATTAAAGGACCAGATGCAGCGAAGTTGCTTAATAGAGTTTATACAAATGCATGGCTAAAGTTACCAATTGGTAAGGCAAGATATGGCGTGATGTTAAGAGAAGATGGAATTGTTATGGATGATGGAACAACCACAAGAATCTCTGAAAATCATTACCATATGACAACTACCACTGCACAAGCAGCAAACATACTTTCTCATTTAGAATATTATTTACAGTTAGTATGGCCAGAGCTAAATGTAAATGTAGTTTCAACTACGGAACAATGGGCAGGAGCAGCTATTGCTGGACCAAGATCAAGAGATTTATTACAAAAACTCTTTCCAAATTCAGATGTATCAAATGAAGGCCTTCCTTTTATGGGTTACATGGAAGGAGATTTGTTTGGTGTAAGTGCAAGAATTTTCAGAATTTCATTTTCTGGAGAGCTTGCATACGAAGTAAATGTAGAGTCTGATAATGGAAATTTTATGTGGGAAAAAATTATTGAAGCTGGTCAAGAATTTAAAATTCAACCTTACGGTACAGAAGCTTTATCAACTCTTAGAATTGAAATGGGACATGTCGCAGGATCAGAGCTTGATGGAAGAACAATTCCTTATGATAATTCTCTTGAAGGATTGTTGAGTAAAAAGAAAGACTTCATAGGAAAAAGATCTTTAATTAGAAAAGCATTTACAGCTGAAGATAGACAAAAAGTTGTTGGAGTAGTTCCTTTAGATAAAAAAACAAGTATTCCAGAGGGATCCCATTTAGTAAAAGACTCAAATGCACCGTTACCAAATCCAAAATTAGGTTATATTTCTGCCTCGTGTTGGAGTGTTGAGCATGACAATCCATTTTCTTTAGCCATTCTTAAGGATGGAAAAAATATGATTGGAGAAAAATTATTTGTAATGTCTCCACTTAAAAATAAAGTTATTCCAGTTGAGATAGTTTCTTCACATTATGTTGATCCAAAAGGTGAAAGGGTTAGATCATGAATTTAATATCAGCACTAGCAAATGTTCATTTAACAGGTAAATTTGGTGATCACGAAAGTAAAAATGAAAATAATCTTTTAAAAATATTAGAAATAAAGAATTTGCTTATAGTTCAAATAACTCAGTACAAAAATTCTACAGTTATGATTGAAAATATTGATGTTGATGGTTTAAAATTAAAAGATGAACCATTAAATGTAACAAATAATAACGACACAAGAATTTTATGGAATGGACCAAAAAATTGGCTTTTAGTTTCAACAAAAAAAAACTTGATCAAAGATATTTTACAAAATTTTAAGGAGTCAGATTTTGCTGTGACAGATTTATCTCACTCAAGAGCTATAATTGAAATAGAAGGTGAAGAAACTATAGAAGTTTTAAAAAAAGGATGTCCTTTTAATTTTAATAATCTGAAAAAAAATAATTCTATAAATTCTACATACAATGGAATAGCTTTCACAGTTGATATGTTGGATGAGAGTCCCAATAAAGTAAGATTGTTTACCCTAAGAAGTTTTGGAGAATCTTTATATCACTCTATAACAGACGCATCTTTAGAGTTTGGTTTTAAATCTATTTAAAATTTTAATCTCGAGTAGCAATATAAACACCAATTGTTGTTATTAAAAAACCTAGAAGATCCAGATTAGTCAAATTTTCATTTAAAAAAAGCCAAGCCATAAAAGCAGATGTTGCTGGTATTAAAAAAAATATAGAAACAGTTTTGCTTGCTGAGTTGTTTTTAATTAAATACATTAGTATTGTAAAAGCTCCAAATGATACTAAAAATATTTGATGACTCATTGCAATTATAAATGTTTTTGAAAAATCAATATATGGTTTAGCAAAAAATAATATTAATATAATATGAAACGAACATCCCCCAACAGCTTGATAAAAATTACTAACAGGCAAAGGTAAGTTGTTACTTAGTTTTTTTTGCCAAATTGTTGAAGTGGTAATTGCAATTAATGCCACAATTGTTGCAACTAATCCTAATAAAGGTATATCTGAACCAACATCTAAACCTAAAACCAGTGCTGCACCTAAAAATCCAAGCAAAACACCAATCCATTGTTTCACAGTCACCCTTTCACCTAGTATTGGTCCACTAAGTGCATTAGTTAAAACAGGTTGCAGTGTTACTATTAAAGCAGCTATGCCGGTAGGCATACCAATTGAGATAGAATAAAAAACTCCTCCTAAATATAATCCGTGAAAAAGGACCCCACTAAATACAGATTCAATTAGATTTTTTTGATTAATAATTATTGAATATTTTGAATAAAGTGAAAACAACAAAAAACCTAAAGCCACAAAAAAAAATCTAAAAGCAAGAGCTGCAAAAGGATCACTGTTATCAATAATTGGCTTAGTTGTGATAAAAGCAGATGACCAAAGCAATATAAATATAAGTGGAAAAATTCTGACCATTTCAGGTTTTATAGAACATTTATTCTTACTTTGAGTCTTTAAATTTAGTTAAATTTAGTATGAAAATAAAGGCCTTAAGTTCTACCTTGAGTTGTATAGTAAAATGTATAAGATTCGCTAGAGCTATGATTAATAGAAAAATAATTTTAGGATTATTTATAGTTAGTTTTTTGGGTGCTTGTGCATCTCCTACAGCAATGCTGGGTCCAGCTTATACTTTAACTTCTTCTGGTAATGTTATTCAGGCCGGTCTTAGTTATGGATCTAATGAAATGATTACAATGTATACAGGAAAAACTCCACTTGAAAATTTACAAGAAATTAGCTCAATTGAACAAAACAAGAAAAAAAATATTCATAAAAAAACTTTAGAAAGCGAAGATTTTTATTTTTTAGTAAAAGAAAAAATTGAAAAAACCAATAAAATTTTAAAATCTTCTAGTCAATAATTTTCAAAAAAATAAGCTTTGTTTGCTTAGTTTCTTTACACCACAATTCATAACTTTCACACATTCTCCATAAATGATTAAATGCTCTTTGTGAAACTTCTAATGGATAATGACTTTTCGTATAATAGAGACTTGGAAAATGAATTAATTGTTTTATCATCATATCTTTTTGAATTTTTAGTAATCTTATCGTTTCATCAGGAATCTTTTTTTTAGTATCAACATCAATAAAATTATTTTTTTCTAAAAATTTAAACCATTCATCGTGAAATTGACCATTACTAATTTTTTTATAAGTTTCAGTTCCTATAAAACCTTCAACTGCATCAATATTAGAAAAACTAGGATTTTTTTTTTTAATTTCACAAATTTTTGAATAAATTACTTCAGCAACAAATAATACATATGGTCTTTCTTTAGACTGCATTATTTATTATATTTTTTCATAGCAGCATTTGCTAAAATTAAATTTGGATCTAAAAATATTTTAGATGATTTAATGGTTTTAAACGATTTAAAAGCAAATATTGCAATAGGAAGCTCAGTGCATCCGAGAATAATTTTTTTACATTCTTTTTTTATTAAATAATTAATTGCAGGTTTAATAATTTTGCTAGCAGCTTTAACATTTCCCATTTTTACAAGTTTAATAGCTTTGTTCACTGAATTTTTTTGATTTACCTTATTTGGAAAAACTAGATCAAAATGTTTATCAAAAAATTTATTATAAACACCTGTTTTTAAAGTACCTTCAGTTGCCAAAAGACCAATCTTAGATTTTTTTTTACATTTTTTTAAAGTGTATCTAAATACTTCTTGAGGCATATTTATCATTGGTAGATTTATTTTTCTTTTTAAATCATCATACCAATAATGAGCTGTATTACAGGGGATAACTATAAATTTACACTTACTTTTCTTTAATACCTTACATCCATTCAACAAACTTTTTAAAACTAATAAATATTTTTTTTCACTAATTCTATTATTGGGTCTGTTTGACAAACTTTTAGTTTGAACCCCTATAGATTCAGGTCTTCCAGGAATATTTGATTTATTATAAAGAAGAAATAAAGGGTATTCTTGATCTATTTTTCCTCTGTATAAAATTGCAAGCTTATTACAAAAGTCTAGGCCTGCTTGCGTTCCCATTCCTCCCAATATACCAATCATAATAAAATTATTTTTCTTTTATTAATTAATAAAAGAATAAATAATTGGCTATAAAAATAAATCAATTCTTAAAAAAAGAATTAAATAATCTATAGCCAATAAATATTAGTGTGAAAATTATGCAGTTTTTAAGTTAACTGCTGAAGGACCTTTAGGACCATCTTCAACATCGAAAGTCAAAGCTTGACCCTCATCTAAACCGTTCATACCAGCATCTCTTACTGCTGAAACATGTACAAACACATCTTTTTCTTTGTCTTCTCTTTCAATAAAACCAAAACCTTTGGTTGGATTGAACCATTTTACTTTTCCTTGTAGACTCATATTTTTCTTCTTACTTTTTGTTATATTAATTTATTACTTATAATTAAGTAATAACCGCTTTCTTTAGAATTTAGAGGGTTTTGTCAACTAAATTGATAGATTAAAGGTATATTTATTTTAATCGTTGCTAATAAGCTTGGTTAAATAAATTGAATTAACATCTTCTTTATAATGAGCAAAAGGTTCACATGGTTCAAAAAGGCATTTTTTGAACAGTTTTCTAGCTGGTTCAAAAAAATTTCCTGCTCCTGTTTCAATGCTCAATCTCTTAATATTTAATTTTTTTGCTTCAGCAATTAAATGTTCTACAACTTTTATACCATTACCTTTTTGTCTAAATTTATCATGAATTCTTATTGATTTAAATTCACCATGTTCTTTATCTAAAAATTTCAAAGCACCACAACCTAACAATTGTTCCTCTTCCCATAAACTCCAAAATTTGATTGAATCATCTTTTAAACCAGGTATATCCAAAACATGTGCACTTCCTTGGGGAGAAGCTGCTCTTAGTTCAATAAAATGTTTTGTCAAAAGTTCATTTACTTCTGGGTGTTCAAAATTTCCCTCAATTGATTTAAGCATCTATAATAAAGTAGTTATATGTCCCATTTTTCTTTTTTCTTTTATCTCCTTTTTAAGATAATCAAAGAAAAATTCATTATGATTTAAATTAGTATTATTTCTATATTCTTTTATTTGATTTCCAATCAAATTAATCATTTTTGCATTAGATAATTTTTTTAAAGGGATTTTTTCAAAGGAACAAACTGCTCTTACATGATTTTCAAATTGACTTACATTATAAGCATTTATTGTTAAATGACCTGAGTTATGAACTCTAGGAGCTATTTCATTAACATATAAATTTTCATTTCTATCAATGAAAAATTCCACACATAAAGTACCAATATATTTTAATTCTTCTGCAATCTGTTTTGCCCATTCTTTAGATTGTTCCAATATTTTATTGCTTATTTCTGCTGGAATTTTTGAATGTTTAAGTATTTGATCTTCATGAGTATTTTCTATTGGTTCATATATCTCATAATTGTTATTGCTAAATCTTGTTATAATGACTGAAATTTCTTTTTTAAGTTTTACTAGTTTTTCAAGAATATATCCTTTTGAAAAATCTACATTTATCAAATTGAGATCTTCTATCTTTTTAATAGGGTATTGTCCTTTGCCATCATACCCCATAGTAGTTGTTTTTAAAATTCCTGGAAGAAAATCCTCTAAGGTTTCAATATCAGATTTTTTTTCTATACTTACATACCTGGTAGTTCGAATATTTAATTTATTTATAAAATCTTTTTCTGCTAATCTATGTTGTATTAGTCTATTTACTGAGGGTTTTGGTAAGACAGTTTTTAATTTATTCATTTCGTTGAGAGTTTCAAAGGGAATATTTTCAAATTCATAAGTTATAACGTCAACTTTTTTGACGAATTCTAAAATTTTTTCATTGTCTCTATAAGAACCAAATATAAATTCATCACAAAAATTTTGTGCAGGTGCATCTTTGTCATCACAGTAAATTGTAGTTTTTATATTCAATTTTTTTGCAGCCACTGAAAGCATACTTCCTAATTGACCTCCACCAATAATACCCAGATTTTTATGTGACATGTTTTTACTTAGGTTTTTTTTTAATTGACCTTGTTTGTTTTAATCGCCAATTATTTAATCTTTTTTTTATTTTAAAATCATTGTTTGCAATAATTGAAGCTGCCAACAACGCCGCATTTATAGCACCATCTCCACCTATGGCCAAAGTACCAACTGGGATACCTTTAGGCATTTGAGCTATTGAGAGTAAACTATCTAGACCTTTGAGTTTTTTAGTCTCAATTGGAACACCTAATACTGGTATTGACGTCAAAGACGATATCATTCCTGGCAAATGTGCTGAACCTCCAGCTCCTGCTATTATTACTCCAATATTATTTTTTTCAACAGATAGGGCAAAATCAAACATTCTCTTAGGTGTACGATGAGCTGAAATTATTTTAGTTTCATGTTTAATACCCATCATTTTAAGGATTTTGACTGATAATTTCATAGTTTTGTAATCAGATTGACTACCCATAACAATTGAAACTTTGAGTTTTTTATTCTTTTTCATGATTTTGTTTACTTAAACCTTATTTCAAAAATACATAAAAAATTCAATAAAATAAATAGAATTTAAAAAAACATATTGGTATGGTTTAAAATTAGTAATCAAAATGAAATTTAAAATAGATAATCTTCAGTACTGCAAATGGTCAAGAGAAATTTTTGAAATTAATAGACAAGCAGGCCTTGATGCCGTTCATGTGACTATAGTTTATCACGAAGATTATGATGAGTTATTAAATGAAATTAAAAAATGGGAAAAATTATTCAAAGATAATGCTGATCTTATTTTTTTAGGAAAAAATTTTAAAGATATTGAAAAAGCAAATACTGAAAAGAAAACAGCAATTTTTTTTGGCTTTCAAAATTGTTCACCAATAGAGGATGATATAAGTTTAGTTGAAAAAGTTCATGATCTTGGTTGTAGATTTATGCAGCTTACGTATAATAATCAATCTCTATTAGCTACAGGTTGCTATGAAAAGATTGATAGTGGTGTAACTAATTTTGGTAGAGAGGTTATAAAAGAAATGAATAGAGTGGGTGTTGTCATTGATATGTCACACTCAGCAGAAAAAAGCACTTTTGATGCTATAGAAATAAGTGAAAAACCTATTGTTATTACTCATGCAAACCCATCTTTTTGGCATGCAGCAAAAAGAAATAAATCTTCCGAATTATTAAAAACTTTAAGTGATAGTGGCGGTATCTTAGGGTTATCACTTTATCCACATCACTTAAAAAACAATACAAACTGTTCTTTAGAAAGTTTTTGTGAAATGGTAGCTAAAACTGCTGATGTTATGAGCGTTAATAATATTGGCATTGGTTCAGATCTCTGTATGAATCAACCCGATGAGGTTGTTGAATGGATGAGAAATGGCACTTGGTCAAAAAATAAAAATTATGGAGAAGGTTCAAAAAATAAGCCTGGTTTTCCAAAACAACCAGTCTGGTTTGAGGATGCGAGAGGTTTTTCTAATTTAGAAATAGGATTAAAAAAAGTAGGTTTTTCAGAAACTGAGACCAATGGGATACTTGGTAATAACTGGTATAATTTTTATAAAGCAATTTAGAAATGAAAGTAGAATTAAGAGATCCAAATGTAATAATGAAACTTTCAAGACTTGGGTCGTTTCATCAATCAAAATTATCATTTTTAAGAAGTTTCTTGAGTGAATTTAAGGACTGGGATTATAAAAGAGATGTATTCAATTTAGATAAAGATGGATTTGGAGTAGCGGTATATTCTTTTAAAAAAAAAGAAAGAGTTTACTCATTAGTATGTTTTGCTAATAAAATTAATGATGATGATAGATCAGATAGGGTTATTGCCACGAAATGGGATGCGGCTTTTACATTGCATGATGGTGTTCCAGATATCAAAGATATTGAAAGATTAAAAAATGAGGTCCCAAAACAAGAAGTTGGAAGACTATCTTATAAAGAACTTACATTATCAAGAGCCAATAAATCAGTTAGAATGTTTAACCATGTTGTTGAAAGTTTAAGTAATGGATCTCAACCAAATTTAGAATTATTAGAAAAAGTTGGTTATCTTTACAGGACTACTGCAGTTTATGGCTCAGGTAAATTTGGTTTAGCAGATCGCTTTAGAATTAAAAATAGAGAAGAAATAAATGGTCCTTTCAGACTAGAAATGATGTTAGTTTATTTAGTAAGACAATTCACCTTTGACCAAGTTAATCATGTTGCGAAATCAAAGAATCCTAAAAAAGCAGTAAAACTAGATCCTAAAATTTGTAAAAATCTCGGAATAGGAAATTCGACTGGATTAGGTATGGCCCCTTTTATTGTTAATCACCCTACTTTACTTAACAATTGGATTTTCTGTCGGGAAACAGCCTTAAAAAAGATTAGAGAAATCAAAATAGTAAAAATTCAAGATAGTGAGTTATTTAAAAGTTGCGTAAGAAACTCAATCAAAAATATAACTAGCTGGAATACTGAAAGCGAATATCAGCTTAAAAAAATAAATCATTTACTAAGAGATGTAAGAAAATTTTTAGATTTTGTTGAAAATAAATTTAGCTTTGAAACAGATTATCCATTTAATAAAATTTATTTGTGGTTAGAAAAAGAGGCATGTGAAGAATGTATTGAATATATTGTTTCAATTATGATGGAACCTTTTGGTGAAATCACTGAACCTTTAATAAAAAAAATGAGTTCTGATGAGGAAAAATACTTTAATATACCTACGAATAGAACAGCCGGAAATTTAAAAAGCATCATAGAGGCAAAATACAAAAATATTCTAGAAATTGATTTTGAAAAACAGACAAATTTTAAAAAATTTTGGTTTATTTCAAAAAATAAAGAAGAACCAAGATTAGCTGATCGCTTTGAAGAGCAGGGATCAGAATTAGAGCAGCCTCTTGCGATAGCAAGAGATATTAAAAAATTATACAATAAATTGTTATCAACAAAAAAAACTTTAAGGATAGATAAGTTTTTAAATGAAAATTCAGACTTAAGACATGTTGTAAGAAGAGCTTTTATTATTGAAAAATTTCCTTATTCAGAGATTCAAGATAATACAATTAGTGAAAATATTGTTCCAATAGATATGCTTAGATTAAAATTATCTTTTTTTGGAGCTTTAAAATTTGATCCAAGATCAGATAAATGGCTTCGTATATGCATGTTTCAAGGTGCACCACTTCCAAATGAGCTTGGTGATTACGATGAACAGTGGGTTTATAAATCTCATTCTTAATTTATGAAATCATTGAGTGAAATAGAAACAACATCAAAAAGAGCTAGTCGTGCCATGGGTTTTTCTTGGGGAGTCGCTGAAGAGGTCGCTAAAGGTATAAGATTATTGGAATTTTTTGGTTTGCCTGGAATTAAAAATTTAAATCAATACTATAAAGATCGTGACAATCGTAATTATGAAAATTCAAAAATAATAAAAAAAAACAATAAACCAAACAAATTACCTTATTGTCCAATTACTCTTGGTGTAAGCTTTCTAGATCAAATTAAAAAAATTGAAAAGTTCAAAAAATGCACTTTTCAAAAAATTGCTTATCCAATTTTATTTTTACCTTTTTTAAGTAGAAGTTCAGAAATCATAGGAAAGAAATTACTATTTCAATTTGATAAGAATGAATTTTTATTAAATTTTAATGTTAATATTTCATCTAATTTTATAAGAAAAAAATTTCCATCAATTGCTAAAAAAATTGAAGTAAATTTTTTAGATAATAAAGATTCATTTACTGGAACGGAATGGAAAAATTTATACAAATTATCTGAAGACACATTTGTTGAGGAAACAGATAGTTTAAAACAAGGAGCTGCAGGGGCTGGTTTAACTGACAATGATTAAAGATAAAGATAATGAAGAAAAGGATTTGAAAGAATTAGATAATATCTGCGAGGAATGTAAAGATGAAAACGAAAGTGTTTCTCAAAATTTAATTCTTATAGGTTATAAAATTTGTAAATCTTGCAGAGTATCAAAAACAATTTTTCCTATTTAGATATGATTGACTGGCATCATGTTCATTCTACTCATTACAAAAGAAATTGATAAAAAGGCAATAATTAAAAAAGATAAAAAAACTATTCCAAAAGACTTAAAACTTGATTTGAGATTTAAGATTTGTTTCGTTGAAATTATTAAACCTGCAAAAATCCAAAATTGCGTTAAAAATATAATTGGTATCATTAAATCAGGAGTTAAAGCGAAAAATCTTAAGAGCCCAGGAGCATGAGCAAAACCTACAGCAGTCAAAACTTTTTTAAAAGACACCTTAGTTTGTTTATCAGGAAATAATTTTACACCTATTACAAATATAAATAACGCCCAAATAAACCAAGTTATAATTGCTGTTAACCCAGACATTGCAACTGCAGTTTTAATAACTGTATTGGCAGCAACTGCGCCAGCGATCCCATCTAAAATCATTATTAGTCCAGCAAAATAAATTGACGCTTCACCAAAATTTTTATTATCGCTATAGAGAGATTTATCTAACTTAATAGATTTAAAAATAATACTGAGAAATTCACCAAACATTTATTTTTTTTTATTTTTTTGTTCTTTGTAAGATACAATTAGTGGAAAGAGTATTAAAGCAATAGCAATTATAATGCAAATTCCAATTAAGAAACCTTTAGTCATTAAAATATTTAAGGGGGAGCAAACTCCCCCTTTAAAAAAGTTAGCCTTTTACAACTTCTCTTGTATTAGCATTGAAAGACTCTTTAAATGGTATATCCACTACTACAGCATCTACAGGTTCACCTGCTTTATCTGAGTATTTCTCAGGCAAATGAATTTTATATTTAGTTCCAACTTTTCCTTTTGGAAATCCGTTTGAGTTCAGAGTTCCATCAAATGGCACATATCCCATTGCTATATTTGTTTTTTTTTCAGGATGGTACCAAGGTGATGTAATAAAACCTATTGGATCCCCACCATCAGCTCCTGAAATTAACCAAAAATCAGGTGCATAATCTTCAATTGGTTTTCCCCCTAATTCAAGACCGACTAACTGAAGTTTATATGGTTTTTTACCCTCTTTGAGCTCTTTACCCATTTTTTCTAAAGCAGCTTTACCAACATAATCAGCTTTTTTATTCCATTCTCCTTTACCCGAAAGTGAAACCTGATAACCTAAATTACATTGAAAAGGATTATGCTGTTGATCCATGTCCTGACCCCATGAAAGAATTCCAGCTTGAATTCTTCTATGGTGCGCTGGAGCAATAACCATAAGTTGATGTTTTTTTCCAGCTTCAAGAACTGCATTCCACATATCTTCCGCATATAGAGTAGCATTTCTTAAATAAATTTCATACCCAGCTTCACCTGAGAAACCAGATTGAGATATAACACAGCTTCTTCCCCCAACTTTTACTTCTGCTAAACCATAAAAAGGCATGTTATCAAAATCAACTTGATCTCCACATAAATCTTTCATTAAAGCTTTTGATTTAGGTCCTTGTATTTGCACAGGACACGCATCAATTTCTTCAACTGTACAATTAAATCTTCCATCAGCATTAACACCTTGAAGATACATACCTATATCCGAGTCTGATAAAGAAAACCAAAACTCATCTTTTGAAATTCTTAAAAGAATTGGATCATTTAAAACTCCACCATAAGTATTACATAAAATTACATATCTAGCTCTCATAGGGGAAATTTTAGTTGCATCTCTTGTTATTACATAATCTGTGAATTTTTCTGCATCTGGACCTTTAACTCTTATTTGTCTTTCAACAGCAACGTTCCACATTGTAACATGATTGACAATAGCATCATATTCTACCATTGCTCCACCGTCTTCAGGTTTTACATAACCTCTTGGATGATAAATACGATTGTAAACAGTTGCTCTCCAACAACCAGCTTGCATTGATAAATGCCAATAAGGTGACTTTCTTACCCTTGTTGAAATTAACATCTCAACCTTTGTTGGCCCACTTTGTCTTAAATTATATGGTACTTCTCGATCTGATTGATCAACTGAAGTAACATGTTTTAGTTTAGTATAGTCAAATTCTTTAGACATAACCATTCTCCTTCAACCACTTGTTAGTTTCCTTCAAGCCGCCGAATGTATAAATGTGGAAGAAATCAGTATGCGATTTAACTTTCCCAATTAAATCATTAGGGTCTTTAGGTTTTAATAAATCTAACGCCTTACTAAAATTAGACTTAAGAAAATTAATGGAATTTTTTGCTCCAACAATATTAGCAAATTTAATTAAGCTAGATATTTTTAGAGGCCCAGTAATTCCCACATGCACTGGTATGCTTTGTTTAGATATAAAATCTATAATAGGCTGGGGATCCAGTAACCATTGAGTTACTATATAATCAGCATAAGGCTTTTTATCTATCATAGCTTTTTCTAAATCTGAGTCGGATATATCAGGACTCCCCTCAGGGTGTCCAGCAATTCCTATTATCATCTTCTCAAAATAACCAGTCTCTAAAAGTTGAAACGAGCTATCAAATTTTCCAACTGGCTCTCTACCGCCGCCAATGATTAAGACTTGTTTTACACCCCCGTCTTTACATCTAGAGACATAATCTTTAAGCTCTTCTTCATTATGCATTGATCTTGCAGGAAAATGAGGGACAGGGTTAAAACCTTTTTTAACAAGTTCAATAGCTTTTTGAGCTGTTTCTTTATAATCTCCACCAGGTAACATAGTTATATACACATCATTTACTGGTGGTACCGTTTCTAGATCTGTATTAGGCCCAATTTCTAACGAAAATTTCATTTTCAGATCATTATCTTTTTTGAAAAAGCTGTCAAAGAAATTCAACAATTGACCCCCAACTGATAATTGTTGCCAAAAACGGTGCTCATGATAATTTTTTTTGTGGACCAAAATTACAAAAATAAAAACCTATCTGAAATCCTAGATATTGAAAAAATAGAGGCTGTTAAGAAGTCAATAGAGATAGCAAATGGCCTTCCAAATGAATGCTACACGAGTGAGGACTATTTAATTTATGAAAAAAAGAGAATTTTTTGGGATAAATGGACAGTCGTTGGAGTTGGAAGTTCGATACCAAACCCAGGAGATGCCAAGCCATACAATTTATTGGGGATTCCCTTAATTTTAATTAGAGGGAAAGATATGCGGATCCGAGTTTTTCACAACGTTTGTAGTCACAGAGGATTTAAACTTTTGGACAAAACCTGTAATTTAAAAAATGTAATCAGATGTCCTTATCATTCTTGGTCATACGACTTTGAAGGAAATTTAGTCGCAACACCTCATATTGGTGGACTAAACAAACACCACTCAGAAAAATTTGATAAAATCAAAAGTAATTTAAAAGAGGTTAAAACTAAAGTTTGGATGGATATCATTTTTATAAATATTAATTCTAATGAAATTGAATTTGATGAATACATAAAACCTCTTGAACAAAGATGGTCAAAATTCATTAATAAAAATGATCAAGAATTGATAGTGCATTCTAACGACTATGGTTATTTTAATTTAGATGTAAATTGTAATTGGAAATTTGCTATAGAAAATTATTGTGAAAGTTATCATCTGCCAACTATTCATCCTGAATTAAATAAAGTTTCTAACATTAATGATCATTATCATATCCAAGGTTTACCGAACAGATTTGCTGGACAAGGAAGTAAAAAATATGAACAACCTGTTAAAGGAAATAAAAAATTTAATACTTTTCCAAACTGGGAAAAAAATATGTTAAAAAATTCTGAATACATCGCGTTATTTCCTAATGTAATGATTGGTCTACATGTTGATCATTTTTATGTTTTTTGGTTAGAGCCACTTACCGTAAGTAAAACAAAAGAACATATGCAGATGTATTATGTTGGAAATCATAGTGCTAATGGAGAAGAGTTAAAAGATTTAAGAAAAGAAAACGCAAGGTTTTGGAAAGACGTTATGTCAGAGGATGTTAATGCAATTGAAGGAATGCAAGGGGGAAGAAGCTCTCCAGTTTATAATGGGGGAAATTTTTCACCTGTAATGGATCAACCAACACACCAATTTCATAAGTGGGTAGCTAATAGTTTAATGTAATATGAAAATAATTCTTATAATGGGTTTACCAGGGTCAGGCAAAACAACTTTAGCAAATGAATTGGGTCCGATGTTAAATGCTAAAAGATTGAATGCAGATGAAGTAAGAAAAGAAGCTAACGATTGGGATTTTTCTGAAGAAGGTAGAAAAAGACAAGCTAAAAGAATGGCAGACTTTGCTATTAAATTAAAAAATGAGGGAAATTATGTTGTTGCTGATTTTATTTGTCCAACACCTGAGGCAAGAAGTTTATTTCCTGCAGATTTTATTATTTGGGTTGATACAATTAAAAAAGGTAGATTTGATGATACGAATAAAATGTTTGTAAAACCAGATAAGTATGACTTTCATGTTACTACTCAAGATGCTAAAAACTGGGCACCAAAAATATTAAAGGAGATAAAATAATGACTTATAAATGGGATAATAAAAAACCAACAGCACAAATGTTAGGAAGATGGCAACCGTTTCACGATGGTCATTATAATTTATTCAAAGAAATTATAAAAAAAACAGGTCAGGTTTGTATTCAGATTAGAGACGTTCAGGGAGTGGATGACAATCCATTTGATTTTGAGACAGTAAAAAAAAATATTGAAGAGAGATTGAACCCAGAGTTTGAGGGGCATTTCAAGATTATGATGGTGCCAAATATTACCAATATTTGTTATGGTAGAGGTGTGGGTTATAAAATTGAAGAAATTGAACTTTCTAAAGAAATTCAAGAAATTTCAGCTACTAAAATAAGAGCAAAAATGAGAGAAGAGGGTAAACTTAAATAAATAATCCCTTATGAATATTAAAATAATTAATCAAGGAAAAGACATTTCAAGAGTAATTATTAATGACCCCAAAACATATAATTCTTTATCAACCAGGAACCTTATTGATTTAATTAAAGTTTTTAAAAAACTTAATAATGATAGAAATATTAAAGTAATAATTCTTGAGGGTGCCGGAAAAGGGTTTAGTGCAGGTCATAATTTAAAGGAAGTAAGAGGATTAAAGAAAAAAGAAAAATACCAAAAGTTATTTAATCTTTGCTCTAAACTAATGTTACAAATTGTTGAGGGAAAAAAACCAGTTATTGCTAAGGTACATGGAGCTGCTTATGCAGCGGGTTGTCAACTGGTTGCAAGTTGTGACTTAGCCTATAGCACTAAAGATGCTATGTTCGCGACGCCAGGTGTAAATATTGGTTTATTTTGTAGTACTCCAATGGTCGCTGTTAGTAGAAAGATTAATAGAAAATCAATGATGAAAATGTTACTTACAGGGGAACCGATTAAGGCAAATTATGCGAAAGAAATTGGTTTAATTAACGATAGCTATTCGAAATCTAGATTAAATAATGAAGTATTAAAAGTTGCAAAAAAAATTGCTTCTAAATCAAATCTTACAATCAAAATTGGTAAGCAAGCTTTTTATAAACAATTAGAAATGCCATTAAAGAAAGCCTATGCTTACACCAGTAAAATGATGACTCTTAATATGATGGCTATGGATGCTAAAGAAGGTATTTCAGCATTTCTAGAAAAAAGAAAACCAAAGTGGAAAAATAAATGACCATTAAAAATGGTTTAATCGTAATTTTTATAATTATTGGGCTTTATATAGTCTTAGACATGCGAGATCATAATTTTAAAAGAGCTGTTGATGCCTGCGTTGCAGGCAGCCAAAAATTATCTGAGACTAAAATAATAGATCTGAATGAAGCAAAGAAGTTTTGTGAAGATCAAATAAGAAAAAATAATGAGTGATATTAAAGATATTCTTTTTAAGTATAAATCTATTGCAATGATAGGAGTAAGTAATGATCCAACTAAAGCATCAACTATTGTAATGAAGTATATGCAGAAGTATGGATTTAAAGTTTTTCCTGTTAATCCTAAAGCTAAAGGACAAAAAATTTTAGGAGAAGAAGTTTTTGAAAAAATAACTGATATTAAAGACTCAGTTGATATCGTAGATGTTTTTAGACCATCAAAAGAAGCCTTAGATATTGCAAAAGATGCAGTAAGTATTAAAGCTAAAGTTTTATGGTTACAGTTAGGCATCAAAAGTGAAGAGGCAAAAAAAGTTGTTGAGGAAAATAATATTGAATATGTTGAAGATAAGTGCACAAAAATGGAATACCAAAAACACTTTTTAAAAGTACGCCAAGCGTTTCCAGTTTTACAAAATTAATATGAAAAAAATATTTCTTATATATGGTCATTATAATGATAAATCGTTTAATGCTGCTATAAGAGATACATTTATGAGAACAGCAAAAGATAAAGGACATTCAGTTGATGTTGTAGATTTATATAAAGAGAAATTCGATCCTGTTTTTGCTGGAGAAGAGCCTGATAAAACTGTTTTAGATCATAGAAAAAGAATTGAAACTTGTGATACCATTGTTTTGATTGCACCTATTTGGAATTTTAGAATGCCAGCTATTGTAGAGGGGTGGATAGACAAAGTTCTAGCACCCCCATGGGCTTTTAAATTTAAACAGTTATGGGGAAACTATGGATATCCAATCGGAAATTTAGGAAATAAAAAAGCAATTATTTTTTGCACATATGGCTCACCAAGATTAGCAATTACTACATTTTTTTTAAATCTACCTATTAGGAGATTAAAAAGAGGAGTTTTCCATATGTGCGGCATTTATAATATTAATTATAGAAGATATTTTGCAGTACCATTTGTTAGTGAAAAAAAAAGAGAAGAATTTCTTAAAGATGTTAAAAAAACTGCACTTAGCATTTAGTGTAGTTTTATTTTTTTTCCTTAATATTTCATCATTAAAAGCTGATTTATTAATTCCAAATGATTCTATTCAGCCAGCTGAAGTAATAAAAATTCAACTTGTTGCTTTAATGAACAATGACAGTGAATTTAAAGATAGCGGTATCGAACAAACTTGGAATTTTGCTCATCCAAATAATAAAAAAAATACTGGCCCTTTACCTAATTTTAAAATGATGATTAAGGGTAATTCCTATCAAATGCTCTTAAATCATTTAAGTCACAGTATAACAGAACTTGGAAGTGGTGATGAATGGGCTCAATTTGAGGTAGTTATTTTAGATAAAGAGAAGATTTATCATAAATTTAATTGGCAAGTTGAAAAATTCACAATGGAAGGACCTTTGCAAGGTTGTTGGTTAACAACAGTCGTTTCCAGCCCAATTCCATTAGGAAGTTCAATTTAGTGTCCTCGTACAATTTTGTTTCGTTATGAATAAAAATTTAGTAGGAATCGCTTAATGAAATCAAAAACAAAAGTAGTTGTTGTTGGAGGTGGTGTTGTTGGAGTTAGTGCACTATATCACCTAGCAAAAAAAGGTTGGTCAAATGTAGTTCTTGTTGAAAGAAAAGAATTAACTTCTGGTTCAACTTGGCACGCAGCAGGATTATTACCATTGTTTAATATGAGTTATTCTGTTGGACAACTTCATAAATATGCAGTTGATCTTTATAAAAAGTTAGAGGAAGAAACAGGAAAAAATGTTGGTTTCAGTGTAGTTTCAAATATTCGTTTAGCTTCCACCAAAGATAGGATGGATGAGTATCATCAATATGCCGGTGTAGCTAAAACAATTGGTGTTGATGTGAAGTTTTTAACACCTCAACAAGTAAAAGAAATTTGGCCTTTATGTCATACTGACGATTTAGTCGGTGCTATTCAGCATCCTGAGGATGGTTATATTCAACCAGCAGACCTAACCCAAGCACTTGCAACAGGTGCTAGAAATATGGGGGCAGAAATTTATCGAAACACAACTGTCGTAGCTATGAAACAAACTAAAGATGGTTGGATTGTAGAGACAGACAAAGGATCTATTGAGTGTGAGCATATAATTTCTTGCTCCGGAAATTTCGCAAGACAAACTGGAGAAATGGTTGGATTAGATATACCTGTTATACCAGTTGAACACCAATATATTGTTACTGAACCGCATCCAGAAATTCAAAAAAGAAAAAAAGATGGTCTTCCAGAAATGGGAGTTCTTAGAGATAGTGATAGCAGATGGTACATGAGGGAAGAAGCTGGAGGATTAATTTTAGGCCCTTATGAAGATGGTGCTCCGGCCTGTTATGTAGAAGGTCCGTCAAAAAATTCTGAGTACGAACTATTTCAAGAAGATCTAGATAGACTTGCACCCCATATTGAAGGAGCAATACATAGAGTACCTGCCTTTGGTGAAGTAGGTGTGAAAAAAGTTTACAATGGTGCAATTTGTTATACTCCAGATGGAAATCCAATTGTAGGTCCAGCATGGGGATTAAAAAACTTTTGGATAAACGAGGGTCATAGTTTTGGAATTACAGCTGCTGGAGGAGCTGGTTGGCAATTAGCAGAATGGATAGTTGATGGAGAACCAACAATAGATATGCTCGGTGTTGAACCTAGACGTTATGGAAATTATGCAACTAAATCTTATTTAAAAGCTAAAAATGAGGAGGCATATAGCCATGTTTTTATAACTCACTATCCTGATGAAGAAAGACCTGCTGCAAGACCTTTAAGAACTTCACCGTGTTATGAAAGAATGAAAGATCTAGGTGCTGTATTTGGTCAAAAGTTTGGTTGGGAAAGACCAAATTTTTTTGCAACGGATGGAATGGAGCAAAAAGATGATTGGTCTTTTAGAAGATCTAAATGGTTTGATGCAATTAAAAAAGAATGTCAGAATGTAAAAGAAAATGTTGGTCTTTTAGATATGACAGCGTTTGCAAAATGTAGAATTAAAGGACCAAAAGCAGAAGAGTTTCTAGATTACTTGGTAGCAAATAAATTGCCAAAAAAAATTGGAAGAATTGGATTATGTCACGCACTTAATACAAAAGGCGGTGTTCACTCAGAGTTTACAATTATGAAGGAGGCTGAAAATAGTTATTATTTAGTTTCTGCTGGAGCCAATTTAAGACTTGATCATGACTGGATTCAAAAATGGATGCCAACTGATGGATCAGTAATATTTGAAGATTTAACAAACAGCACAGGTGTACTTGTAATAGCAGGGCCAAAAGCAAGAGAATTAATGCAAAAAGTTTCTACAGATGATTTTTCGAATGAAAACTTTAAATGGCTAACCGCAAAGAATGTTAATGTAGGATATGCGCCAGTAAACGCAATGAGAGTAAATTTTGTTGGTGAACTTGGATGGGAATTACATCATCCAATTGAATACCAAAACCATATTTTTGATAAATTAATGGATGTAGGAAAAGATTTGGGAATAAAACCTTTTGGAATAAGAGCAATGAATAGTTTAAGAGTTGAAAAATCTTATAAACTTGTGGGAACAGAATTATCAATAGAATATTCACCCTATGAATCTGGTTTAGATAGATTTATTCATCCAAATAAAGGAAATTTTATAGGGCTTGAAGCTCTAAACAAATGGAGGGAAAAAGGTTTTGAAAATAAATTAGTAACACTCGAAGTTCACAACACCACGGATTCAGATGTGTTGGGAAATAATCCCATATATAAAGACGACAAAGTTGTTGGAAGAGCAACAGGTGGTGAGTATGGATTTAGATTAGATAAATCAATTGCTTTAGCAATGGTAAAACCTGATTTAGCTAATGTAGGTGAGAAACTTAAAGTTGATATATTGGGCAAAATGTATGAGGCTACAATTTTAGAAGAAAGTCCATACGATGTTGAAAATAAATTATTGAGAGCTTAATGAAAATTCTCGTCGCAGTAAAAAGAGTAATAGATTATAATGTTCAAATTAGAGTAAAAGAAGATGGATCAGGTATTGTTACTGATAATGTTAAAATGTCAACAAACCCACCTGATGATAACGCAATTGAAGAAGCAGTAAAAATTAAAGAGTCTGGAAAAGCAACCGAAGTAGTAGCAATTTCAGTAGGGGAAGAAAAGGCTCAAGAAACAGTTCGAAAAGCATTAGCTGTTGGAGCTGATAGAGGAATATTGGTCAAAGCAGAAGGTACCGTAGAGCCACTAGCTGTTTCAAAAATTTTACAGAAAATTGTTGAAAAAGAAAAACCTGATTTAGTATTTATGGGTAAGCAAGCTATCGACGATGATTGTAATCAAACTGGACAAATGCTAGCAGCATTATTGAATTGGCCTCAAGCTACATTCGCATCAAAAATCGAAGTTAAAGAAAAATCTTTAGAAGTGACAAGAGAAATCGACGAAGGTCTTGAGACTATTGAGGTAAATGTTCCAGCAATAGTAACGTGTGATTTAAGATTAAATGAGCCAAGATATGCTTCTTTACCTAATATAATGAAAGCAAAAAAAAAACCAATCGAGCAAATAAATGCTTCTGATTTAGGTATTGATACAAAACCAAGAATTGATCAAATAAAAGTTGAAGAACCTCCTAAGAGAAAAGCAGGGATTAAAGTCGCAAGTGTAGAAGAATTGGTTCAAAAATTGAAAAATGAGGCTAAAGTAATATAATGTCAATTTTATTAATAGCAGAGCATAATAATAAAGAAGTAAAACCTTTTACTTTAAATGCAATTTCTGCGGCATCTCAAATAAGCGAAGATTTAAATGTTTTAGTATTAGGTTCTAATTCAGACACTGTTGCGAAATCTATTTCTGAATGTCCTAATGTAAAAAAAGTAATACATATCAATAATGAGCTTTATGAAAATTATTTAGCTGAAAATTATTCATCAGCTATCATTAAACTTTCGAAAAGCTATTCACACATTATCTGTTCAGCAAATACTTTTGGTAAGAATCTTATGCCAAGAATTGCCGCTTTATTAGATGTTTCACAAGTTAGCGACATCACAAAAGTTGTTTCTGAGGATACTTTTATAAGACCAATATATGCAGGAAATGCATTTGCAACAGTAAAAAGTAATGACAAAATTAAATGTGTAACAATAAGACCTACTTCATTTGATCCAGCGCCATCATCAGGAGGTTCTGCTGAAATTCAAAATGGTGAACCTGGTGACTCAACAGAGTTGTCTAAGTTTATAAAAAAAGAGGAAATTAAATCAGATAGACCTGAATTGGGTACAGCTAGAGTTGTAGTTTCAGGGGGAAGAGGAATGCAGAGTGGAGAGAATTTTAAATTAATAACTGCAGTTGCAGATAAATTAAATGCTGCAATAGGAGCATCTAGAGCAGCAGTGGATGCAGGCTATATTACCAATGATCATCAAGTTGGTCAGACGGGTAAAGTGGTAGTTCCTGATTTATATATTGCTGTAGGAATTTCTGGAGCAATTCAGCACTTAGCTGGAATGAAAGAGAGCAAAGTGATTGTCGCAATTAATAAAGATGGTGAGGCGCCAATTTTTAGTGTCGCTGATTATGGTTTAGAAGCAGATCTTTTTGACGCTTTACCTAAGTTCTTAGAGGAATTGAACAAATTAAACACTATACAAAAATAATAGAATCTGTAAAAAATTAGATTATGTCCAGAGAGACAATGGAATATGATGTTGTTATTGTAGGTGGTGGCCCCTCAGGTTTATCTACTGCTATTAAATTGAAACAATTAGACTCAAATTTAAATGTTTGTTTATTAGAAAAAGCATCTGAGATTGGTGCTCATATTCTAAGTGGGAATGTTTTTGAAACAAGAGCTTTAGATGAATTAATCCCTAATTGGAAAGAATTAAATTCTCCAATTAAAACAAAAGTTAGTAAAGAAAAATTTTTATTCTTAAGTAAATCAAAGTCACTTAGTTGGCCAACATGGCTATTACCCTCTGTTCAACAAAATCATAATAATTATATTATTAGCTTAGCTAACTTGTGTAGGTGGCTTGCAGAACAAGCTGAGACACTTGGAGTTGAAATTTTTCCAGGATTTCCAGCAAGCGAAATTTTATATAATGAAGATGGTTCAGTTAGAGGTGTTGCTACTCAAGATATGGGTATCGATAAAGAAGGTAATAAAAAAGACAGTTTTGAACCTGGCATTGAGCTTTTAGGAAAAGTGACTGTATTTGCAGAAGGATGCAGAGGACATTTAGGTAAACAACTTATTCGAAAGTTTGAATTAGATAAAGGAAAAGATCCTCAACAATATGGGATTGGTTTTAAAGAAATATGGGAAGTTGATGAAAAAAATTATGAGGAAGGGCTAGTAATGCATACGGCTGGATGGCCTTTAGACAATAACACTTATGGTGGTAGTTTTATGTACCACGCTGAAAATAAACAAGTTTTTTTAGGATATGTAATTGGTTTAGATTACAAGAATCCTCATTTATCTCCTTTTGATGAATTTCAAAGATTCAAAACCCACCCAGCTATAAAAAAAATAATTGAAGGTGGAAAAAGAATTTCTTATGGTGCAAGAGCTTTAATTGAAGGTGGCTATCAAAGTTTACCGAAAATGTTTATGCCAGGAGCACTTCTTATTGGATGTGATGCTGGAACACTTAATATGCCAAAAATTAAAGGTTCACATACTGCAATGAAAAGTGGAATTATTGCTGCAGAAACTATCAATGAACATCTTAATTTTCAAAAAGACTTATCTACATTTGAAGAAAAATTTAAAAATAGTTGGCTCTATGACGAACTATTTAAAGCAAGAAATGTAAAACCAAGTTTTAGTTGGGGCTTAATTTTAGGAATTATTTTTACTGGAATAGATCAAATTTTATTTAGAGGTAAATTACCTTTTACCCTCAAACATAAACATGCAGATCATGAAACTTTAAAACCAGCAAATGAAATGCCAAAAATTGAATATCCAAAACCAGACAATATAATTACATTTGATAAAACAAGTTCAGTTTATTTAACAGGAACAAATCATACTGATAATCAACCAGTTCATTTACAATTAAAAGATCCAAATTTACCAATTAGTTATACGTTAGATAAATTTGATGAACCAGCACAGAGATATTGTCCAGCTGGAGTATATGAAATTCAAAAGGAAAATAATGTTAATAAATTTGTGATTAATTCACAAAATTGTATTCATTGTAAAACTTGTGATATAAAAGAACCTTCACAAAACATTAATTGGGTCACTCCTGAAGGTGGTGGTGGACCAAAATATGGAAATATGTAACTAAGAAATATCTATTGCAAACATTTTTAATGTTTCAATGGGTAAAATTTTTAAAGTATTCTCATGTGTTCTTTTTAAAAATATTGGACATCCTTTTCCAGCTTCAACAGCTCTAGCATACCATGTTGCGCAAACACACCAGCCATCTCCATCTTTAAGTCCTGGGAAACCAAATTCAGGGTGAGGAGTAATCAAATCATTACCAGCTTCTTTACACCATTCTAAAAATTCAGTTGTGACTTTAGCACAAACTGTGTGTAAACCATGATCATTTTCATCTGTATTACAACAACCATCTCTGTACCACCCTGTCATAGGATCTGAAGAACATTCTTCTAGATTTTCACCTAGAACATTTTTTTGTTTTTTAATCATTTATATTTTTGTAGGATTTGGTTGGTCTTTGTAAACTTTTTCAGGATCAAATTTTTTTTCTTTTTCAGTAAATTTCATTTTAATTTCTCTACCATTATCTATTGGACCTAAAGGAATAGATCTATAAAAACAAGATCGGTACCCAACGTGGCAGCTGGCACCATCTCCAATATCAACAGTTAACCAAATAGAGTCCTGATCATCATCAATTTTGATTTCAATAACTTTTTGAGTAAAACCACTTGTTTTTCCTTTATGCCAAATAGCTTTTCTTGATCTACTGAAATAATGAGCTTCTTTAGTTTCAATTGTTTTTTTAAGTGCTTCGATATTCATATATCCATGCATTAAAATTTCCTTAGTTTTCGAGCACATTGTAATGACTGGTATTAGCCCGTCATTATCAAATTTTGGTGAAAGAAGATTGCCCTCTTCAATTTCAACTACATTCTCTCTTTTTTTGAACATATTAAGTTATTATGTAGCACATATAGGTATATTTTAAATATTTTAAAATTATGAAAATATAGGTATAAAACCTTGCATGAAACTTGTTAAAGATACTAATAATCAAAATCAAATTAAACAAATCTCAGATAAAGAAGCTGAAGAAGCTTTTAAAACAATTTTAGCTTGGATGGGTGAAGATCCCAATAGGGAAGGATTGTTAGAAACTCCAAAAAGAGTTGTTAAAGCGTTTAAAGAATATTTTAAAGGATACAAAGAAGATCCAAATCAAATTTTAGATAAAACTTTTGGTGATGTTGATGGTTATGATGATATGGTTATTCAGAAAAATATTTCAGTTCAAAGTCATTGCGAACATCATATGGCGCCTATTATTGGAAAAGCACATGTTGCTTATATACCAAAAGATAGAGTAGTTGGTTTAAGTAAATTGGCAAGAGTCGTTGAGGTGTTTTCTAAAAGACTGCAAACACAAGAAAGACTTACTATGCAGATTGCGAATACCTTAATGAAATCATTAGACGCTAAGGGAGTAGCTGTAACAATTGATTCAACTCATCAATGTATGACTATGAGAGGAATTAAAAAAGAGCAAGCAACAACAGTTACAAATTATTATTTAGGTCAATTTAAGGATGATCTTAGTTATCAAAATAGATATTTGAGATTTATAAGTATACCAAAAGATTAAAGTGTCAGATCAATTTAAAGCATTAATTTTAGATCAAAAAGGTGAAGAATTTACAAGAGAAGTAAAATCGATAGACAAAAGTTTTTTAAAGCATGGTGACGTAACAATTAAAGTTGATTATTCAGATCTAAATTTTAAAGATGGAATGATTTTAAAAAACGGTGGACGACTAGTTAAAGAATTTCCACATATTCCTGGTATAGATTTTTCGGGAACAGTACTTGAAAGTCAAAATTCAAAATTTAAAGAAGGTGATGAAATTATTTTAACAGGATTTAGAGTAGGTGAAGTTTTTTATGGCGGCTATTCTCAAGTTGCTAAAGTTAATGGAGACTTCTTAGTTAAAAAACCTAAAAATATAACTAGTAAACAAGCAATGATACTTGGTACTGCTGGATTCACATCTTTGATGAGTGCATTTGCAATTAAAGCTAGAGAAGAAATTTTATTAGGCGAAAAAGTAAATAATGTTTTAGTGACTGGTGCAACAGGTGGAGTTGGAAGTGTTGCAGTGATTGCATTAAACAAAATGGGTTACAATGTTACTGCAGTTACAGGTAAAGATTCTAAAACAGATTATTTGAAGTCTTTAGGGGCTAAAAGTGTTATAAATAGAGCTGAATTTGACAAAGATCCAAGACTTATAGATAAAGGATTATGGGATGGTGTAGTTGATACTGTAGGTGGAAAAATATTAGCTAATGCAATAGTTCAAACAAATCCCAATGGTATTATAGCAGTATGTGGAAACGCAAATACTAATGAGCTTAATACAAGCGTTATCCCTTTTATGTTAAGAGGAATTAAACTTTGGGGCATGGACTCTGCGAACTGTAGTATTAAAAGACGAGAATTTATTTGGGGTGAAGCTGCAAATTTAATTGATTTTAATTTATTAGAAAAATCTATTCAAACAGTGAGCTTAGAAGAATTAATTGGAACATATCCTAAAATATTAAAAGGTGAAATTTCAGGAAGAGTTTTAGTTGATTTAAATAAATAATGGATTGGGATAAATTAAAAATATTTCATGCTGTTGCGGAAGCTGGAAGTTTTACCAACGCAACGATTAATTTAAATTTAAGTCAATCAGCTATTAGTAGACAAATTCAATCACTTGAACAGGATTTAAAAGTCCAATTATTTGAAAGACATGCTAGAGGTTTAACACTTACTGAAAATGGTGAATATGTGTTTAAAACTGCCCATGAGGTTATAAGTAAATTAAAAGAGGTAGAAACTTCACTAGGTGATCAAAAAAATAAACCAACAGGTAAATTAACTATTACAACTGTACGAAGCTTTGGTACTCACTGGTTAACGCCCAGAATTCAAGAATTTATGCGTCTCAATCCTGAGATAGAGATAGAATTGGTTTTTGATGATAAAGAGTTAGATTTGAGCACAAGACAAGCTGATATAGGTATTTTTATGAGAAGACCCAAACAACTGAATTATATTCAAAAAAAATTAGTTGATATTAAGTACTTTATATATGGCTCGAATAAATATTTAGAAAAACATGGAATGCCAAAAACAATTAGTGATTTAAATAAGCATAAATTCATTTCTTTCGGAAAAGGGGCGCCTTCTCCAGTTTATAATCCTGATTGGGCCTTAAAACTTGGAATGCATGATGGAAAAAAAAGGAAATCTATAATGAAGGTAAACAGTGTAATGGGGCTTCTTTTAGCAGTAGAGTCTGGTGTTGGTCTTGCAGCTTTACCTGAGTATTTAGTAAGTAATTCATCCAATGTAATCAAAGTATTACCTAAATCTGAAGGACCAATTACGGAGGCCCATTTTGTTTATCCTCAATCTTTAAAAAATACTGCCAGAGTTCAAGCTTTTAGGAACTTCTTATTTAGTAAAATAGGCGACTGGAAAGCCTAATTATCCTGCGACATTATTGCGATTGATAATCATTCTCATTGCGAATAGTTATCATTTTCAATAACAAAGTGCGGAATAACAGAGAAAGTGAAATAATAATGAAAAAAATATCAATTTTAACGCTAATTGCATCGATATTTGTATCAGCTTTTGCAGTTGCTAACGAAGTTAATGTATTTAATGCTAGGCATTATAAAGCTGATGCAGAACTTTATTCTAAGTTCACAAGTATGACTGGAATTAAAGTTAATCTAATTAATGGAAAATCAGGAGCTCTTGAAAAAAGAATAATAGAAGAGGGTGCAGACTCCTCTGCGGATCTTTATATTACTGCTGATGCTGGAAGATGTGGTGCTATGGATGCAAAAGGGCATCTTCAAGGTGGCTTAACATCTGCAGCTATAAAAGCTGCTGTTCCAAAAAGTTTTAGAACAAGCAAATGGGTTGGAATAGCAAAAAGAGCTAGAATAATTTATTATTCACCTGAAAGAGTTACTGGTGCTGAATTATCTGGAATGTCTTATGAAGGTCTAGCTGATCCTAAATGGAAAGGAAGATTAGTAATAAGAAAATCTAGCAACATATATAATAAATCTCTTGTAGCTTCATTAATTGAAAATAATGGAAAAAAAGCTACAGCCGAATGGGCAAAAGGAGTTGTTGCTAATATGGCTAGAGACTCTAAAGGAAATGATAGAGCTCAGATCATGGCAGTAGCAGCAGGAGAAGCTGATATTGCAGTAGCGAACACATACTATTTAGCTCTTATGTTATCAGGTAAAAAAGGTGCAGAGCAACAAGCAGCAGCTAAAAAAGTAAAAGCTTTCTTTCCTAATCAAAATGGCAGAGGAACACATATGAATGTTAGTTGTGCAGCTTTAGTTAAAGGAGCACCTAATAAAGATAATGCTGTTAAACTTGTAGAGTTTTTATTAACTCCACAATCTCAAGAGCACTTCACTAACAATACATTTGAGTTTCCAATGATTGATGGTGTTTCACCAAGTCCATTAGTAGTAAATAACTTAGGATTAGATTTTCAACAAGATATGAAAACTAAACTATCTTCTTATGGAAAAAATCAAGCTGCAGCATTAGAAGTAATGACAGCTGCTGGTTGGAAGTAATTAAGTGAAAAAACAAAAAAAATTTATTTCTGAAATTGATTTAAATAAATCTTCCAGTGCATGTTCCCCATGTCAACAGGAGTGTAAAAAAATTGATGAAAGAATAAATAAAAGAAAAATGTCAGAAATTAAAACTAAGGAGGTTCCGCATATCCTAAAAGTATTTAATTTTTGATTTTCTTAAATAGTGTCCAGAGTAAATGGGGATTTATTTTGGACACTTTACTTTTTTCATTTATAAGGCGGATTATAATATGAAATTTAATAGCTGGTATCTTAGTTCTTTTTTAATTTCTTTTTTTGTATTAATTCCAATTATAACGGTATTTACAAGTTTCTTTGAAAGCACGTCAAATTATTACGAAATTTTAAAAAATACTTTTTTGATAGAGTATATTTTAAATTCATTAGTATTATTGATCGCAGTATTGATTTTAACATTTCTATTAGGCACTGTAACAGCTTACTTAGTATCTTTTTATAAATTTCCAGGTAGTAATTTTTTTAAATGGGCATTAATTCTATCTTTTGCAGTCCCTCCTTATATTTACGCTTATTCTTTAACGGCTTTTTTTGAAAACTATGGAACTGCTTTTACTATTTTAAAAAACCTATTTGGTGATGCAAATTACAATAAAAGTATTCCAAAATTAGATGGAATGTTTGGTGCAATAATATCAATTAGCTTTTCTTTATTTGCTTATGTTTATATTCTCGCTAGAGCTTCTTTTTTATATCAGTCACAAAACTTAATAGATTTAGGAAAAAATCTTGGTTTTACAAAATTTAAATCGTTTTATAAAATTATATTACCAGCTGCCAGACCTGCAATTGTTGCTGGTTTATCTTTGGTTGCAATGGAAACCCTAGCAGAATTTGGGGCAGTAGATTTCTTTTCAATCAATACTTTAACTACTGGTATTTATAACTCTTGGATAACATTTGACGATTTAGCGTTTGCAAATCGAATATCTTTCTTCTTATTACTATTTATATTTTCCTTATTTTTGCTTGAGAATTTATCCAGGCAAAAAGCAAAATATCACTTCAATTCTAGAGGTGGTTTTAAACAAAAAGAAAAATCTAAACTATCTGGTAATAAGGCAGTCTTAGCATTTGCAGGATGTTTTTTTGTATTTTTTATGAGTTTTTTATTTCCATTAAGCCAAATGTTGTATTGGACGATAAAATTTCCAGAAAACTTATTTGATCTACAAATAATTGATCTTTTATTAAATACTCTTTATTTAGTTTTTTTATCTAGTTTAGTGTTAATAATATTCTCTTTAATATCAAATTATGGCAATAGGGTTTCAAATAATAAAACTTTAAATATTTTATCCACTTTATCAATTTCTGGCTATGCAATCCCTGGAGTAATTTTGGCCATTGCTTTTATAACTTTTATTGCATGGTTTGATGAAAATATAATCAAGTCATTAGGTTTTTTATCTATTAAAAAATTATTTATAGGTTCAATTCTTGGATTAGTCTTAGTCTATTTTGTAAGATTCTATTCTTTAGCTTTTAATGGAATAAAATCTGGTTATGAGAAAATAAATATTTCAGTAGATGAGAGTGCTTATTTGCTAGGCTACTCTAAAAGAAAAACATTTATGAATATTCATATTCCTTTTTTGAGAAATTCTCTTTTGTTTATAATCATTTTGATTTCATTAGAGATAATAAGAGAATTGCCTATTACACTAATTTTAAGACCTTTTAATTTCGAAACTTTTGCAACTACAGCATATATCTCCGCCTCTGAGGATTTATTGGAGGCTGCTGCAGTACCTTCATTATTTTTAATATTAATTGCTTCTTTATTCATTATAATTAGTTCAAAATATATTTTAAGAGAAAACAATGAATAAGAATTTTTTCGAAATTAAGAATGTTGATTTTAAAGTTGGAGGCAAAACCAAAGTAGCAAATGTATCTTTTAATATTAAAAATGAAGGAGATGTTATCTGCCTTCTAGGTCCATCTGGTATTGGAAAAACTACTATTTTAAGAACGATTGCAGGTTTAGAAAAAATTACAAAAGGATCAATAGAACTTAAGGGAAATATTTTATCTTCAGAAAATAAACATTTTGAACCTGAAGATAGAAATATATCTCTGGCGTTTCAAGAAAACAGTTTATTCCCACATTACACTGTAGAAAAAAATATATTATTAGGTGCAGAAAGAAATAAAGGTAAAAAAGATCATCAAGTTAGTTTTCAAGAAATTATAGAGTTATTAGATATTTCTTTAATATTAAATAAATATCCACATGAAATTAGTGCCGGAGAAGCACAAAGAGCTTCTCTTGCTAGATCTTTAGTTACTCAGCCAGATTTATTATTATTAGACGAACCATTATCCAATGTGGACCAGAGCTTTAAAGAAGAAATACAAGAAAAATTAAAAAAAATATTAAAGAGTTCAAAGATCACCACTATAATTGTTACTCATGACTCTTATGAAGCTTTTTATTTAGGATCTAAATGTGGAATAATTTTGAATCAAGAGCTGAAACAATTCGATGATCCATATAACGTATACCATTTACCTAACTCAATTGAAGTAGTTAACTTTTTAAATAGAGGAACACTTATTCATGCAGAAGTAACAAGTCCTAAAAGCTTGAAAAATAAAGATCTTGGAACAATTACGGGTAATTTTATAAAATCTTTTCCGATAGGATCAAAAGTAAAGCTTTTAGTACAACCAGAGGACTTACACCATGATGATAAAAGTAATCTAAAATTTGAAGTGGTTGATAGAAAGTTTAGAGGTACTAATTTTATTTATACACTTAAAACTCCCAGCAATACACTTATCCCAGTTTTTGTTCATTCCCATCATATTCACCAACATGAATTGGATGAAAAATTTGGCATAAAAAGACCAATTCATATTGATCATATAGTTTGCTTCTAATAAAAAGCTTCTGAAAAATGAACAGTAATTTTAAAATTTTTTTAAAAGGTATTATTGATGTTAGTCCTCTCATGATACCTGTGGTTCCTTTTGGTTTAATATATGGTATTTTAGCTATTGATATTGGCTTTAGTCCTTTGGCTACCATGGGAATGTCTTTGATAGTTTTTGGTGGGGCATCTCAAATAATTCTTTTACAATTATTTTCTGGTGGAGCGTCTTCTTTAGTAATTATAAGTTCTGTTGGAGCGGTAAATTCAAGACATTTACTTTATGGGGCTGTTATTTCAGAACACGTTTCAGATCTAAAATTAATCTGGAAAATTATAGTATCTTACTTTTTGATTGATCAAGCTTTTGCAACATCAAATGAATATTTTAAAAAAAGTAAAGAAAAGAATAAACATTTTCATTTAATTGGTGGAGGTTTTACATGCTGGGTTGTTTGGCAAACAACAACTTTTTTAGGTATTATTTTAGGTGCAGCCATACCTGAAAAACTTGGATTAAGTTTTGCAGTGCCCTTAACATTTTTAGCAATACTAGTAAACGATTTTAGAAAACTTATTAATTTAATTGTTATTATAGTTTCAGGTTTAGTTGCAACACTTGGATTTAATTATATTCCTTATAAAGCATATGTAATAGTAGCAGCCTTTACAGGATTATTTGTTGCAATGGTTTTAACAAAAATGATTAAAAATTATGAGTGATTGGGTGTTAATAATTTATTGTGGAATAATTACTTATCTTACTAGATTTTCAATGATAGCTATTCTTAAAAAAGAAATGTTTAATAATAGAGTAAGAGAAGTTTTATCTTATGTACCATCAGCAATATTCCCAGCGATTATATTCCCAGCTATTTTTTTAGATGATTTAGGAGTATTTCAGTTTGAAGATAACCCAAAAATTTTAGCCGCAGCAATTGCTATGATAATTGGTATTTTAAGCAGAAATATTATTGCGACAATTATTTCTGGACTAGCATCTTACTGGTTTTTAATATTTGTTGTATAAGAAGTTATGAAAAAAATTTTATTATTTATCTTTTGTATATTTGCATTTAGTGTAAATGCAAAGGAAACAACCTTCAATAAAACATTGTTTGATAAGGCTCAATCAGATGGCAAGATCGTAATAGTTAGTTCTTGGGTAAAATATTGTACGTCTTGTGCAAGCCAAATGAAAGTTTTAGATAAAGCTAAAAACGATTTTAATAATATTGAATATTTTAAATTTGATGTAAGAAATAAAGAAATAGCTGATTTATTTAATATTCAATATCAAACAACTCTTTTAATTTTTAAAAACAATAAAGAAGTTTATAGAAGTATTGGTGAAACAAGTAGAGAAGCAATTTATAAAGCTATAAAGTCTTCAATTTAGGCTCAAGCACCTAAATTAATATTTCTAGTTACATTACTTTCTATTTCTGCAGGCTTTTTTAAATTTAGATTATTCATAATATCAATATACTCATCAACACTACTAACTTGTAATCTTGGATTGTGTTTTTTTTCTTTTCCAATTGTGCTTACTTTTTCACCCTTATAGTCATGAGCAGGATATACAAAAGTTTCCTCTGGTAGCTTTAGAAGCTTATTAAATATTGAATTATATGCATCTTTTGAACTTCCATTTTGGAAATCTGTTCTGCCTGTACCATTTATTAAAAGCGTATCTCCAGAAAATAAATAGTTATCCAATAAAAAACTGTAGCTATCAGAAGTGTGTCCAGGGGTGTACATGGCTTTGATTTTAAGGTGATCTAAATTTATATATTCGTCATCTTTAACTTTAATTTCAACAGTTTCAGCTGGCGAATGTTCACCCATAATTGTTGCACATTTAGTTATATCTTTAAGTTTGGAGGCCCCAGTTACATGATCAGCATGAATATGTGTATCGATTACTTTTACTAATTTTAAATTTAAACTTTTGAGTAAATTTACGTATCCTGCGACATTTTCTATGACCGGATCAATTATAAGAGCTTCTCTACCTTTTCCAGATGAAATTAAATATGTGTAAGTTGAAGATTTTTTATCGAATAATTGTTTAAAAATCATTTATATATATTAACACAAAAGTTTAAAATGACCCATTGCAAAAATTTATTTAGAGAATACTAATTCTTAGATGAAAAAATTGTTAATTTTAATATTCACTACATTATTTTTTAATTCATTCTCTTACGCTGATAAAAACATGAAAATTGGATCTAAAGGTAATCTGAATGAGGTATCTCGTATAATAAAAGTAAAAATGTACGATAACTACTATGAACCAAGTTCATTTTCAATTGAAGCAGGAGAAACAATAAAATTTGAAGTTGAAAATGTTGGTATGCTTGTTCACGAATTTAATATTGCAAATAAAATGATGCATATAAAACATCAGCCAGAAATGTCTAAGATGGCAGAAAATGGAATTTTGTTAGCTTTCTCTATTGATAAAGAAAAAATGAAAAAAATGGCTAAGATGGATAAATCTATGGGACATTCACATAGCAACAGTGTTTTGTTAGAGCCAAAACAAAAGGGTGAAATTATTTGGAAATTTATTAATGCTGTTAATATAGAAATTGCATGTAATGTTCCTGGTCATTATCAAGCTGGAATGATTGCTAAAGTTAATATAAATTAATTCTATGGACAAGGCAGGTGGCACTAGTTTCAACTGGTTGTGTAGAAATACGTGGAAAATTAGTGCAAAAAATACTGCTTGGTGTTTACTTGGCTGTGCTATTGGTGATTTTGGAACTATTTTATTTTTCCAACTAACTGAGATTCCATTCCCAGTTCTAGCAATAATGATTTTGGCAATTATAAATGGTTTATTAACCAGCGTAATTCTTGAAACATTGATTTTGATTAAACAAAATCTGAGCTTTAATAAGGCTTTTAAAACAGCGATAGGCATGAGCTTTATCTCCATGATTAGTATGGAGATTACAATGAATTTTACTGATTATCTCTTAACAGGAGGAGCTATTTTAACTTGGTGGATTATACCTATAATGCTTCTAGTGGGGTTTTTAACTCCATGGCCATATAACTATTGGAGATTAAAAAAATTTGGCATCAACTGTCATTAAAAACTGGGATAATAAAACTTGGCTTTCTTCTAAGGATTATATTAAGTCATTTAATAAATTTTTAATAAAACAAATTAAACTTGATAGAAGATCTATAATTCTGGATATTGGTTGTGGTCGTGGAAAAATTATAGGTACTTTGAGTTCCCAATTAATGCTTAAAAATAAGCCATTCGGTATAGATTTAACACGTCATAAAGACAAGGATAAAAGAATAAAGTTTGAAAGAGTTGATGCTTTAACTTTTCTTTTAAAAAATAAAAAACAATTCAATTTAATATTAATTAAACAAACAATTCATTTATTAAATTTTAATGAAATAAAGAAAGTATTAAATTTAGCTAAAAAGAGTTTAAGTAAGAATGGTAAAATTTTAATATTTAATTTAGATCCTGATAATAACAATATACCTACATTTAGATTAATGAAGACAAAACTCTCAAAATCTCTTAAAAGAGATAAAAAAATAATAAAACTTATAACAAAAATATATCCATATAAAAAAAGTAAATTTATTTTTAAAGTTAAAATTTTAAGGAAGAAATATTTGGAGATGATACAAAAAAGATATATATCCACTTTGTTACCAATGACTAAATCTCAAATTCAAAAAGGAGTGGATGAGATTAAATATAGATATAAAAGTAATATTAAATTTAAAGATAAATTAATTTGCCTTATATTATAAAGGTTTTTATTGCTTTAGATTTAAATATATATATGGTTGTTTTATGAGATATATAACTGGTTTAATTAATTTAATAATAAGTTTAATAGTTTCTACAATTATTATTTATGGAATCAATTTTATTGCAGGTTTTGCAGGAGCAGATTATTCATTTTCCAATGGTGAAGTTTTTGTAATGTGGATTTTAATGGCAATCCTAGTCAATAATTGTTTTAACAAATAAACTTTCTCAAAGTGAGTAATTCAGCTAAGGTTGTATTTAAGAGTTATGTATAAGAGTCTTACAGTAATAATTCCAGTTTATAATGAAAAAGACACAGTAAAAGAGTGTATTGAAAGAGTTTTAAAAGCAGACACTTGTGGTTTAACTTTAAATATTATTGTTTCAGATAACAACTCTACAGATGGAACAAAAGAAATTTTAAAATCAATCAATGATGAAAAAGTTAAGTGTTACTTTAAAGAGAAAAATGATGGAAAAGGCTCTAATATTAAAAATGCTCTACAATATGCTATTGGTGATTTGATATTATTTCAGGACGCAGACTTAGAATATCATCCTGAAAATTTTCCTGATTTGATAAACCCATTTATCAAAAATAATGCTGATGTTGTGTTTGGAACAAGATTAACTGGTTCAAAAATCACAAAAATACTTGGATGGCCTAACTTAGTTGGAAACAAAACATTTACTTTATTAGCCAACATTTTATTCAACAAAATTTTTACAGATATTGCCACTGGTTATAAAATTTTTACAAACAAAGTTATTAAAACGATGGATATACAATCAGATGGTTTTGAAATTGAACCAGAAATTACAGCAAAAATTTCAAAAAACTCACAATTAAATATTTATGAGGTACCAATTACCATTTATTCAAGAAATTATAATGAAGGTAAAAAAGTAAGGTGGTGGGATTTTTTTATTTATATCTATACATTAATTAAATGGCGTATATTTAATTGAAAACTATAAGTAAAAAAATTCGCATCATTTCGTATAAAAATTTATGTAAGTTGTGTGAATATACAACCTAATGAAAAGTTGAAATTATGGATAAAAGGATATAAAAGAACGTGAAAGGGGTGTCTTAACAGACTGAGATTAAACCCTAAGAACCTGTCCGGTAATTCAGAAAGGGAGAGCAATGGATAAGACATACTTCATAAGTCAATCTACATCATTAACATTAATAATCATTATAAGTTTGATGTTTGCAATTTTGGGCCTTTATCATTCGAAAAAGTATCAAGGATTAAACAATTATTTAACTGCAAATAGAAATATTGGTCTATTTTCTTTAACAACAAGCTTAACAGCATCGGCATTGGGTGCATGGATTTTATTTGGACCTGCCTCTGCTGCAACATGGGGTGGAGTTGGATCAATTATAGGATATTCATTAGGAACAGCGTTTCCAATGTTTTTTTTAATTTATTTAGGAAAAAAAATAAGAAAAGAATTTCCTAAAGGATCTTCTTTAATTGAATTTATGAGAAAAAAATTTGGAAAAAGTTTATTTAAACTTATTCTTTTGATGACTATCTTTTATATGTTTATTTTTTTATGTGCTGAAGTTACTGCTGTAGCAGTCTTGATTAAATATATATCAGGCACTGAACTTTGGATTACTGCTTTAATTGTGTTATTTTCTACATTAGCCTACACTTTATATGGTGGCTTAAAAGCTTCAATATTCACAGACAATATTCAAATGATCGTAATAGGAATTTTATTATTAATTTCTATTATTTATATGAATTCTTTTACTGGCTCTCAATTTTCTTTTAATTTCATTAAAGAAAAAAATCCTCATCTTTTAAGCAGTTCTTATCTGCCAAGTTATACGGCTGGTTTAACATTTTTTATTGCAGTTGCTGCAACTAATTTATTCCATCAAGGAAATTGGCAGCGTGTCTATGCAGCAAAAAATTTTATAACATTAAAGAAAAGTTTAATAATTTCTTTCTTTATAATTATTCCTATTGTTTTTTATATGGGTTTCACAGGAATGGTTGCTTTCTCAATAGACTCTACAATTAGACCAGATCTTGGTTTTTTTTCATTATTACTTGAAGAGCAAAGTACTTTATTATCATTAGTTATAATAATACTTGGCTTAGCTCTCACTATTTCAACTGTGGATACTTTAATAAATGCAATATCAAGTCTAATTGTAGTAGATGGTAAAGCTGCTTTTAATTTTAAAAATAAAACAGATTATTTAAAATTATCAAAATATGTGATTCTATTTCTATCCTTCATTTCTTTTATTGTTGCATCAAAAGGATTTGATATTTTATATCTATTTCTATTAGCAGATTTATTTTGTTGTGCTTTTGTATTAACTGTTTTCTATAGCTTTTATAATAAGAAAATAAATGAAAAAACTGCATATACTTCAATTATAATTGGGTTAATTGGTGGTTTTTTAATGTTTCCAGCTCCAGATTTTTCTAGAAGCTTATTAGTAGGTGTTCTTGTCTCCAAGGAATTATTTGCACCTTTTGTTAATCAGTCCTTGTTATTCTTATCTTTTATATTGGCAACCTTTTTACCACTACTAATTTTGAAGTTTAAGAAATATTAAAATAAAGAATATATTATTGTGGGTCATAATTTTCTTTAATTATTTTTTTTAACTCTTGATCAGTAATTTTTAATGTTAGTTCAAATAGAATTATTTTAAAAATATCCTTGTAATGCAAATATCCTTTTTCATTGCCAAATTTTTTAAAACTCATATTTGATAGGGTGAGAGTTTCACTGTTATTGTTATCTAATCTTTCAATATTAATTTTAAAATTCTCTATAGATGAATCCATTACTAGAAAATTTATATCAATAATTTTTTTAGGATAAATCTTTGGATTATCTTTGGATTTTAAATTGCTAGAGACACCAAGATTATCCTCAATTAACTGGTCTTTTTTTTTAGAAATATCAAATTTTATATTCAGTATAGGTTCTTTGAGTTTAATATTTTCTATAATAATTAATTTTGTAAAAAGAGATTTTAGATTAAAATTAATTATAATTTTTTCAGCTTTAAAGATAATATTCTTTAAATTATCTTTATCATTTACAATTATATTATTGAGTGACAATTCTTTTTCTTTGTAAGAAATATCAAAATTATTAACAAATATTTTTTTATCAATCCAATTTTCAAGACTCAACAATATTAAGCTAGATAATATAATCTTATTGGTTAATAAGACCAAAATTAAGATAGAGGTAAATATTAGTTTTTTTTTCACAATTGTATTTATAGACTTTATCACATATATAAACGTTCAAATGATAGATGATCAAATAAAAATTAACAATATATCTAAAGCTTATGATAATGGTTTTGATGCACTTAAAAAAGTTAGTCTTAAAGTTAAACAAGGAGAAATTCTTGCAATGCTTGGACCAAATGGTGCGGGAAAGACAACTTTAATCAGTATAATTTGTGGGATTGTTACCCCCTCATCTGGCACTGTTACTGTTGATGGCTTTGATATAATCAAAGATTATCGTGAAACAAGATCTAGGATAGGAATGGTTCCTCAAGAATTAAGCTTAGAGTCTTTTGAAACAGTTTTTGATACCGTATCATATTCAAGAGGTTTATATGGCAAACCTCCAAAACCAGAACATATAGAAAAAATTTTAAAAGACTTAAGTTTATGGGATAAAAAAGATCAAAGATTAAGACAATTGTCTGGTGGAATGAAAAGAAGAGTTTTAATTGCTAAGGCACTATCCCATGAGCCAAAAATATTATTTTTAGATGAGCCAACAGCAGGAGTGGATGTTGAATTAAGAAAGGAAATGTGGAAAGTAGTTGACTCTTTAAGAAAAACAGGAGTAACAATTATTTTAACAACTCATTATATTGAAGAGGCTGAAGCAATAGCAGATAGGGTCGGTGTTATCAATCAAGGTGAAATAATACTTGTCGAGGAAACAAAAAAATTGTTAAAAAAGATGGGTCAAAAAACGCTTACAATTGAATTGCAAGAAAAAATTGAGGAAATACCAAAATCATTGGAAAAATATGACTTAAATATTGGAAATAATAAGATGTATTTAAACTATACATACAGCCTTAACGAAAAACAAACAGGCATAACAAACTTATTACAAGATTTAAAAGATACGGGTTTAAAATTAAGAGATTTAAAAACAGAACAAAGCAATCTAGAGAAAATATTTGTTAATCTAGTAAAGGAGAACAATGAAATTTAATTATTACGGTTTTAAAGCTATATATTTTCATGAGATGAATAGATTTATAAGAACTGTAGGTCAGTCTATTCTTTCACCAGTAATATCTACATCATTATATTTTATTGTTTTTGGTTCTGTGATTGGTGGCTATATTCAAAAAATTGATGGTGTAAGTTATGGTTCATATATCGTTCCAGGTTTACTAATGTTAACATTGCTTACTCAATCAATAAGTAATACTTCTTTTGGAATATTTTTTCCAAAATTTAATGGAACTATTAACGAGATTTTAGCAGCACCTATTTCAACACTTGAAACAGTTTTAGCTTTTGTTGGAGCTGGAGCTACTAAAACTTTAATTGTTGGTGCTGTGATCTTTACAACAGCAACATTTTTTGCTGAAGTCAATGTTAAATACCCAATATTAATGATACTCTTGTTAGTTTTAGTCTCTTTTACTTTTGCATTGTTTGGTTTTTTAATTGGTGTTGTTAGCAAAAACTTTGAACAAATGTCTATCATTCCATCACTAGTTATTACACCAATGGTTTTTTTAGGAGGAAGTTTATATTCTTTAGATATGTTGCCTCCTTTCTGGCAAACTGTTTCTTATTTTAATCCAGTAGTTTATCTTATCGATGGCTTAAGATTTTCATTTTATGGAATATCAGATTTTAATATTTGGATAAGTGTATTTTCCATGATGTCATTTTTAGTGATATGTGTGATAGCAGTCTCAATATTATTAAAAAAAGGTTATAATATCAAAAATTGAAATATGCATATCACTAATGTTAAAGGATAAAAAACTTAGTATTATAATTCCAGTACTTAATGAAGAAGAAAATATTGCAATTTTAACTCAAAAAATAAATTTTTATTTAAAAAAAATAAAGTATGAAATAATTTTTGTAGATGATAACTCAAGTGATCATTCAAAAAAAATTTTAAAAAATTTAAGAAAAAAGTTTAAATTTTTTAATCCAATTTTTAGAAATAAAAAAAGGGATCTGACTCAATCATGTTTTGATGGTATTAAAAAAAGTAACTTTAATACTATCGTGATAATGGATGGTGATATGCAACATGATCCAAAATATATCTTAAAAATGTATAAAATTTATATTGAAAATAATTTTGACTTTGTGATAGGTGCTCGCCCTTTATTTAAAAGACACAATCAAGGTCTCAGTGAACTTAGAAGATTTGCATCTATATTACTAATATATTTATTTTCAATTTTTGACATTAAAACGAAAGATCCAATGAGTGGTTTTTTTATTTTTAATAAAAAGATTTATATAAAAAACAAGAAGAGATTTTTTGGTAAGGGTTTTAAGATACTTGCTGATTTATTGATTCATTCTCAAGTTAAAATGAAAATTAAAGACATCGAAATTAAATTTAAAAGAAGACTTGGTGATAAAAGCAAAATGAGCCTTAAAATAATATTATTATTAATTCAATTTTATTTATACAGTCTTATTAAAGGTTAAGAATTTAATTTAAAATTACGTTTTTGTTATTTCTTTTTTAGGATCATAGAACGGTTTTTCTACGACAACACAACTAATTTCCCTATCATCTGTCTTTAAGTTTAGTTTATTTCCAATATCCGATTGATTTAATTCAATCATAGCAAGAGCAATATTTTTTTTTAATCTAGGCGAATAAACAGCAGATGTTACTTTGCCAATTTTCTTATCATTTTTAAGAATAGTCCAAAATGTTGTGTTTGGTCCTTTTAAGGGTTCACAATCTAATTCAAGGCCAACTTGTTTTCTTTTAATACCTTCTTTTCTAATTTTTTTTAAAGCTTCTTTTCCTATGAAATTAATTTTACTATCTAAATTTACTAAACGATCCAAACCTAATTCAAATGGATTGGTATTAATGTCTGCATCAGCATGATAAGAGAGCATTCCGCCTTCAATTCTCCTTATTGATGATGTATGACCAGGTTTAAGACCATGGTCTTTGCCAGCTTCCATTATTTTTTCATAGAGTTTATCTCCTTTAGAGCTATCTCTTAAATAAATTTCATATCCAAGTTCACTTGACCAACCTGTTCTAGAGATGATAAGTGGAATTCCTGCTAAATCATATTCTTTTAACCAATAATATTTTAAATCTTTAATGCTATTACCAAATAGTTTAATCATAATCTCTTTCGAGGTTGGCCCCTGTAATTGTAAGGGAGAAACATCAGGTTCAGTAATTTTTACGTTTAATCCAGAATTTAGAGCAACTCCTTGAGCCCATAACAAAATATCACTATCTGCTAGAGATAGCCAAAAATGATTTTCAGCCAATCTTAAAAGCACGGGGTCATTTAAAATACCCCCTTCATTATTTACGATTAATACATATTTACACTGACCTATTGCTATTTTCGAAAGATCTCTTGGAGTTAATAATTGAATAAATTTATATGCATCTGGACCAGTAATTTCTACTTGTCTTTCAACAGCAACATCACAAAGAATAGATTTTTCAATTAAATTCCAAAAATTTTGTTCAGGATTACCAAAATCTCTAGGTATATACATGTGATTATATACAGAAAATCCTGTTGCACCCCACTTAACTGTTGAGTTAAAATATGGAGACTTTCTTATCTGAGTTCCGAAACCAAAATTTTTATTTAACATATGAGCTCTTAACATATACTTTTAAGATCACCAATATTAAAATAACCGACCCATTTCTGGGTCAGCTATTAACCAATCTAATACACAAGAGGAATTGTTTTATTAGAACTGTTCGGACTCAGTTGAGCCATCCATTGCTGTTGTTGAGCTTTTTCCACTACTTATTGTGTTGGAAACTGCATCAAAATAAGAAGTACCAACTTCTCTTTGATGTTTAACACTAGTGTAACCATCTTTTTCTCTAGCAAATTCTTGTTGTTGAATTTTTGAGTAAGCAGACATACCTTCTTTCTTATATTTTTCTGCTAATTCAAAAATTGCAATATTTTGAGTATGAAATCCAGCAAGAGTTATAAATTGAAACTTATAACCCATTTTACTTATTTCTTTTTGGAACGAAGCAATCTCTTCATCAGACAAATGTTTTTTCCAATTAAAAGATGGAGAGCAATTATAAGCTAAAAGTTTTCCTGGAAATTTTTTATGAATAGCATCCGCAAATTTTTTTGCCTCTTCCAGATTGGGTGATGCAGTTTCACACCATATTAAATCTGAATAAGGCGCATATGCTAATCCTCTAGATATAGCTTGATCAATTCCTGCTTTTACATAATAGAAACCTTCTGGAGATCTCTCACCTGTTAAAAATGGTTTATCGTTATCATCATGATCGTTTGTAATTAATTTCGCTGCATTAGCATCAGTTCTTGCTAAAATGATTAAAGGCACATCAGCTATATCAGCAGCTAATCTTGCAGCTTTTAAATTTTTGATCATTGTTCCTGTCGGTACAAGTACTTTACCACCCATATGACCGCATTTTTTTTCACTTGCTAATTGATCTTCAAAGTGAACTCCAGCAGCACCCGCTTTAATAAATTTTTTTGCAAGTTCAAATACATTTAATGGTCCACCAAAACCTGCTTCCCCATCAGCAATAATTGGTAACATGTAATCTACTTTTTTTTCTTTTTTCATGTCACCATCTTTTATTTCCATATGTTGAATTTGATCTGCTCTTAATAAAGCATTGTTCATAGATTCAACTAATTTTGGTGCACTGTCATAAGGATATAAAGATTGATCAGGATACATTTCACCAGCACTATTAGCGTCAGCTGCAACTTGCCATCCACTTAAGTAAATAGCTTTCAATCCAGCTTTTGCATGTTGCACAGCATGGTTTCCAGAGAGAGAACCTAAAGTATTTACATATGGCTCAGAATTTAATAAATTCCATAATTTTGTTGATTGATGTTTGCACATTGAATATTCAATTTTTATTGAGCCTCTTAATCTTTCAACTTCCTCTGTAGTATAATCTCTCTTTATTCCTGCAAATCTTTTAAGGTCGTATGAGATATTTTCTGCGCTCATTGTTGGTATCCTGTGCTGTTAAATATTTTAGTAAGAAATGAATTAAGTTGAACGAATTAGATTTAGTTTGAGTCGTTTAGAGTCTCAACTAGATCTTTCATTCCACTTGAACCCCAATCACAATGATCATCTCTCATGTAGATGCCTCTGCTATGATGTCTAGCAAGGTCTTCATGTCTTATGATTTGAGCCTCATTTTCACTGTTTTTTAATTTTTCGTCCATGTAAACTTTATAATTTACAAGATTTACAAAATCTACAAAAAAGATTAAAATACTTGTAAATACAGGAAAAAAATTGTAAAAATAAATTTACAAGATTTACAAATAGAAAATATGAGTCAATTAGATTTAAAAATTGGTCCTAAAATCAAGGCTTTTCGAAGACAGTTAGGGCTTCAAGCTAATAAACTTGCAGAAGAATTAAACATTTCACCCAGTTATTTAAATCTTATAGAGGGAGGAAAAAGAAAAATTGATGGAGATTTGCTGTTAAATATTTGTGAAAAACTTAATATTGAACTTTCTCAATTAACATCCAAGACAGATATAAATCTAGAAAACACATTATCAGAAATACTAGATGATAAGTTATTTGAGGATCTAGACATTTTAGGTCCAGAAGTAAAAGATCTTGTTGGGACCAATCCAAAAATAGGAAGAGCCATAGTTAGGCTGGGTGATATTTTAAAAAAGAAAGATCATGAAATGATTAATAAGATTGAGACAATATCTGGTAAAATTGTTGATAACAGAAAAAACTCTTTTCCTGGTGAAGTTATTTCAGATTTTTTACAAGAAAATAAAAATTACTTTCCTAAATTAGAAGATTTTGCAAACAAAGTTTTTGAAAATGTTCAAAAAAATAATAGAACTCGATATATTGCTCTATGTGATTATTTAAAATCGGAATATGGAATAACAGTCAAAGATGTGATTCCAGAAGAAGACAAGCCTTTTTCAAAAATTTATCATAAGAATAAAAAAGAGTTACTTTTAAGCGACTATAGTTCTTTAGAAACAAAAAAACTTCATGCGGCAGCTCAAATAGCACATGAAGGTGCTAATACTGAAATTGAAAATTATTTATCTAAATTTACATTTCCATCTGATGAGTCTAAAAAATTAACCAAGGTAGCATTATTAAATTATTGTGGTGCTGCTATTTTAATGCCGTATAAACTCTTTCATACAGAATGTAAAAAACTTAAATATGATTTAGAGTTATTACAAAATACTTTTGCTACATCTTTTGAACAAGTTGCTCATAGAGTAACTTGTTTACAAGATCCAAAACTTCCAGGTATTCCTTTTCATTTTCTAAGAGTAGATATGGCTGGAAATATTTCTAAAAGATTTTCACTATCTGGAATTGAAATACCAAGATATGGAGGTGCTTGCCCTAGATGGAATGTTTACTCAGCTTTAACAAGACCAGGTGTTATTCAAGCTGCTGTTAGTAAAATGACCAATGGTGAAAAATATGTTTGTATTGCTAGAACAGTTGAAAAGGGCATAGGAAGATTTGGACAATCAAAAAGCATTCTTTCTATTGGATTAGGATGTGAAGCTAAATATGCTAAAGACTTTGTTTATACTGAAAATATAAATATTAATGACAAATCAACTGAAATACCAATAGGCGTTTCTTGTAGAACCTGCGATAGATTGGACTGTTCACAAAGAGCCTTTCCCCCTTTACACAAAAAGTTTGATGTTGATATTAATTCAAGAGGTGTTTCTGTTTATGTTGGTGATAAAAGTTAACAGAAATAGATTTTATGCTTAAATTTATAATCCCAGCCATTATAGTCTTTATGATTGTTCTTTTCTGGGAAAAAATAAATGAAATAATTTATAAAAAATTTAATATTAAGATTAACTATATTATTCTAATCATTTCCTTACTAGTTTTAGGGACAATCTTCATTTTGTTATACTTTTGAAATTAATGAATAAATCAAATTTATGAAAGAAATTTTCAAAAAAAAATTTAAACCAAGAATTAAAGCTCGAATTAGAAAAAATAAACAAATTATAGGTAAAAATATTGATAATTTCTTTGATTGGGTTAAAGGAGCAGAATTAATAGAACTTAAAGAATGTAACACTAATGAGGATCCTGTAAGACCTGAATTGGATAATGTTTTTAGAAGAAGTTATGGCAGAAAAATTTTTGGGGTTAAATATAAAGGAGAAATTCATGCTGTTATGTGTTTTGCATATACAAACCAAATTCCCAAAAATGTTGAAGAACTGGGGAAATTTAGTCATGATGCTTATTTGCAAAGTGCTCAAAGAGATCAAAATATTGGACAGATTGCGATAGCATATACTGTTTGGTCAAAAAAAAGAGGGGGTGGTAAGTTAATTGTGAAAGAAGTATTTAAAAAAATTAAGGATTCCAACCACCTTGATAGATTGATAACTTTGTCACCATTAACTGAAATGGCAACAAAATTTCATAGTAATAATGGTGCAAAACTTTTACAAGTTAACGAAACAACACAAAATTTTGAATATTTAATTGAAAAAAAATAGATTCATTAATGGAAAAATTTAATTGGAATTACCCCACAAATATGTGGATTGGTGAAAATCGAATTAAAGATTTAAATTTAGCTTGTGAAAATTTAGGAATTAATAAACCATTATTGGTTACTGATAATGCTTTGTCAAAAAAAAAAATTATTACAGACGCTTTAGAAATATTGAAAAAAAAAAATATTTTTGTCGAAATATTTTCCGATGTATTAGGTAATCCCACAGGCAAAAACGTAAGTGATGGTGTTGATTTTTTTAAAGAAAAAAATTGTGATGGTATAATAGCATTTGGTGGAGGTAGTGGCTTAGATGTAGGAAAAGCTATTGCTTTTATGTCTTGTCAAAAATTATCATTATGGGATTTTGAAGATGTAGGTGATAACTGGACTAAAGCAAACTCAAAAGAAATAGCACCAATCATTGCTGTTCCAACAACTGCAGGAACAGGATCTGAAACTGGTAGAGCATCAGTAATTTTAAATGAAAAAACAGGTATAAAAAAAATAATTTTTCATCCTAAGTTTTTACCTTCAATTGTTATTTTAGATCCAACTTTAACAATTGAGCTTCCGCCAAATATCACTGCAGCAACTGGTATGGATGCACTAGCTCATAATTTAGAAGCTTATTGTGCTCCAGGTTATCACCCAATGGCAGATGGTATAGCTTTAGAAGGAATGAAACTTATTGATCAATCATTGTTAACAGCATTTGAAGATGGTTCTAATATTCAAGCAAGAATGAATATGTTGACAGCAGCCAGTATGGGATCTACTGCATTTCAAAAAGGTTTAGGTGCAATTCATTCATTAAGTCATCCGGTAAATGCATTAAATAATATTCATCATGGTTTATCCAATGCTATATTTATGCCGTATGTTTTGACCTTCAACAAAGACACAATAGAAAATAAGATAATAAATATTTGTAAATACTTAGAATTAAAAGACCAGTCTTTTGATGGATTTATAAATTGGATATTAGATTTAAGA
>CACKVD010000004.1 GCA_902603555.1 uncultured Pelagibacteraceae bacterium
TTTAATAAAAATTATACCAGATCCTAATAAAATTTATGGTAAAAAAAATGGTCAAAAAAGAATCTCAATAATAACAAATATAATTTCAAAGTTGTCTAATAAATATAATTTAGAGAAATTTGTTCAAAATGATTATGGCAATTATACTACTAACATAAATAAAAATGTAATTCGAGTAACTGAGTATATAAAGCCTCAAAAAAAAAGTAAGAAAATGATGCTTAAATCAGTTCAATTACTAAATCTAATTCACAAAGAATTTTGGAACAAAGTCAGCAAAACAGATCAAAAAAAATTAAGGAAATTAGAAGTTCCTTATAATTTGAATTATACATTTAAAAGAAGAAAAAAAATAAAATTATATTTTGAAAAAGTATTGAGGAAAAAAATAAGGAACACTCATACAAAGAATATAAAAAAAATAATTAGTAAATTTGACTTTTTATTAGATTGTGCAAAAAAGGCCAAAAATTTAGAAAACAAAAATTTTTTTAATAAAAAAACGTTTACTCATAATGATTTTCATCCAAATAATCTTATTTTTGACAAAAAAAATAATATTATATTGTTTGATTTTGACAATATTCAATACTCACAAAATTTTAGATGTTTGTATTTTTTTTTACTCAGGTTTGCGTTTCATAAGAAGAAATTAAATAGAAAAAATTTTAAAATAGCATTTAAGATAATTGAAAAAAATTATTATTTAAAAATTCCAAATTTTGCGAAATCGATAGAGTATACATTATTTGTTGAATTAGAAAAAATATTAAAAATATTATGCCGAGTTTCAGAAAGAAATGGTTTAGATATATTTATAAAAAAAATTATAGATGTACATTTACCCAACGTTTTATTTCTAGAAAATTTGAGGAAAAATGAAATACAGAAAAGTTTTAAATAATAAGGACTTAATCTCTTTATCAAAAAGTCTTAATTTAGCATATGGATTAGTAGACGAAAATTTAATTCATAAATTTTCAAAAAAATTCAGTATAAATAATAAAAGTGCCAAAATTATAATAAGAAGAAATATGGTACCGTTAACATATTTTTTTTTTTATAATTTTTTGATTCTATCAAAAAATTTTAAGTTTAAATTAATTAATAGAGAAAAAATAAATTTTCAATTTTCATTTCAAAAGATTGAAAATTTTGAAGATTTTATTAGTAAAAAAAAATTTAACAAAAATTTTTTATCTTTATTAAAAAAAAATTTTTTTATTTCTAACAAAAAAAATGATATTAATGATTTTCTTGCTGACGAAATAAAGACTGAAGATTCTCAGGATATAAAGAATAATTTATTTATCATTGGTCAAAAATATTTATTAAAATTTTTCATATTATTGGAAAACTATCTTTTTAGATTTCTCCCCTCTTTCCAAAAGATACCAGTTCTGCACTTGTCTCAGTTACAAAATTCATTTTTTGTTAAAGGCTGGTATATATCTTTATTTAAAAATCTCAATTATCCTTTTTTTTTAAAAAATTCAGATGTAGATAAAAAAATAAGAAACTCATTTTTTTCAGGAATTTTACCCCTAAATTTTTATAAAAAATTTTTTTTAAAATATAAGATCAAAAATTTAGATTATGAACATTTTTCAAATATTTTTGATAACTATATTTCATCTTTTTTTCCAGTAAGTTGTTTTGAAGATTTTGAGAAAAATTTAATTGCTTCAAGCAAAAAATTAGAACACTTTAAACAAAAGATAATTTTAAGTTCAGGAGATTTTGATACTCATAGTGTATTTTATAATTGTGCAGCTAAAAATGATAATTTTAAAATTATTAAAATTCAACATGGAGGTTATGAGGGATACGTTGATCAAATACCAAAATATTATGAAATAGAATATGCTTCAGCTGATTATTTTTTTTCGTGGGGATGGACAGACTTAGTTGATAAAAAAAATAAATTGAATATAAAAATTTTACCTATGCCTAGTCCGTGGTTAAGTGAGAGAAAAAAATATTTTAATAAAATTAATAATGATAATAGTAAGAAAGTATTCGATTTATTATGGATGCCAAATAAAATTCGAAACTACGATATATCCCCATCAGGGATAAACAACATTAATACAATAGATACAAATTTTTCACTAATTAATTTCAAGAAATTTGCCAATTATTTAAAAAAAAAAAATATAATTACTTATTGCAAATTTTATAATGAATATGATTTCAAAGTTTATACAAAATATTTAAAAAAAGATCTCAGTCATTATCCTAATATAAAATTTATAAAAAATTTTGATAAAGGGCTGGATAATAATATTCTTTCAAAGGTTAAATTGGTAATTTGGGATATTCCTGGCACTGGTTTTTTGGAGTGTTTATCTTCTAACATTCCAACTTTATGCTATGTAGATAAAAATATTATCAATACCCACAAGTCTCAAAAAAGTTTATTTCATGAGCTTAATAAGGTGGGAATAATTAATTATAATTATAATGATCTTTTAAAAAATATCTGTTTGTTTATTAAAGATGAAAAAAAATGGTCATTTAATAAAAAAAGACATAATGTTGTTAGAAAGTTTACTTATAAATTTGCCAGAACTGATGATAATTGGGATAAAATGTGGAAAAATAAAATAATACAGATCGCGAAAAAAAATGAAAGATGAAAAATTATTTAATGATGGTTTTGTAAATTTTGGAGATATATTCTCAAAAACTATTGAGGTTCAAAAATTAATTTTTGAAAGCAAAAAATTATTAGATAATGCAATTTTGAATAAAGAAAATTTAAAAAAGATAGAAATTTCTCAAAATGATTTTAATGATGACTCTATAGGTGAAGGTAGTTATGCATTAAAGAGAATAGACCAGCACAATAAGGAAATATCAAAAATTTTACAAAAAATTTTTAATAATTTTCAATTAAATGAAATTCTTGAGAAATACCTGGGAAAAAATTTTAAGGTTCATCAAATTAGTGTTAGAAAATCATCTGAAGATGATAAAGGATTAGGCATTCATCAAGATGGACCTGGTCAAATGAATTTGGTTATTTTGCTTGATGATAATGACGATATTTATGGCTCAACAGTATTCTTAAAAAATAGTCATTTAATTAATTCAAGAGCTGAGGAATTAAAACTTTTGACTCCACCCCTTTTTTTAAAGCTTTATAGATTTTGTCTGTCATATATTTCTGGTAAAAGTGGAGATATATGTTTGTTTATTAATCGAACCTGGCACGGAAGGTATCCATCGAGTGGAAAAAAATCTAAATATTTAATGTTAATTTCTCTTCATGCTGAAGGTACTGAATATGGGAGTGAATATGATGAGTGGTATGATGATGATTATTTGGGGAGTTTACCTAATTCAAAATTTAAAGACAGAATAAATCATAAAATTGGAACAACAAAAATCAGTGATAAAATCTTTTTAATTAATGATAGCTCATCAAAAAAAATATCATTAAGTTTTGAGGAGCCAAAAAAAAATAAAATTGGAAATATAAGTTTGCTTAATTTATTTTATCTTATTACAACAATTTCTATTGTATACCCTGCCAGATTTATAAAAAGGTGTTTAGGAAAATGAAAATATTAGTAACCGGATCGGAGGGGTTTATAGGGTCGCATTTGACAGAAAGATTAGTTAAGATGGGACACAAAGTTACATGCTTAGTAAAATATAATTCATTTGGATATAACGGTTGGTTAGATGATTTAGATAAAAAAATTTCAAAAGAATTAGAAATAATCTCAGGTGACGTAATAGACTCAGATTTTATTTTAAGTATTACAAAAAAAAAAGATTATGTATTTAATTTAGCCGCTTTAATTGCAATACCATTTTCTTATAAATCTCCTAAGTCATATGTTGATACAAATATTATAGGTACTCTAAATATTTTAAATGCTTGTAAAAGAAATAGTTTTAAACTTATTCAAACTTCATCAAGTGAAGTTTATGGAACAGCAAAATACACCCCAATTGATGAAAAGCATCCAATGCAAGGACAGTCACCTTATTCAGCAACAAAAATTTCAGCTGACTATTTGAGTATGTCATATTTTTATTCTTATGGTTTACCAATCTCTATTATAAGACCATTCAACACTTTTGGTCCTCGTCAATCCAATAGAGCTGTCATACCAAGCATTATTTTGCAAATGGCCAATAATAAAAAATTTATAAATTTAGGTCTTACTACACCAAAAAGAGATTTGAGCTATATTGATGATACTGTGAATGGTTTTGTAAAAACACTAAGCAAAAACAAAATATATGGTGAAATAATTAATATTGGTCAAAACTATGAAATATCTATCTATAATTTGTATAAATTAATTGGTAATTTGATGGGTAAAAAAATCCCACTAAAAAAAGAAGATAAAAGAATTAGACCAAAAAATAGTGAAGTTTTAAGACTAAAATGTAATAACTCAAAAGCACGATCTTTATTAAATTGGAGACCTAAATATTCCAAAAAAGAAGGTTTAAAGGAAGGTTTAAAAAAAACTATAAAATGGTTTCTCAAAGAAGAAAATTTGAAAAAATATCATAATAAAGACTTTAATTTTTAAAAAATGAAACTGGAAAATGATTTAAAAAAAAATCTTTTATTTTTTTTTTCTAAAATAAATAAGAAAAAACTCCCACTTCACGAACCCTTTTTTTTTGGAAATGAAAAAAAATATTTAAGTGAGTGTATTTCAAAAAATGCAGTAGCATCTGTTGGAAATTTTATAAAAAAGTTTGAGGATTCACTAAAAAAATTTACAGGTGCAAAATACTGTGTTTTATTTTGTAATGGAACTTCAGCAATCCATATTGGATTGCAAACATTAGGTGTAAAAAAAAATGATGAAGTTTTAATTCCAAATATTAATTACATTGCTAGCGCAAATGCATCTTTATATCTTAATGCAATTCCACATTTTGTGAATGTAAATTTAGATTCTTTAGGAATTGATATTTTACAGTTAAAAAAATACTTAAAAAAGAATACGAAGATTAAAAATAACAGATTATTTAATATAAAAACTAAAAGATATATTACAGCTATAGTACCACTACATCTTTATGGTTATCCTTGTCAAATTGATGAAGTATTAAAAATTGCAAAAGTATACAAACTAAAAGTTTTGGAAGATGCAGCAGAAAGCGTTGGATCTTTCTTTAAAAAAAAACATTTAGGTACATTTGGTGACGTGGGAGCACTAAGTTTTAATGGTAATAAGATTATTACTAGTGGAGGAGGGGGAGCATTAATTACTAATAACGAAAAAATTGCCATACAAGCAAGAAAGCTAGCGAATGTAGCAAAAAAAAAACATTCTTGGAAAATGGTTTTTAGTGAAAAAGGTTATAATTATAGAATGCCAAACATTAATGCGGCACTTGGGTTTTCCCAGCTTCAGAAAATAAAAAAAATTTTAAGTTATAAAAAGATAGTTTTTAAAAATTACAAAAAAATTTTTTCTGATAATAAATATTTTTCAATTTACAGTGGTTTGAAAGATTCATCCCCGAATCATTGGTTAGTTACTATAATTTTGAAAAAAAAATATATTAAATATCATGAGAGTATAATTAAGTTTTTGATAAGTAAAAATATAGAAGCTAGACCTGTGTGGAAGCCAATGACTAAAACAAATTACTTAAAAAAGTATCCAGCGATGAATTCAAATACATCACTTGATATTGCAAAAAGAATTATAAACTTACCAAGCAGTGCATATTTATACAAATATTTTAATTTAAAAAGATGAATTTAGGGATTTTTGCAGATGGTGTTTGGGGTTTAAATTTTTTAAAAAAAATAGACAAAGATAAGAGATTTTTAATTAAATATGTATGTGGAAGAAAAAAAATTGATAAAGATATAAAGAATTTTGTATTAAAAAAAAAAATTCCTTTTTTTGTATTTAAAAAAATAAAATCTGATTTAGCTTTTAAAATAATAAATTCTTTTAAAACAGATCTTATTGTTTCAATGTCTTATGACCAAATATTTGATAGTAGAATTATTAGTATGAATAAATACCCTCCAATAAACTGTCATGCTGGAATGCTTCCACAATATAGGGGAAGAAATGTTATCAATTGGGCAATAATTAATGGAGAAAAAACATTAGGTATAACAGTTCATTTCGTTGATAACAAAATTGACACTGGAGATATTATATCTCAAAAAAAAATAAAAATTTTACGAAAAGATAATTATAATACACTTCTAAACAAATGCTATAAAGAATGCCCAAAACTATTGAGTTCAAGTTTAATAAAAATTTATAAAAATCCAAAACTTAAAACTGTTTCTCAAAAAAATTTAGGAAAGGGTTTTTATTGCAGAAAAAGAGTTAAAGGGGATGAAATTATTGACTTCAATAATAAAACAAAATATTTAAACAATTTTATTAGAGCTCTTATTTTTCCAGGACCTAATGCTCAGTTTCAAAAGGGAAAAAATAAAATTTTTTTCATTAAATCTCAAATATTAGATAAAAGAAAAACAAGTAATAAGTATAAAGTTGGTCAAATAATAAATTTTAAGAATAAATATTTTGACGTTAATACTCGAGATGGTGCAATAAGAATATTAAAGTGGAAAACTAATATAAAATTATTTAAAGGTTTATTACTAAGATGAAAACAAAAATTATAGCTGAAATTGGGGTAAATCATAATGGTTCAATAAAAATTGCGAAAAAACTTATTAAAGAAACAGCAGATGCGGGATCACATTTTGTTAAATTTCAATTATTTAATCCAGATAAATTAGTAACCCCTAGCGCTGGACTTGCTGGCTACCAAAAAAAAAATTTAAATAAAGCGAAAATAACTCAACGACAAATGTTACAAAGATATAGTTTGAATGAAAAAAAAATAATTGAATTAAGAAAATATGCAAAGAAATGTAATATATCATTTTTGTTATCTGTTTTTGATAATGATAGCTTAAAAATTATAAAAAAATTAAAATTTAATATTTTAAAAATTCCATCAGGAGAAATTACTAACTACTTTCTTTTAAATGAAATATCAAAAATGAAAGTAAAGATTATACTTTCTACTGGGATGTCAAATATTAATGAAATATCTCAAGCTATAAAAATTTTAGCATCAGGTAAAATTAAAAAGAATGAAATAAGTTTATTACAATGTAATACTGATTACCCAACAAAATATTCAGATCTCAATCTAAATGTAATTAAAACTTTAAAAAAAAAATATAAATTAAAAGTAGGATTTTCAGATCATACTGACAACCACATTATACCTTCTCTTGCAGTTTGTAAGGGCGCAGAGATAATTGAAAAACATGTCACTTTAAGTAAAAAAATGAGTGGCCCTGATCATAAGGCAAGTATAGAAATAAAAGATTTTAAAAACATGATTAATTTAATAGAGATAACAGAAAAAACTTTTGGAAGAAAATTCAAAAAACCTACAAAAAGTGAAATTAAAAATATAAAGGTTGTTAGAAAATCAATTGTTGCAACAAAAGATATTCTTAAGGGAAATCACTTTAATTTTGAAAATCTTACAGCTAAAAGACCAGGAATAGGACTTTCTCCTATGTTGATTAAAAAACTTATTGGAAAAAAATCAAAAAATAATTATCAAAAAAATCAATTATTAAAAAAAAATGAAATTAATTGAATATAAAATAAAAAAAATTAAATCCTTTTACAAAATAATATTGGGTATTGAATGAAAAAGATTTGTGTAATTACTGCCACAAGAGCTGAATATGGGCTATTAAAAAATTTTTTACATCTAATCAATAAAAATAAAAAATTTAAATTAGAACTTTTTGTTACAGGAACTCATCTTAAAAAAGAGTTTGGAAATACAATTAAAGAAATTAAAAAAGATGGTTTTAAAAGTTTTAGAAAAATAAGATATGTTATTGGAAATGATAGTGTTTTATCTATCACTAAGTCTGTAGGCGATGGAATGTTTAAGTTTGGGAAAATTTTTAGAAGTGTTAAGCCAGATTTAATTATTGTACTTGGGGATAGATATGAATTGATTAGTGCATGTTATGCAGCCACACTTGCGAGAATACCAATTTGTCATTTTCAAGGTGGAGAGCAAACTCTTGGGGTAATTGATGATGTTACAAGAAATTGTGTAACTAAACTATCACACATACATCTTGCCGCTACTGAAAAATATAAAAAAAGAATTATCCAAATGGGTGAAAATCCAGAAAATGTTTTTAATGTTGGGGGACTTGGAGCAGAAAATATAAGAAAAGAAAAAAAGATCTCTAAAAAATCAATAGAAAAAAAATATCATATTAATATTTCAACTCCATTTTGTTTAGCCACTTTCCACCCTGAAACACTAAGCGATGTTAAAATTGAACTTCAAATGAAACCCTTATTGGATGCACTAATGAATGTAAAAAACTTGAATGTGATATTTACATCTCCAAACGCAGATCCAGGATATAAGAAGATAATGTTAATGATAAAAAAATTTGTCAAAAAAAAATCCAAGAATAGATTTTATATCAAATCTTTTGGAAAAGACTATTATTCACTATTAGCTTACAGTGAATTCTTGATTGGAAACTCATCGAGTGGTATTCTTGAGTTTCCGTCATATAAAAAACCTACTATTAATATCGGAGATAGACAAAATGGTAGAGAAAAAACGTTATCGATTATTGATTGTAGAAATAATAAGAAATCAATTAGTTATGCAATTAAAAAATCTAGATCAAAAAAATTTTTATCAAAATTAAAAAACATTAAGAATCTATATGATAATGGTGCAACAAGCCAAAAGGCAATAAAGATTCTTGGAAAAATTAATTATAAAAATATTTTAATTAAAAAGTTTATTGACATTAAGGTGTTTAAATGAAATTAATTTTCGTAGGTAACATTAAGATTTCATTAGAAGTACTAAAAACAATCAGGCAAATAGATAAAAATATTTTAGCAGGCATAATTACGAACACAAATAAAAAACCAGATTCTGCAAGAGTAGATTTATTTTGTAAAAAATTTAGTATTCCTTACATTTTATCAAAAAATATCAATAGTCTAAAAACAAAAAAATGGATTGAGTCTAAAAATCCAGATATAATTTTATGCGTTGGTTGGTCACAAATTTTAAAAAAAGAGGTACTATCTATTCCTAAAAAATATTGTATTGGTTTTCATCCCACAAAACTACCGACCAATAAAGGTAAACATCCTATTATTTGGTCAATTATTAATGATTTAAAAAGATCATCCACATCTTTTTTTTTAATGAATAAAAAGATAGACGATGGAGATGTAATTAGTCAAAAAAATTTTATTATTGGTAAAAACGAATATGTAAATTCTGTATATAAAAAGATTATTAAAAATTCAAAAACACAAATTCAAAATCTTATAATAAAGATCAAATCAGGCAAACTTTCTGTAAAAAAAAGTAAAAAAAATAATAATATTTCTAATTATTGGAGAAAAAGAACTTATAATGATGGAAAAATAGACTTTAGGATGACTGGTAGATCAATTTTTAATCTTGTAAGAGCTTTAAGTCATCCTTATCCAGGAGCACATTTTGAACATAATAATAAAGATTATAAAGTTTTTATTATAAAATATAAAAAAACTAAAAAAGAAAATAATATTGAAAGTGGTAAAATTTTGGATTTGAATAAACAAGGCATTAAAATAAAATGTGAAGATGGTTTTGTGTATATTAAAAAAACTATCCCAAAGATAAAACTTAAGAAAGGTACGTACTTGTAATCTAAAATAATGAAAAAAATACTATTTATCGCACCACATGCTGATGATGAAACTTTAGGTTGTGGAGGAATTATTCATAAATTTAAGTCAGAAAATTGTAAAATTTATTTGCTTCTAGCGACAAAAAAAAAAATTAAAAAAAAAACTGAACTTATAAAAAGAGAAAAGTTGATAACTAAAGTAAAGCAAAAATATAAGTTTAATAATCTTTTTCAATTATCATATTTTGCTTCTGATTTAAGTTTTAAAAATTTGAGCACCTTAACTGATGATATAAGAAATATAATTAACTTGAAGAAAATAGATACAATATTTACCTGCCATTCAGATGATACACATTCAGATCATTTTTTTGTTTCCAAAGCAAGTTTATCCTCGTCAAAAATATTTAGAACACCATCAATTGAAAAAATTTTTATTTATGAAACTTTATCAGAAACAAATTTTAATTTTTCTAAAAAAGCTAAACAATTTAAAGCAAATTCATATTTTGATATTAGTCGATTCATAAATAAAAAAATTTCAACAATTAAATTATATGAATCAGAGTTTAAAAAACATCCTTTTCCAAGAAGTATTGAGGCAGTTAAAGCACTATCATTGCTTCGAGGCTCTGAAAGTGGTTTTAAATATGCCGAAGCATTTCAGCAAATTTATTCTAGAATTAAATGAAAAATTTCAAAAAATTAATTTTAAAAATAAATAATACGATTCAAGAAGCAATAAAAAATTTAGACAAATCTGGTATGAAAATCGTATTAGTAACAAAAAATAATAAATTTATAGGAACTATTACAGATGGAGATATAAGAAGAGGAATCTTACAGGGAATTTCTTTAAAGGCTTCTGTTCAAAAAATTTTAAATAAGAATGCAATAGTTTGTGATCCGTCTGTTTCAATAAAAGAACTAAACAGTATTATGATTACAAATGATGTTAATTCAATACCAATAATTGATAAAAATAAGAAAATAGTAGATTTAAAATTTCTTTTTGAAGATAAACCTATTAATAAAAATCAAATTTCAAATTCAATGGTTATTATGGTAGGTGGCAAAGGAAAAAGATTGATGCCATATACAAAATTTTTACCTAAAACACTTTTAAAGGTAGCCGGTAAACCTATAATTGAACATATAATCGATCGTGCAAAACTTAATGGATATAATAATTTTATATTATCAATTAATCATTTAGGAACTTTAATTAAAAAAGAAATCGGAAATGGAAAAATTTTAAATACTAAGATTAAATATATAAAAGAAAATAAAAAGTTAGGCACTGCTGGCTCGTTAAGCCTTATGAAAAAAATTCTCAAAAAAAATTTTATTGTTACAAATGGAGATGTAATTACAGATATAAATTATAATGATTTATTAAAATTTCATATTAAAAATAATTCTGCCGCTACTATGGCAATAAGATCATATGAAATTAAAAATCCTTATGGGGAAATTAAAACTATTGGAAATGAAATAATTGATTATTTTGAAAAACCTATTTACAGATCATATATAAATACTGGAGTATATGCATTTCATCCTAAAATTTTAAAGTTACTTAATTATAATAAAGAAATTTCTATGATACAGTTATTTAAAAAAATCAAACAAAAAAAATTAAAAGTTTTAGCTTACCCAATTCATGAAAGATGGATTGACGTTGGAACACCTGAACATTATTTTTCAGCAAAAAAATTTATTGATGATTAAAAAAAAGATACTATGCATAATACCAGCCAGGGGCGGAAGTAAATCAATTAAGAATAAAAATTTACTTAAACTTGGAAAATACTCATTATTAGAACATGCAATTTTTTTTGCAAAAAAATCAAAAAAATTTAGCAATATTATTTTAAGTTCTGATTCTAATAAAATTTTAAATATTGGATTAAAGAATAAAATAAATGTTATTAAAAGATTAAAGAAAAATAGTACTGATAAATCTCTAGTAGCTGATGCTATCCACGAAATATTGAATTTTTACAAAAAAAAAAAAATTTTTTTTGATGTGGTGGTTTTGTTGGAACCAACATGTCCATTTAGAAAGATTAATCATTTAAAAAGTTGCTTGAAGATACTAATTAATAAAAAAATTGATTCTATTGCAACTTTTAGCAATGCACTTTTAAATCCTAATAGAGGTTGGAAAATTGAAAAAAATATACCAACCACATTTTTTAAAAATGTTATTCCATGGAAAAATAAACAATCTTTTGATAAAGCGTTTCAATTAAATGGTTCAGTATATGCATTTTCAACAACGAATTTTAAGCCGACTGTCAAAAATCTTCTTTTTGGTAAATCTTTTGCTTTTATATGTAATGAAAATGAAATTTTAATCGATATTGATAATAAAAAGGATTATCTAATTTCAAAACTTTTATTTAAAAATGTCAAAAATAACTGATAGTAATTTTTTTAGCTTAGAAAATAAAACAGCTCTTGTGATTGGAGGTGCTGGATATTTAGGTTTTGAAATGTCTAAAGCCCTTTGTTCTATGGGTGCGAAAGTTATAATTGCAAGCAGAGATATTAAAAATTTTAATCACAATATGAAAAAGTTGAAGATAAAATTTAAAAAAAAAAAACCAATAAAATACTTAAAGATAGATATTTCTAATACCAAGTCTGTTAATTTATTTTATAAAAATTTAAAAAAAGAATGTAACTCTAAACTTGATATTTTGGTTAATTGTGCATGGAATGGAAAAAAAAATACCCTTGAAAGTATAAATAATAAAGATTGGGATCATGATATAAACGTATCGTTATCTTCTACATTCAAAATAACAAAAAAATTATTACCTTTACTGAAGTTATCAAGAGGTAAAATAATTAATATTGCATCTATGTATGGGCATGTTGCTCCTGATTATAGAATCTATTCAAATAAAAATTTATCTAATCCACCAAGTTATGGAGCTGCTAAAGCAGGTATAATTCAATTAACTAAGTACTTGGCAAGTTATTTATCACCTTTTAATATAAACGTTAATTCAATTAGTCCTGGGGCATTCCCATTTCCATCAACTATAAAAAAATTTCCAAAATTTATAAAAGAATTAAAAAAAAAATCTGTATTAGGAAGAATTGGTTATCCAAAAGATCTAAATGGAGTGATAGTTTTGCTATGTAGTGATGGAGGCAATTATATTAATGGACAAAATATTTGTGTCGATGGTGGTTGGAGTGTTAGGTGATTAAACTAGGTATGATTGGGTATTCAAGATTAAATGGTCACCCATATTCATTCTCTGGAATCATAAATGGAATTGATAATTTATATTTTAAAAATTATGCCAAATGGCCTTTTATTTATAATTATTTATCAAAAAATAAAAAAAATTTAGGTTTTAAAAAGATGAAAATCACTCATATTTGGACTCAAAATTTAAAACTTACAAAAAATATTGCCAGGTCTTGTTTAATCCAAAAGATTTGTAAAAATCCTAGTGAGATGTTAAATGAAATAGACGGGGTAATCATTGCCCGAGATGATTGGAGATCACATAAAAAATTATCCTTACCATTTTTAAAGAGAAATATACCCACTTTTATTGACAAACCTCTGTCCTTAGAAGAAAAGGAATTGTATTTTTTTAAGCCATATTTAAAAAAGGGAATTTTAATGAGCTGCTCTGGATTAAGATATTCTCAGAAAATAAAAAATAAAAAATTCATCTTACAAAAAACTGGAAAAATTAATTTTATACAAATGCTCGTTATAAATGATCTTGAAAAATATGGCGTTCACATGCTTGAAATTATTAATGAAACAATCAAAATAAATTTTAAAAAGATCATTAAGCTCTCAAAAAAGCATGAATTTTATAAAATAATTTCTAATAATAATATTCCCATTTATCTTAAATGTTTGGGAAAAGTTAAAAAAGTTTTCAAAATTAGTTTTTATGGAAAAAAAGGTAATGTTCATTTTAATATTAATGATAATTTTAAATCTTTTTATAACACACTCAAAAAATTTGAAAAAATGATAAGATTAAAAAAAAATCCAATTAAGTATAAAGATACTTTAAATGTGATGAATACAATTAGGGCTGGTAAAATATCAAATATTAATCAGTATAGAGAAATACGAAATGTTTGATTTAAAAAATAAAATTGTTGTTGTAACTGGTGCTGGTGGATTTTTAGGAAGTTATTTTTGTGAGACCTTAATATCCTTTGGTGCTAATGTTGTTGCTATAGATATAGATAAAAAAAGTTTAAATAATTTAAAAAGATCAATTAAAAACTCAAAATTAAATTTAAATAAAATTTTTTTAATTAAATGTAATATCCTAAATGAATCTGAAATTGCAAAGTCAACAAAGAAAATTATCAAAAAATTCAAAAAAATTGATGTTTTAATTAATAATGCAACGTATAGAGCAAATAAATTAAAAAATTTTTACAAACCATTTGAAGATTTTAATTTAAAAGATTGGTCTCAAATTTCTCGGCTAAATAATGATGGTACTTTTTTAATAACCAAACATATTTCAAAACAAATGATCAAAAAACGATCTGGATCAATAATACAAATTGGATCAATTTATAGCCATGTAGCTCCAAATTTTGAAATTTATAAAGACTCATTTTTTAAAGGAAATAAAATTAACTCACCTGCAGTTTATTCTGTAAATAAATTTGGTTTATATGGTTTCACAAAATACCTATCATCTTATCTTGGAAAATATAATATTCGAGTAAACTGTTTAAGTCCCGGGGGAATAGAACAAGGACATACATTAAAATTTAAAAAAAACTATTCATCAAATGTTCCTCTGAATAGAATGGGAAAAATAGATGACTTAAAGGGTATGATAATCTTACTTTCATCATCTGAATCTTCGTTTATTACTGGTCAAAATATATTGATAGATGGTGGATTGTCATGTTGGTAAAAATATGTTTTTAATAAAAAAACCAAAAAAAATAGACTTAAAGATTTATAACAGAGGAGTTAATTCGCCTCAAAACTTTTATGGTCTTCCAAAAAAAATATTATTTTGTAAACAATGCACATATACTAATCAAAAACCAAACTCCGAACAAGAATATAAACACAATATAAATAAAAAAAAACCAACTTTAAAAATACAGGCAGATGAAATTTGTAGTGCATGTAAAATTCAAGAAAAGAAAAAAAATATTGATTGGGATAAAAGAAAAAAACTTTTAGAGAAATTATGTGATAAATATAGAAAAAAGAATGGTGAGTTTGATTGTATTGTACCAGGCTCAGGTGGAAAAGACAGTTTTTATGCCGCATTAAAGCTAAAGGAAGAATATGGCATGAATCCATTGACAGTTACAGCTTCTCCACACCTGTATACTGATTGGGGAAGAAAAAATTTTTATTCTTGGTTGGGCAGTGGATTTTCAAATTATTTATTTACACCAAATATAAAAGTGCAAAGATTATTGACAAGACTTTCTTTAGAAAAGCTCTTGCATCCATTTCAACCTTTTATAATGGGACAAATGTACTTTCCTCCAAAAATTGCAAGTCAGTTAGGTATAAATTTAATTTTTTATGGAGAGAATCCTTCGGAATATGGAAATAAGTCTTCAGAAAATGAAGTCCCAACAAAAAATATTAATTATTTTACAACAAAAAATCATAAAAATATTTTTATATCTGGTTTAAAAATTTCTGATTTAGAAAAAAAATTTAAATTAAGCAAAAACGATTTATATCCCTATTTACCTTTAAAAAGAAAAGAAATAGGAAAAAAATTAAATGTTCAGTATTTAGGTTTCTATATTCCTTGGCATCCTCAAGAATGTTATTATTATGCATCTCAAAAGGGTGGTTTTGAAGTTTCTCCAGAAAGAAATGTAGGTACTTACAGCAAATATGCATCTCTTGATGATAAAATGGATGATCTTCATTGGTATACAACTTTTATTAAATTTGGCATTGGTAGAGCCACTTATGACTCTTCTCAGGAGATCAGAAACAAAGAAATAACAAAAGAAGAGGGATTAAATTTAGTTAAAAAATATGATGGGGAATATCCTGCGAGGTTTGAAAAAGAAATTTTTGAATATCTAACAATCAGTCAAGATGATTATGGAGATATTTCAAAACTTTTTGAAAAAAACAAGATGGATAGAAATTATTTTAATTCATTATGTGATCAATTTAGATCTCCTCATATCTGGTATAAAGAAAACAATAAGTGGAAAATTAGAAAATAAATTTAGTATTGACAATGAATAAACTTAGAATCATCTCAAGACTAGATGTAAAAAATGAATATTTAATTAAAGGTATTCACCTTGAGGGTTTACGAAGAATTGGAAACCCAAATGAATTTGCACTAAAATATTATAATCAAGGGATTGATGAAATTTTAATTTCAGATGTGGTTGCTAGTCTTTATGACAGAGACTCGATTTTAAAAGTTATAAATTATATAGCACAAAATGTTTTTGTACCTATTTGTGTCGGCGGAGGGATACGATCTGTAAATGATGCAAAATTATTACTTAGAAATGGTGCAGATAAAATTTTTTTAAATACTGCAGCAATAAAAAAACCTGATTTAATAACTAAACTTTCAAAAATTTATGGAAAGTCGACCGTCGTAGTATCCATTGAGGCAAAAAGAAAACTTAATAAATGGTTTGCATTTACAAAAAACGGAAGAGAACCTACAGGACTAGACGTAATTAAATGGGCTAAAAAAGCTGAAATATTAGGTGCTGGAGAAATTTTGATTACTTCTATAGATCAAGAAGGTACACAAAAAGGATTTGATACCAATTTATTAAAAGAGATTATGAAAGTAATTAATATTCCAGTCGTAGTAAGTGGAGGAATGGGGAAATTAGAAGATCTAAAAAATTTGGTTAAACTTAAACCTAGCGGAATTGCTTTAGCATCAGTGCTGCATTATGAAAAGTTAGATATTAAAGATATAAAAAAATATATTGCTGACAAATTAAAAGTTAAAGTAAGAAGTGAAAAATAAAGTAATTATAATTGATTACGGATTGGGAAATCTTTTAAGCCTCAAAAGAGCAATTGAAGCTGTAGGTTATGACTCAAAAATATCAGATTCAAAAAAAGAAATTGAAAATGCAAAAATTTCAATTTTACCCGGTGTTGGATCTTTTCAAAATGGAATGGAGAATATTGAAAAAAAAAAATTAAGAGAAAATATTGTTAATACTGTAAAAAAAGGAAATAACTTATTAGGTATATGTCTAGGAATGCAATTGTTCTTTAATAGCAGTGAAGAAAGTAAAAAAAAAATTAAAGGATTAGGCCTTATAGATGGAAAGATTTTAGATTTAAAAAAAAAATTAAAAAATAATGATGCAAAAGTGCCTCACATTGGATGGGCATCTTTTGAAAGACTTAAATTTAAGAAAAATTTTTTTTTAAAGTTAAATAAAAAGGATGATATGTATTTTATTCATTCATATTATGCAAATCCAAAAAACAATCATCACATTTTAGCCACTACAAAATATTTTAATATTTCTATTCCGTCTATTGTAAATAATAATAATATAACTGGCTTTCAATTTCATCCAGAAAAAAGTGGTTTAAAAGGTTTAAAATTATTAAGGAGTTATCTTGATGAAAATAATTAAAATTTTATTTAGTTTAGATTTTAGCATACCTTGTAAAACAAATTTTATTTTTTTTGGTAAAAATTCTTATTTAAATTTAAGAGATTTAAAAGTATTCGACAATTTTAACCCTTTATTTTTGATGTCAGAAAAATTAAATGTCATAATATTATTTAAAACATTTTTTAAAAGTGGCTTCAAAGAAATCAAAAAGAATTATTTAAAGAACTATATTATTGAAATTAAACCATCAATTATAGTAAATTTTACTGATAACTATTATCAATTCTATGAAATGTACAATTTTTTTAAACAGAGAAAAATCATTTCTGTTTCAATTCAAAATGGTATGAGAACTATTGTAGGTGATATATTCAATCTATTTAATAAAAAAGAGAAAGATTTAGGTTGTGACTACCTACTTACAATGAATGACTCCACAGGAAGTAAATATCTTGAATTTATAAATTCTGAAAATATTGTAATTGGCTCAATCAGAAATAATAAATACAAAAAAATAGAAAATAAAAAAAAAAAGAATATAGTGTTCATTTCACAATTTAATAAAAATATAATTGATAATGGATTTTTAGATTTAAAAACAAATAAAATTTTTTCTGGTGAAAACTTTTATAAAGCGGAAAAAATTGTATTAGAATTTTTGGTAAATTTTTGCAAGAAAAATAGTTTCAAACTTGAAATTGCATCAAATGGTTTGTCAAAATTTGAGGACGAATACAATTTTTTTTCATCAATTGTAAATAATAAGATAGATTTTAATTTAATAAAAAAAGAGGATGAGTATTCAACTTACCGACTTTGTGACAGTTCAGAGTATACGGCATTTATAGAGAGCACTATTGGATATGAGTCATTTTCAAGAAAAAATAAAATATTAGGTTTTTCAATAAGGGGAAATTTTTTAGAACAAACTCAAGGCCATTCTTTTTGTTGGCCAAATCTTAAAATTAGTGAAGGACCTTGTTGGACCTCCAAGAATGATGTTAATGAATTTGAGAGAATCGGAAATTTCATCCTAAATTCAGATATAAATACTTGGAACAGGATCTTTGAACAATATTTGAACAAAATAATGGTGTATGATGAAAATAATTTAGCATTAAACAATTTTATAAAAAAAATAAAAAGTAATTAATTTATGATTAATAAATCATCATTTCTAATAACGGGTGGGACAGGGAGTTTTGGTCAGGAATTTTTAAAGTATCTGCTGGATATAGCAAAAGTCAAAAAAAGAATAATTATATTTAGCCGTGATGAATTTAAACAATTTGAAATGAAAAAAAAATTTAACCCATCTAAATATCCCAACTTAAGATATTTCATAGGAGATGTAAGAGACAAAAATAGATTAGATAGAGCACTTTCAAATATTGATATAATTGTGCATGCTGCAGCTTTAAAGCAAGTTGATGTTGGCGAATACAACCCAACAGAATTTATCAGCACAAATATTATTGGAGCGCAAAATATAATTGAGGCTTCTATCTCAAATAAAGTTAAGAAAATTCTTGCTTTATCGACAGACAAAGCAGCGGCTCCAATTAATCTTTATGGAGCAACAAAATTATGCAGTGATAAACTATTTATTAGTTCAAATTTATATTCAGGAAAAAAACTTAAAGCCTCAGTCGTTAGATATGGAAATGTATTTAGGTCAAGAGGTTCTGTAATACCAGTATTCGAAAAACAAAAAAATAAAAAATATTTTACTGTAACGCATAAAGAAATGACAAGATTTAATATTACAATTTCAGAAGCAGCAAAAAAGGTATATTCTTATTTAAACAATTCGTTAGGTGGAGAAATTTTTGTACCAAAACTTAATTCTTATAAAATTCTTGATGTGGCAAAATCAATTAACCCAAAAAATAATATTAAAATTATAGGAGTAAGACCAGGTGAAAAAATTCATGAAGAATTAATTACTTCCAATGACGCATTTAATACTATTGAGTATAAAGATGGTTATATAATACTTCCGACATTTGAATTGTATGGATTGAAAAAGTATCTGAGTCATTACAAAGGTAAAAAAGTTAAAAAAAATTTTTCATATGCATCAAATTCGCTTAATAAATACCTTTCAGTAAGCCAATTAAAGAAACTTATTTCTGATAAGTTTTAATGAAAAGTTTCGAAAAGTTAATCAAAAAAAAAAATTTTAAAGTAATCAATTTTTTAGATACTTTAGATTTAAAGAAAAAAAAAACATATTCAAAATTATTAGAAAATAACTTTTTTTTTTCAAAAGATTTAAATAAAAAACAAAAAAATTTTCTTAAAAGTAAACTAAAAATTCTTGAAAGAAAAATATTATTTAAATTAAGTAAATCTTTAAACGAAATCCATAATACTAAATATTCGTCAAAATTTTGGGATATTTTACTTGGCCATTGGATAAATTATTATGTTGGTTCAGTTTACAGACATTATTCAAATATAAATCATTTAAATAAAGTTAATAAAATTAAAGTTAAAAATTTAGGAAGAGGTGATTTCAATTATACAATTCATGGAACTGAGGATTTTATTTTTTTAACAAATAATTTTAATTGGAACCGTAATATTATTTTTCAAATTTGTAACCAATTAAAATCGCGTAACCAATATTATAATAAAAAATTTTCTGTTAAAAAAAGTTTTGAGATAAAAAAAGATATTCAGGTAAATGATCTAAATTACAAAAACATTTTAAAAAAATTATATAATTTTTTATGTGAATTTTTAAAAAATGATAATGAACCATTTATCCAGGGTACTTATTTAAACAGGATTGATGAATTTTTATTAAAATTAAGATTTTCATTTTTGCCAAAATATTGGCTGCAAAAAAAATTTATAAAAATTAGAAAAGATAAAGAAAAAAGATTATTAATTTATAGGAAAATGATATCTTTCAAGTCAAACAATAAACTTGAAAAGATATTGTGTAATTTAATACATGACAATTTACCAACATTTTTTCTAGAAGGTTTCAAAAGAAACCTATCTTTAATGCAGTCAGTTAAATGGCCCAAAAAACCAAAATTTATCTTTACAAGTAATAATTTTGAAACAGATGAAATATTTAAACTTTACAGTGCAATTAATATAGAAAAAAAAATAAAATATATCGTTGGCCAACATGGAAACATTTATGGTACACATTTTATAAGTTCAGATTACACTGAAATTAGAACTTCAGATAAATTTATTAGTTGGGGCTGGAAAACACATAAAAAAATAATTCCAAGTTTTATGTTTTCGAAAAAAAATAATAATATTTTTCCAAGCAAAAGTGGAAAAATATTATTTATTATTTCGCCTCATTTTCATAATTATAATACATACAACAAATATAGTAATATGGTTTACAAACTAAAAAAAAATATCGAATTATTAAATAATCTTCCAAAAAATATAAAAGATAATATTTTTATAAGAATAATACCAAGTCAAACGAAAAAGGAATTTAAGGAATTTTTTTATAGGAATGATCTATTTTTTTTAGATCATGAATTTTTTTTAAGGAAATATGTCAAAAATATTCAATTTGATAAAAGAGATAAAAAATTAGATTACATACTCGGAGATTATAGTCTGGTATTACATAATTATGACGGGACAAGCTTTAATGATACTGCATATCATAATTTCCCATCAATAGCATTGTGGTATTCTTCCCTTGATAATTATACATCAAGTGCTAAGAAAATTTACAAAAATTTATTCAGAAATAACATTATTCATTTTACCAATGATAGTGTAAATACTTTTTTACAAAAAAATTTTAAAGACAACTATTTTTATTGGTGGAATAATAAGAAAGTGAAATTATCTATGAAAAATTTCACTGAAATGTATGCAAAAAGAAATAAAACTAATAATAAGATTGCCAATTTTTTTTAATAGTAGAACAAAATGAAAAATAAATATTTTAAACCAATAGATCCTAGAAAGACAAAACCAGCAAATTTCAAGGACCTAGAGTTATTTAAAAATAAGTTAATAGAACTTTCAAAAAAAATACATAAAGAAAAATTTATAAAGATTAAAAATTGTTTAGTTTGCAATTCAAAAAAATTAAAAAAAATTTTTAGTTCTAGAAAATTTCAATGGATGGAGTGCACAAAGTGTGGTCACCATCAAAAAAATTCAATGCCTAAATATGAAAGATTATTACAGTTTTATAATGATGAAACTGTAGAAAATTATTTAAATGAAATTAATATTAACTATAGACTAAAAACTTTGACTATACCTAAATATAATTTTATTAAAAAATTTATTTTTAAAAATAAAAAGAAAAGATGGCTTGATTTAGCATCAGGACTTGGAGATATGCCTTATTTATTAAAAAAAAAAGGTTGGCATGTTATTTCAACTGAAATTTATGAACCATTTATAAAGTTTGCAAAAAAAAAATTAAAGGTCAATCACACAAATTTATTACTAGATAAGTATTTAGAATATCACCAAAAAAATGATCTTAAAAAGTTTAGTGTAGTTGGAGCTTTAGGTTATTTTGATATTTTACCTAACCCACTTAAGCACGCTAAAATGATAAATAAACTTTTAGAAAAAAAGGGGACGATAGCAGTGAATATACCAATTAATGATTCCGTTTCGGGTATTTTAACAAGTACATTTCCAGAAGACTCATTAAGACAAATTACTCCTATGGATTTCTCAGTGTTTTCAAAAAAATCTATATTTAAAATGTTGAATAAATCTGGATTTAAAATTGAAGGTGTTTGGTATCATGGTTTGGACTATTATGAGCTAATATCAAAACTAATCCAAAAAAAAGAAAAAAAAACAAGTGAAAAAAATGTTCAAGAATTACTTGTTTTTTTTAATGATTTTCAAAAGATAATAGACAAGAATAAAATGTCAGATCTTTTATTAATTTGTGCAACAAAAATAAAAGAAGTTAGAATTTAGCCTTAATTATGGTTAAAAACAAAATTTATTCAGCCTTAAGCAGAATCAAAAGAATTTTTTTTGATTTATTTATTATTAATAAATTTAATAAAAAAAATATTTTTCACTTGATTTATAAGAATAATTATTGGGGCTCAAAGGAGTCTGTGTCGGGACCTGGTTCTGATTTAAAAAGTACTGAAAATATAAGACGTGAATTACCATTATTGATATCCAAATATGGAATAAAAAATATACTTGATATACCTTGTGGAGATTTTAATTGGATGAAAAAAATTTTAGATAAATTGGATGTAGATTATTTAGGTTGCGATATAGTAGATGAGCTCATTGATAAGAATAAAAATTTTTATACTACAAATAAAATAAAATTTTCAAAACTTGATTTAATCAAGGAAAAATTACCAGTTTCAGATTTACTTATATGTAGAGCTCTTTTTTTTCACCTAGATTTTTTAAGTATAGATAAAATTTTAAAAAATTTGAAAAAGGCAAATATTAAATATATTTTACTAACTAATTGTCCAAAATTAGATAATCATATAAATAAAAATATACCAATAGGTCAGTATAGAGATTTAGATTTGTTTAAAGAACCATTATTTTTTCCAAATAATTACTTATATAAATTTGAGGATGTGTACAACTTAGATACAGCTCAAATAGAACAAGAAATGATATTGTGGAAAAAAGACGATTTGATTAATAATTTAAATTTAAGATAACACTAAGAAACGAAGACTTTATTATTTAAAACTTAAAATGAAAATAGGTTATTTTGTAGAAAGTTATAAAAGAGGTGGAGTTGATACCTTTATAAGAAATCTTCTTTCTCAAAAAAGACATAACGACATTTTTTATTTGATATATAATAATGATAACCCTGGAATTAAGTATATAAAAAAAAATTGTAAAAATATAATTTATTTAAAATATTCAATTTTTGCTTGGGATCAAATTTTTGATAAAAAAATTAACAATTATTTTTTGATCATTTTAAAAATTATATATTCTCTTTTATTTCCAATTACTTTTATCTATCAAATATTGAAACTATTGAGTTTTTTTAAAAAATATAATTTTGATAAACTTATGATAATTAACGGAGGTTATCCAGGAGGTGATATTTGTCTAGCTGCTTGTATTGTATGGTCCCAACTAAATCCAGAAAAAAAACCATGGATTAATTTTCACAATTTTGCACTAGAAAGGTATAAAATTTTTCTATTGAATATATATAAAAATTTGATTGATAGATTTATAATAAAATCAGCAAAAGGATTTGTATCCGTCTCAAAAATTTGCTCATTAAGTATCAGATTAAGAAAAAATTTAAAGAAAGCTAAAGTTTTGACCATTTATAATGGACATTTTTTAAAAAAAAATAAAAATAAATTTTCATATAAAAAAAAATTTAATTTACCAACAAATTCTAAAATTTTGTTAATGCTTGCTGAATATGATCTGCGAAAAGGACATAAATATATTATAGATGTGATGGAAGAAATTAATCGAGAAGATAAAAATATTTTTTTGTTTATTTTTGGCCATGGAGATAATTATGAAATAAATAAATTAGTTCAAAAATCTAGTTCATCAAATAATATTTTTTTAAATAAATTTAATGAAAATAACTTTGAGCTAATATCTAGTTGTGATTTATTAGTTATACCATCTCAAAAGTATGAATCTTTTGGCTACACAGCCATAGAAGCTATGAGTTTAAAAAAACCAGTTATATCAACTAATTGTGGAGGACTTAGGGAGGTTATAGAGGATAATATTACGGGCTATCTTGTAGATAGAAACAAACCAAAACTTTTTGCTAAGAAAATTTTAAATTTACTTAGTAATACTAAATTAAAAAAGAAAATGGGTAATAAATCATTTTATAGATACAAGAAACATTTTACACACACAAAAATGATAAAATCTTATAACAACTTAATAAAATATAATAGAATCTAGTGAATAAACTTATTAAATATAGTAAATAAATCTCTTTAAAATGAATTTTTATAAAATTTATCAAAATAAAAAAGTCTTGGTAACTGGAGCCACAGGATTTAAGGGTGCATGGCTTTGTTTATGGTTACATATTCTTGGAGCTAGAGTTTATGCTGTCGGTTATTCACCTAATAAAAACAAGAATCTTTTTTACTCATTAAATCTTCATAAGAAAATTAAAATAAATATTTTAGATATTAGAGATAAGAAAAAATTGTCATCATATATTATTAAAAACAAACCTCAGTTTATTTTTCATCTTGCTGCTCAACCTTTAATTTTAGATGGTTACAAGGAGCCGTATAAAACCTATGCAATAAATACTTTGGGAACACTAAATATTCTTGAAATTTCTAGAAAATCAAAATTTGTTAGATCATTAATTTGTGTAACTTCTGATAAATGCTATGAAAGCAATTTTTCAACAAAAGGATTTAAGGAAACGGATCGATTAGGAGGTGTTGATCCTTACAGTGGTTCTAAGGCTGCTGCGGAAATAATAATTAAAACTTATATAGAGAGTTATCAAAAAAAACAAAATTTAATTGGTATAGCAAGTGCTAGAGCTGGAAATGTGATGGGTGGAGGAGATCAATCGCCAAATAGATTAATACCTGATATAGTTAATTCATTACAAAGTAAAAAAAAAATAATTTTAAGAAATCCAAATTTTAATAGGCCCTGGCAGCATGTGATAGATCCTTTAAATGGTTATTTAATGCTTGGAGCTTATCTTTATAAAAATCCAAAGAAATTTTCAGGTGCATGGAATTTTGGCACAGAAAAAAATACTGTTACATCTGTATTAACGATTGTTAAATATGCAATAAAAAATTGGGGATATGGTCAACTAAAAATTAAAAAACAAAAAAAATTTTATGAACAAACTAACCTTCAGCTTAATATTGAGAAAAGTAAAAAAATTTTGAAATGGAAGCCGAAATATAAAATCAGTGAAAGTGTTAAATTAACTATTGAATGGTATAAAAATGTTTTTAATAATAAAATTTCTCCAGAGGATATTACAAAGAAACAAATTTTAGATTATATGAAATAAAATTATGAGTAAAAGCTTCTTTAAAACAGAAAAAATAAAAATTATAAAAAATTCAAAAGGAAATTTATACAAAATGTTATCAAAAAAGCATAATTTTTTTAAAAAATTTGGAGAAATATATTTTTCTGAAGTTCATCCAAAAAAATTTAAAGGTTGGAAATACCATGAAAAGAGAACTCAAATAATTACTGTAGTAAATGGGAAAGTAAGATTTTTTCTTAAAAAAAAAATAACTAATAAACCGAAAGTTGTTGATATTGGATTTCCAAATAAGATGAAAATACTTAAAATAGAGCCAAAAACATATTATTCATTTAAATGTAGTTCAAAAAAAAAAAGTGTCATAATCAATTTGATAGATGAAATTGTAGAATGAAACTTGTTATTTTAGCTGGAGGAAAAGGTACAAGATTATCTGAATATACAAAAACTATACCCAAACCAATGGTCTCTATAAAAGGAAAGCCATTAATTTTATATATAATCAATCATTATTATAAATTTGGAGTGAGAGAAGTAATTATAGCGACAGGATACAAACATAAAATAATAAAAGAATATTTTAAGAAAAAAATCATCAAAAAACTTAAAATTAAAGTTGTAAATACTGGTTTAAATACATTAACTGGATTACGTCTAAAAAAATTAAAAAAATATTTTAATAAAAATGAAATTTTTTATCTTACTTACGGTGATGGAGTAAGTGATATAAATATAAAAAAACTTTTAAAGTTCCATAAAAAAAATAAAAAAATTGCTACTTTGACAGCAGTTCATCCACCAGCAAGATTTGGAGAGTTAAAACTGAAAAAAAACAAATTAGTTGAGTTTAATGAGAAACCCCAATTAACAGATGGCTGGATAAATGGAGGATTTTTTGTATTTAACGAAAAAATTTTTAAATATCTGACAAACAAAAATTCTATGCTTGAAAGAGAATTTATTCAAAGACTTATTAGAAAAAAAAATATAGCGGCATACAAACATGAGAGTTTTTGGATGTGTATGGACACATCAAGAGATAAACAAGTTTTAGAAAAAATTTTGTAATTAAGATTAATTAGTAAATGAAAAATAATTTGGTGAGTGTAATAATTAATTGTTATAACTCTGAACAATATATTAAAGAGACTATTCAAAGTGTTATTTCTCAAACATATAAAAACTGGGAATTAATTTTTTATGATAATCAATCAACTGATGATAGTTATATTATTTATAAAAGTTTTAAAGATAAAAGATTAAAATATTATAAGTCAAAAAAATTTGAACAATTAGGACCAGCAAGAAAAAATGCACTTCAAAAAGCAAAAGGTGATTTTGTAGCATTCCTTGATTCAGATGATTTATGGGAAAAAAATAAATTAAAAATTCAACTAAAGTACTTTAATACAAAAGAGATCGGTTTTACTATATCTAATTCAATCTTTTTTAAAGGAAAAAAAAATAAACTTTTATATCCATTAAATAAAAAATTTAAAAAAAAAGTTTTTTATGATTTAATAAAAAATTATTTTGTAAGTTTTGATACAGTTATAATTAGATCATCTTTTTTAAAAAAATTAAATCACACTTTAGATAAAAGATTTAATATTATACATGATATGGATTTATTGATCAGGTTGAGTAAAATATGCGATATGAATTATGTTCCATTTGCTTTATCAAAATGGAGAATGAGAGAAAATAGCCTTAGTTTCAACAATTTTTATAATATTATTAAAGAAAAAAAAATATTTATTAAAAAAATTAGTAAAAATTTGAAAAAAGATTTAAATTTTAATAAAAGTAGACAAATATTTGAAGATACACTTTGTCGTCAAGAAATTTTGTATTTAATTTCAAAGAAAAAGATAATTAAAAATCTAAAATTAATAAAAAAACTTAATTTTAATTTTAAGAATATAATTTTAGTAATTATTATTTTTCTTCCTTTCAAGAAATATATTTTTAATAATTTTTTTAATTTAAGATATTAATAAATGAACTTTTTATTTTCACATGGCAGAACTGCTTTTAAATACGGGCTCATACATTTGGGTTTAAAGAAAAATGATAAAATAATGTTACCTGAATATATTTGTGATATTTTGTTAGACCCATTGAAAGATTTAGGTATCCGCCCAATATTTTATGAGGTTAATGATGATTTTACTGTAAATTGGAAAAGTTTGAAAAAGAAGTATAATAAATCTGTTAAAGCATTAGTTGTTATAAATTATTTTGGTTTTGAAGAAGAAAAAAAAAAGTTTAGTATTTTTTGCAAAAAAAAAGGAATGTTTTTAATTGAGGATAATTGTCATTCACTTGAGAGAAATAACAAAAAAATTAACAATTATTCAGATATTATCTTTTCCTCAATTCACAAGGTAATAAAAAAAACTTATTCTGGTGGTTTATTAACTATAAATAAAAATAAAAAAAATATTTATTTGCCACTTTTAAAGCTTCAAAAATATAATATTAGTTTTAAAAAAACTATTAATAATTTTTTAGAAAATAATTTTTTGATATTTAAAAGGTTTCTTAAATACAAATTTTTAAGAATGCCGAGTTTTTCTAGATTAAATTCAATTAAAAATGAAAAAATAGTCGAAGATTTTTTAATTGACGAATTTTCTAAATCAATTTTTGAAAAAAAAAAATTTAAAAAAATCTGTGAAGAAAGAAATCAAAATTATATGGCCTGGAAAAAATTATGCATTAAAAATAAATCAATTGAAATATTTAAAAGAAATATAAAAAAAAATAACATTCCATGGGTATTTCCTGTATATATTAACGATCCGCAGCTTAGAAAAAAAATATTTAAATTTGGTTGGAAATATGGATATTCTATAATATCATGGCCCAGTTTACCCAATAGTTTAATAAACAATCGAAATAAAAAAAAATGGAATAAGCTTATTTGTTTTAATACAGATAGAGCGCCGAATAATAAAAGTATACTATTTGATAATTTGAATTTTTAAAAATAATGTATAATTTTGAAATTAAAATTTTCAACTCATTTTCAGAAGAATTAAAAGATTGTTGGTTAAAATTTGAAAATAAATCTTCTCAACATATTTTTCAATCATATGAATGGCAAAAATTATGGTACGAAAAACAACAAGAGTGTAAACAACCTATAATTAATTACACTATTCTTATTTATGAAAACAATGAGTTAATAATGATATTACCTTTTAATATAAGAAGTTGTTATTCAATAAAAATTTTATCTTGGTCAGGATTCCCTTTTTCTGATTATAATGTTCCTTTAATACTAGACGATAAAACAGTTAAAATTGAAGATTTTAATATAATTTGGAAGCAAATTTTAAAGATAAAAAAATTTGATTGTATAGTTTTTGAAAACCAACCAGAAAATATTTTAGCTAAAAAAAATCCTTTTTTTCATTTTTTAGATAATAAAATTGATAATAAATATTTTGGAATAAAACTTAATAAAAAATTTGAAATAAAAAAAAATGAGTTAGACAATATTAAATATCAAAAAAATAGACTTGAAAAATTAGGTAAACTAGATTTCAAAATTGCTCAAAATTTTGATGATAAAAAAAAAGTAATTAACTTTATAATCAAACATAAAATCAAACAATATGTTAGCACAAAAGCTTGGAATTTATTTAAATACGAATTTAATGAAAATTTTTTTATAACTTCAAATTTAGCTATGGAAGAAAAAGCATACATTTCATATATAACAATAAATGATGAAATAATAGCTGCTCACTCAGGATATATTTATAAAAATACATGCTACTATTTATTTCCTGTCTATAAAGAGGAATATAAAAAATATTCTCCTGGAAAAATTTTATTGAAAAAAATTATTGACGACTCAAAATCGAAATCATTACAATATTTCGATCTGACGATTGGGTCGGAGAATTACAAAAAAAATTATTCAAATAATGAGTTGTGTTCTGGAATATTTCTTCAATCAGTAAGTTTAAAAGGATATTTTTATATTCTTCATAAAAAATTAAAAGTAACATTAAAAAAGATATTGAAAGGATAAAATTTAAAATGGTAAGCTTTGATCATAAATCGATAAGATTATTTGAAAAAATAATTTTGGTTTTCTTAAATATCTTTAATTTTTTCAGAAACAAAAATAATTTAAGAATACTTGTTTATCACCACGTTGAAAAAAAAGATTTTAAAAAACTTTACAATCAATTAAAAAGTTTGAAAAAAAAATGGAATTTCATTACTCCAAAAGAATTTGAAAATCATTTAAATAAAAAGAATATTTTAAAAGGTCGTAATTTGTTAGTCACATTTGATGATGGTTTTAAATCAAATTTTTTTGTAGAAAAAAATATTTTGAATAGATTACATATTAAAGCAATTTTTTTTGTTCCAAGCGATTTTATTAAATTAAAATCTCGTCAAAAATCCCAGAAGTTTATTAATGATAATATATTAGATCATTTAAAGCCTAAAGATTTCAAGAAATTAAAAAATATGTCTGTGCACGATCTTAAGATTCTATTAAGTAAAGGTCATGAGATCGGTTCTCATACCAAAACTCACGCAAATTTAGGTTTTATGAGAAGTGTCTCAAGCTTAAAAAAAGAAATTATTGAAAGTTCAAAAACGTTAGGAAAATTATTACAAACAGATATTAAGCATTTTGCATTTAGTTATGGGAATTATGAAAGTATGAATTATAAGTCATTGAAAATCGCCTTTAAAAAATATGATTTTATATATTCATGTCTCAGAGGTAATAACTTTTATAACTATAAAGACTCTCTCATTAAGAGGGATACAGTTTATCTTGATAGTAGTGATGATCTTCTCAAAATTTTTCTATCTGGTTTTATTGATTTGAAATATTTATTTCAGATAAAAAAAATGAATAATAAAATTACAGAAATGAGAAAAAAATGAAAAATAGAATTTTAAAATTAGAAAAGAATTTTAAAAAATTAAAGTTTTAATAGATATATGGTAGTAGCTATTGACATGATTGGTACCAATTTAGGAAGTGGTACAAAAACGTACAACCTAAATTTTTGTGAAAGTTTAAATCAAACAAAGATAGAAAATAAAATATATGTTTTTGTTACCAGAGAATATTTCGAAAATATTTCTCATAACAAAAATACAAAAATAAAATATATAATTAAATCAAATTTCTTAAAAAATGTACTTTTAAGAATTTTATGGATGCAATTTTTTTTGCCATTTGAACTCAAATATTTAAAGGTTCAACATTTATTTTCTCCGATGAATATAGGGCCAATTGTTTTAAAATTATTTAATATTAAATTCACTCTTGCATTACACTCAAATTTGCCCTGGATTTATTTTTCAAAAATGCCAGGAAATTATTTTAAAAATCTTTTAACAAAACTTTTAATGGAAATTTCTGTTCGAATTTGTGACAGACTAATTGTTAATTCTGAGTTTGCAAAAAATGAAATTGTTAAATTATTAAGCATTGATGAAAAAAAAGTTTTTACTATTTACTTAGGGATAGATAAAAAATTTTTAGATGAAAAAGAAAATGAACTTTATCTAAAAAATTTTGAATATAAAGATTATATAATTTCTGTATTATCCTGTGTAAGATATCACAATATAATTAACTTATTAAAAGGATTTAAATTACTTCAAAAAGAAAATAGAATTGATCTTAAGTTTATTTTTGTTTTGCAGATTTTAGATAAAAAATATTTTGATGAGATAAATAGATTTATTACAAAAAATTTTCAAAAAGATGAAATTATATTTTTACACAATTTAGATAATAGTTTTTTAATAAATCTTTATAAAAATGCAAAATTTTATATTTTTTCGTCGTATTGTGAAGTTTTTGGTCTAACGTCTTTGGAGGCCATGTCACAAGGATGTCCTGTAATTATTTCAAATAAATCAGCATTGACTGAAATAAATTCAGATGCTGTAGAATATTTTGATCCAGATAACGAAAATGAGATTAAAAATAGTATGTATAAAGTTTTATTTGATGAAAATTATAGAAATAAAATAATTGAAAAAAGTCAAAATCATTATAAAAAATTTAGTTGGAAAAAAACAGTCTTTGAAACTTTAAGAGTCCTTGATTATTAGTTTTTTTACTAAAAAATTATTTATAAAGATTGCATCCATATCTGTTCTCAGAATACAATCTAAAGCTTCCTCTGGTTTAAAAACAATAGGTTCATTTTCATTAAATGATGTGTTTAAAAGAATTGGAACATTGGTTAATTTATAAAAATAATTTAAAAGTTTTGAGTATCTTAAATTATAATCTTTATTAACCGATTGTAATCTAGCTGTATTGTCAAAGTGTGTAACAGCAGGAATAATTTTACGCTTTTCTATTTTGACGTTAGCCAAAGATGACATGTATGGATTAAAAAAATCTCCTTCAAACCACTCTGATTGAAATTCTTCTAAGACAGACGGTGCAAATGGCCTGAAGGATTCTCTTCGTTTAATCTTTTTGTTTATAATATCTTTCATATTGGGATTTCTTGGATCGGCTAATATAGATCTATTGCCTAAAGCACGTGGACCAAATTCCATTTTATTTTGAAACCATCCAATAACTTTTCCTTCTGATATATATTTTGAGGCTGTTCGAAACAATTCATCATCTGATTTAAAATAATCATAAGTAAGCTTTTTCTTATAATGATCCTTTTCTAAAATCTTTTCTATTTGAGTATCATCAAATTTTTTGCCTAAATAAGGGGATTTTATGTTGGTAAGCTCTAAATTATAATTTGCTGCAACTACAAAGGCAGCACCTAGGGCGCCACCATTATCCCCTGGAGCACAATTAATAAAAATTTTTTCAAAAAAATTTTTATTGTTAGTTAGTAATTTATTGGCACTTGAATTTAAAGCACAACCACCGGAATAAACAATATTTTTTGAATAATTTTTATTTTTGATAATTTTAATAATTTTTTCAAAAAAGAATTCATAAATTTTCTGAACAGAACATGCAAAATTTTTGTGAAAATTTTCCTCTTTAATTTCCTTTGAAAAAAGAACTTTAAGTTTTGAACTAAAAATTTGATCAATTAAGAGATTTTCATCAGCTATATATCTAAAATTTTTTTTATGATGATTAAAAAATTCAAGATTTAGGCTACATAATTTTTTATCACTTCTAAACAGGTTTTTTAAAATTTTTTCAAAATATATAGGTGTTCCATAAGCAGCTAAACCCATAATTTTGTATTCATCTCCATAATTTTTATAACCCAAAAACTGTGTCATAGCGTGATAGAAAATACCCAAAGAATTAGGAAAGTAATTTTTTTTTTCAATAACAATTTTATTGTTTTCACATTTTGCATAAGCTAAAGAGACAAAATCTCCAGAACCATCAATGGATAAACCATTAGTTTTGTAAAATTTTGAGGGGTAATACGCAGATGCTATATGAGCTAAATGATGTTCGATATAATGAAATTTTACATTTTGTTTCAAATTTAATTTTTTAATAAAGATTTTGTGGATATTCTTCTTTTTAATAAATCTTTTTTTAGCAAAATTCTCTTTAAATGATAAATTTTTTAAAAAGTGTATCCCTTTTGGAATAAGGTTACTAAAAGGTTTTGTGTTAAAAGCTATATCAGTTATTTCTTCCTCTTTTACATTTCCAATCGAAAGACACTCTTTAATGGATTCTGAGGGAAATCCAGCATAATGTTTTACTCTATTTAATCTTTCCTCTTCAATAGCTGCAACCAATTTTCCGTCAATAATTAGACATGCAGAAGAATCTGCGTGAAAAGTATTGACGCCAAGTATTATTTTAGTTTTTGTCATAAAATAAAATTTATCTTTTCAACTTTTTGATATTATTTAAGGAATTAAAATCTAATCTTATAAAATCTTTTTTATATAAAGCTAAATTTTCTTTCATATTTTTTTCAATTATTATTTTAACGTGGTTTGATAAACACTCTAAAATAAAAAAACTATAAGGATTTTCACCAGATATTATAGTATATTTTGTGAGGGATTGTAGATTTGATACTTTATTGTTAGATACAAAACCACAATTTTTTATTAATGGCATATCCAATTTATCACCCACAATATAAATTTTAAATTTCAATTTAGTAAGTTTTCTGATCAAATTATATGGAAAAAAATTTTCTTTATTTCTGTGTTTTCTGTAATAAATTAAAAAATCAATTTTCTTCTTTTTTTTCAAAGTTTTTTTAATGAAAAAATTTTTAATAACAAAATTAAAATTACTTTTTTTTATTGTTTTTTTAAATAGATATTTCTTGAGTAAGTCAGTAGAAAATATTAAATTTGATTGTCTAAACTTGAGAAAAAACTCACTAATTTTATAAAATATTGGAAAAATTAATCCACGAATAAAGTAACTAAATATACTAGATTTTGAATAATTTGCACCACCCGTAATTGGTCCCAATAATGTTTTTGGAGGCAAAAAAATGAATATAAAAAAATTCCAAAAAGGTAAATAATTCAAATAGCAAACTCTTTCCTTTTTAAGAAATTTTTTCCAACAATAAATAATACCTAAAAAGGTTGAAAAATATTTTTCTTTAATTTTTTTTTTTTGATAAAAAACTAGATTGAATTCTTTTTTTTTATTTAAATGTTTTGTAAATAATCTTGCAAGTTTTCCTTCTCCAGTACTTTCTGAGTAGTCACATGTCCATACAAATAGTTTTTTTGGTGAAATTTTCATTTATATAATTATTGCATATTAAAACTTTTACTATAATAGTGATATTATTAATTTTATGAAATTTAAAAAAGCTTTGATCACTGGAATTACTGGGCAAGATGGTTCCTACTTAGCAGAATTTTTATTAAAAAAGAAATACATTGTTCATGGAATTAAAAGAAAATCTTCTTCTTTTAACACTTCTAGAATTGATCATATTTATGAAAATAAAACCTATAATAATAAATTTTTTTTACATTATGGTGATCTTTTGGACTCAAATTCACTCACGAATTTAATAAGCAAGATACAACCTGATGAGATATATAATTTTGCAGCCCAAAGTCATGTTGGAGTAAGTTTTCAATTACCCAATTATACTTCCCAAGTAAATTCAATTGGTGCACTTAATTTATTACACGCAATATATGATTGTGGTCTCGCAAAAAAAACAAAATTTTATCAAGCATCCACATCAGAACTTTATGGAGAAATTCAAGAAACAAAGCAATCAGAAAAAACAAAATTTTATCCAAAAAGTCCTTATGCAACTTCAAAATTATTTGCCTATTGGATTTCGAAAAATTATAGAGAATCTTATGAGATGTTTGCATCAAACGGTATTCTTTTTAATCATGAGTCTCCAAGAAGAGGGGAAACATTTGTTACAAGAAAAATTACTTTGGGATTAAGCAAAATTGTTTATGGATTAGAAAAGTGTTTATACCTTGGAAATTTATACTCTTTAAGAGATTGGGGCCATGCTAGAGATTATGTTGAAATGTGTTGGAAAGTTTTACAATATAAAAAACCTGATGATTTTGTAATTGCTACGGAAAAACAATATTCGGTAAAATTTTTTGTTGAGCAATGTTTCAAATATTTAGATATAAAAATAAAATGGCAGGGAAAAGGATTAAAAGAATATGCAAAAATAGTTCATTTTGATATTAAAAAATATCCTCTTTTAAAAAAAAATATGAAAATAGTTAAGATTAGCAAAAATTATTTCCGTCCAAATGAAGTGAATAATTTGATAGGGAATGCAAACAAAGCCAAAAGGTTATTAAAATGGAAACCTAAAATCAATATTCATCAATTGATTAAAGAAATGATGGATACAGACCTTGAGCTTACTAGAAAATCAAATTTAAAATAAAAACTTTGAAAAAAAAAGTTCTAATTGCTGGTCAAGAGGGAATGGTAGGAAGTTCCATTTATAAATTATTAAAAAAAAAAAATTTTCAAATTATTGAATGCAAAAGAAAAGATTTGGATTTTACAAACCAAATATCTGTAGACAGATGGTTTAAAAAATATAGACCCAATATAGTTATAAATGCTGCTGGAAAAGTTGGTGGAATTCTAGACAACAAAACATTTCAATCAGAATATATATTTATAAATTCCATGATAGGTTTAAATATAACCAATTGCTCAATGAAATATAATGTAGAAAAACTAATTAATCTAGGTTCTGCTTGTATATATCCAAAAAAAACAAAACAACCAATTAAAGAGACAGCATTATTATCATCTTATTTAGAGCAGACAAATGAGGGTTATGCTTTAGCTAAAATAATTTCATTAAAATATTCTCAACATTTAAAAAGAAAATATAAGAAGGATTTTATATCGTTAATGCCGGCAAATTTATATGGAAAGGGTGATAATTTCGATTTAAAATCTAGTCATGTACTGCCAGCTTTAGTAAAGAAATTCACTTTAGCTAAAATTAGAAATATTCCCTATGTGGAAGTGTGGGGCACAGGTAAAGTAAAAAGAGAATTTTTAAATGTAGAGGATTTATCTTCAGCAATTTATTTTTTACTAAAAAGAAAATTAAACCAGGATTTTATAAATATTGGTGGTGGTGAACATTATTCAATTAAATCAATTGCAAAAATAATTAAAAGAATAATCAATTATAAAGGTAAAATTGTTTTTAATAAAAAATATCCTGATGGGGTAAAAAGAAGACAACTTGACTCAAAAATTATTAAGAGTCTAGGCTGGAAACCAAAAATCACTCTGAAAATAGGATTAAAAAAATATTGTAATTATTATTTAAAAGAAATTTACCCTAAAGAAAATTTTTAATTTTTTTAGAAAAATATATCAATAAAATGAAATATACAAAAATTGTAGTCAGTATTGTAACTAAACTGTAAAATTGAAAATAATTTAATACTAATGGTAGAAGTATTAATGAAAATATTATCAGCAAAGTTTTTTTTAATGAGTATTTATCTATAAGTATATGATGTAAGTGATTTCTATCAGATGTTAATGGATTTTTTTTGTTTGCAATCCTGCTGATAAACAACCTTATTAGTTCTAATCCAGGTATCATCATATACAGAGTAATTTCATCTGCATAGTTTATGTAATCAAGGTTATATAGTTTTATAAATACATATCCTATTATAAAAGAGATTAATAAAGTGCCACTATCACCTAAAAAGGTTTTATTTTTATAATTTAGATAAGAAAAGAAAACTAAAGAAATAATTAATATTCTTATTAATAATGAATCTGAATAATAAAAAATAATACAAAAAAAAATCAAAAGTGAGTAGAGCGCTGACTGTAAATTTATTCCATCGAACATATTGAAAGCATTTATAAAAACTAAAAAACAAAAAGCTGAAAAAAAAATTGAATAATGATTTAAATTAAATATTCTCTTATAAAAAGAAAATTCTATTTCATTAATAATTAGATTTTCATCAAGAAGTAATAAAACTACTACAATTAGTGAAATCACTACAAATTTAAAATTAGCTTTTAAATTTATTCTGTCATCAATAAAACCAAGTAAAAAAACAACTAAACAAACAAAGATGAATAAATTGAATGAATAATTATCTTTAAAAAATATTTCATCGTCTAAAGATTTTCCATAAAATTGATAAATTAACCAATAAAAAATTAAATTAAAAAAAATTATTGTTCCACCAGCTAATGGAGTTGGTTTAGAGTGAAATTTCCTTTTTTTATCTGGCCTATCAATATTTAAGTGAAAAAATTTAATTTTTGAAAAATTAATTAAAAAAATAAAATTTAAGATAAAAATTGTGATAAGAACGTAATTAGAAACAATCATTTAGAGTACTTGATTTTAATATCTTTAATTCTGATATTACTATCAAAAATAAAGCTTAAAGCTAAAATAAAAATAATTAAATCAATACTAAATACAGCATAAGAGGTCTCCAAAATACCTCTTAATGACAGTGATAATAAGATTAAGCAATATATTATATCTTCACTGTTTTCTTTAAAATAATAAAAAAATATTTTTATAATTTTTAAACAAACTGCAATATTAAAAATAATGAAAAATATTAAACCAATTAAACCCGAACTGACAAAAGTATAAATTAAACCATTAGAAGCAGTTTGATTAATTAGATATCTGTCGCCCTGAGCTCCATAACCATAAATAATATTTTTACCAGATACATTTTCTAAAATTTCTTTCCAATCTGAAAATCTTCCAGATGAAATATCACCTTGTTGATAACCTCTAAAAATTCTTAATTCATCAGATTTTAAATGATCAAGTAATTTTATATCCTCTTCTGAAAAACTTAATTTTGTAGATTGGTAAGAATTAAATGTAGATAATGAAAAAAACAAAAAAGTTGGAATAAAAAAATAAATTGAAATAAATTTAGTAACTTTATTAAATTCAAACTTATTTCGATTTAAATAAATAAAAAAACAAATTATAACTGTAATAAAAATTATTGTTCTACTTTGAAAAAGAGTAACAAAAGTTAAAAAAATTATTTTGATCAACAATATTTTCTTCGAATGATTTTTAAGGTATTTAGAATACTGAATCTCAAATAACTCTATAAAAATAAATATTATTAGAGCCATTCGAGCTAGTCCTGAAGATCTAGGTGTATCTTTTTCGAAAAAAAAATCAGAACTATAAAAACCACCATAAATACTTCCTCCATTTAAATAGTTTATCAGAGATGGGGTAAAGGTAAGAAAAAATACAACATTTAAAATTAAAAAACTTATTAATAAAAAATATTTTTTTTCATTATATGAAAAAAAATTGTCTATCAAAATTATAGTAAGAATTACAGTAAAAGAGCTAAAGATAAAGGAGATGTTTTCAATCGTATTACCTGTATAAACCAGTCCAATAAATTGAGCAGCAAAATATGCAATCAGTAAATAAAAGATTTTATATTTTTTAAAATTAATTTTTTTGTTAAAAATTAAAAAAATCAAAATTAACAAAAAAAAACAAAAATAAATAGAAATATGTCTACAAAAATTTATTATATTATTTAAATTGATATCTTTACCTTTATGAAAAATTAAAAGATCTTCAAAGGATGTTGAAATTGAAAACCAACATACTAAAAACGAAATAATTAAGAAAAGTTTAATGAATATAGTTTTAACTGAGGGTTTTAAAAACATTATTTTGTATATTTTTCTTTAATATACAGCCAAAATCCAATAGGAAAAAACATTATTAAGCACATCCAGTTATTAAAAAAACTACCTGAAGGAATGAGTGGCATCAAATTAATAATAAAAGTAAGATTAATAAAAAAATATGATTTATCAAAATTATTTTTATCTTTTTTCAAAAAAATTTTTAAATTAATAAATGTAAATTTTAAAAATATAAAGGCTATAATAAAAAATCCCAAAATACCTATTTCAGATAAAATTTGAATATATGTGTTATGGGGATGAGTAGAGCAAATCAATCTATTATTTCTTTGATTAATTTTATATTGAAACTTAGGTTTAAGATCGAGACAACTATTATAAAAATTTTTTACTCCCGATCCAAATAAAAAATTATTTTTAAAAATCTCTATACCAGTAAATGATAGATTTTCATGTTCATACGAATAGTATCTTGGAATATCTTTTTCAACTGGTCTTGGACTTTCTTCAAAAAAAAATTTTATACCTGTTTGTTTAATAGTTCCTTCAATATATTTTACTTTTAAATCATTATTTAAAGAAAAAAGAAAAACAAAAACAATAAATATTCCAATCGAAAATATAATTTTTTTATTACTCACTAAAAAATATGACAAATATACTAATAATAATAAAAATAGGGCAGTTCTTTCAGTAGTAAAAAAGATAATTGATCCAATTAAAGCTAAAATAATTATTTCAAAATAAAATGGAATTTTAGGTTTATAAAAATAAATTAAACTTAGCATGAGAGGAAGAAGCCTTACTAAATAACTTCCGAGTTTTTTTTCATCTCCAAAAAAACTAGTTATATGAAAATGTGATCCAGCGCCCTGTATTTGACTAAAACCAGATAAATTAAAGTTAAAAAAATATTGTAAAAATGAATCAAAAGTTACTATTCCAATAGTTACTAGCATTGATATACAAAAAATTACAAAAAATTTTTCATACTTTTTTAATAAGTAAAAAAAAGCTAATGATAATAAAAAATATCTAAAATAAAAAAAAGATGCTAGAAATGAATAACTTTTATATTCAGTTAGTAGCAAACTGATCAATATAATTAAATATAAAGTTAAAAAAATAATTATTTCTTTCTTGATTGTTATGAATTTTTTTTTGCTATCTTTGTCAAAAAATTTGAATAAAATTATCAATCCCGAAATAGAAGCCATTAAATCCGCCGCAAATATACTAATAGCCAAAGACATTGGCATTAATGAAATGAAGATTATTAAAAACTTATCAATTAAATTTGTTTCTTTTCTAAAAAAAGCAATAGAATTATTCATTTTTAAATATACTCATTAATTATAGATAATTTTTTAAATCACAATAAAAAAATTTTGAATGATAAATAGATCAGAATATAAATTTAACCTTTTATTTTATAAAATTCTTTTAATATTAAATCATAGGGGATTTTAACTAATAATAATATTAAAAGTAAAAAACTTACTATAAGTGACAAACTATCTTGCCCCAAAATAGAAAAAACAAAAGCTGTAATAAAAATAAAAAGATACAAAATAAAATAAATAAAATTTACTATATAATTTTTTATACTAAAAGCTCTTACTAAAATTAATACAAATTCTTTAAGAAATAGTAAAATTGCAAAAGCAAAAATATTTTTTAAGTATACACAGATAATTAATCCAATAATAAAAGGAATAATTGCAATAGTTTCATATCTTGTGTTTATTTTTGCAAACATTCTAGACTCATAAAAAGAAATAATAATACTCGATACACAAGATAGGAATGTTAATGATATAAAAATTTTAAATAATTTAAGTAAATCATCACTATAAGATTTCTTAAGCCACCAACTTAATATTTCATCAAAAAAAGGTAGTGATATTATTAAAAAAAAACTCATTATTGTTATAAAAAAATATAAATTTGCACTTAAAACTTTTTTTTTTTCTAAATTACTCTTTAATAAAGAAAGCCTAGGAAGCAAAACAGCAATAATTGATTGAGAAAAAATTGTTAATTTCGCTGCTAGTTGTTGGGGAACGGAATAAGTCACTAACATTAATGAACCTAAATTTATCTTAATAAGATGTTTATCAATATAATCATAAATTTGATTATAAATTCCCGTAATAGTCATCCATTTAGAATGATTTTTAAAATCTTGTATTAAATTAAAATCTATTTTTCCTATCACAAATTTTTTTTTAACAATCAAAATTAAGAAGAGAAAAAAAAATGAAAAATATTTAATATAAATAGAAATTAAAAACATATTTTCTACAAATTTAAATTCATTACTTTCAATTAATAGAAAAAAAGCTGGTAAAGATAATGACACACCATAAAAAATAAAATTTAAAAAACTACATATCTTGAAATACCCAAGGCCCTTATTTATAAACTCAACATTAATAAATAATATTGTAATGAAAAGACCGAAGAATAATGAGTCAGAAAAATTTATAAAGTTAAATTTTTTAGACACAATAAAAATTATAAAGAAAATTATTGCAGAAATAATTATACCAAAGATCAAACTTAAAAATAATGTAGTAAAAATTATTTGTTTTTTAAATTTTTCGTTAATTTTTTGAATTTTAATAGAAGCAAATTTTCCTAAATTAAGATTTAGAAACATACCTAATGATAATATAAAATGTTGAATTAAAAAATTTGCATATAATTCTGCAGAAATAAAATTTAAATATATTGGTATCGAAAAAAAAGATAATAAAATAGATATAATACCTGGAAGCCCTGAAACAAAAATATTACTTAAATAATTATTGTTCAAATATCCCATCCTTGATTTTCCATTTTTCCTTTAGTTGTTTATCAAATATAAAATCAGGATTATTATATAAACATAACCAATCAGAAAACTGCAAAGATTGTTCAAAATTTGATGTATAATTTGTATTGAATCTTTGCTCATATTTCCAATCGTATTTGTACCAAAAAAAATCAATTGAGTTAGCGTCAACTATACAGAATAATTCTCTACATTTGTTCCACCAATCTTCAAGAGTCCAGTCAATTTTAAAATTGTTTTTTTTTAAAAATCTAGCACATAAAAAAATTTCATTAACAATAGCTGTCTCATTTTTTATACAAGGATAATTTCCAAGACCCATTTCATTTAAGCTATTTACGAATTCATTTGGATTGAAGTATTTAATCAAATTTTTTGTTGAGCTAAATAATAATATATCACTAAGTCCGTATATTCTGTATTTTCTAGTATCAATTGAACAACTAATTATTCTGTGCAACAAATTATATTTTTTATTTACAGGATAACTTTTTAATAAATTCTTAAGAAAAAAAATTGCATTTTTTTTATATATTCTGCAGTCAGTTCTAGTTTTGAGACAAAAATCTATTTTTTTCCCCTCTGCGTATTCAAGAGCACTAATTGTAGAGGCAGTTTGTAGATTTACATTATGTATTGTTTTAGGTTTATTATTTCGAATTATCTTTATATTTTTGTGATCTTTAAAATTATCAATAAAACTTTTTGAACACTCATCTTCCCAAGTACTAAGTATTATCAAAACATTATTAAAAATTTTAGTATAGAAATAAAGAGTCTCTTTAACATAGTTCTCAAGGCCATAAAGAGGACCCTGAATTATAATTGCTGTCGAGGAATTATCATATGTCTCAATATTGAACATAGTGTTTTCAGATTTTTTAGGTCTAAATGTATAAGAAACATAATTATCAATGCTAAAATCAAGTAAAACACCTTTTTCTGAATTTACAATTTTTTTCCCATGCACCTTTTTGGTTACAGATAAAATAAATGGTTTTTTTAATACTCTAATAATAAAATTATTATCTCTCAATTTAATTAAGAATCTCACAAGATTTGGGAAATTTGATTTAATCTTGAGTTTTAAGTTTTTATAAAATGACATGATTTAAATATTATAATATAAATATTTTACATATTAATAACTAAATAAACTAATAAGTAATGATTTATATTTCACATAGAGGAAATTTAGAGGGAAAATCTGAAAAAGATGAAAATAGACCCGAATATATAATGAAAGCAGTAAATAAAGGATTTGATGTAGAAATAGATGTTTGGTTTCAAAATAATAGTTTTTATTTGGGTCACGATTATCCAAGTTTTAAAGTGGATAAAGATTTTATTTTAAACAACCGATTTTGGTGCCATGCCAAAAATGAGGAAGCATTATATGAAATGTCCAAAATAAACTGTCATTATTTTTGGCACCAAAATGATGACTATACAATAACTAGCAAAGGTATTTTTTGGGTGTATCCAGGAAAAACTTTATTAATAAATAGTATTTGTGTTTTGCCAGAGCTGTCAGATCAAAAAGAATTTAATTGTTTAGGTATTTGTTCAGATTTCATAGAAAAGTATAAAAAAAAAAATGATTAAGGTTATTATTTTTGACTTAGATGGTGTACTTGTTGATACAAAACTAATTCATTTTAAAGCATTAAATTTAGCTTTAAAAAAATTTAAAATTAGTGAAATTAAATACGAAGATCATGTCAAAATTTTTGATGGTTTGCCAACTATTAAAAAGCTAAATTTAATTGCAAAAAAGAAAAAAATATCAAAAAAAAATTTTTCAAAAATACAAAAATTTAAACAAAAATCTACGCTTAAACTATTAAAGGAGTCTGTTGTTTATAATATAAACACCATAAATTTATTTAAAAAATTATCAAAAAAATATAAATTGGCAGTAGCAACCAACGCTGTTAAATCAACTTTAGATATCTGTTTAAAAAATCTCAAAATAAAAAAATATATCGATTACAAAATTTGCAATGAAGAGGTGAAAAACTCTAAGCCGAATCCTGAAATTTACTTTAAAATATTCATGAAATTTGGTATTTATCCTGAGGAGTCGTTAATTTTAGAGGACTCTCACTATGGAAGACAAGCTGCAACTCATTCAGGTGGCAATTTAGTTCCAATCCAAAATTTAAGTGAAGTAAATTTTAAAAATGTTAATCATTATATCAAAATGAATAATAAAATTAAAATTAATAATGAAAAAAATTTATGGGAAGATAAAAATTTGAATATACTAATTCCGATGGCTGGTGCAGGAAAAAGATTTTCTGATGCAGGATATATTTTTCCAAAACCATTAATTGAAATAGATAACAAGCCAATGATCCAATGGGTGATTGAAAGCCTTAATTTAAAAGGAAGATATATTTTTTTAATACAGTCAGAACATCAAAAAAAATATAATATTAAAAGTGTATTGAAAATCTTACAACCCAACTGTGAAATAATAGAAATAGATAAATTAACTGAAGGTGCTGCATGCACTACATTGTTAGCAAAAAAGTTTATCAATAATAGTAATCCTTTAGTTATTGCTAACTCAGATCAATATATACAATGGAATAGTTCTAAATCTATGTATGAGATTACTACAAAAAAGTATGACGGAGCTATTTTGACATTTGAGTCGATTCATCCAAAGTGGTCATACGCAAAAAGTGACAAAAATGGTCTTGTAAAAGAAGTTGCAGAGAAAAAAGTTATATCAAAGGAAGCAACAGTTGGTGTTTATTATTGGAAACATGGTGAAAATTATGTGAAATATGCTGAACAAATGATCAAAAACAACAAAAGAGTGAATAATGAATTTTATGTTTGTCCAGTTTATAATGAAGCAATATTAGATAACAAAAAGATTAAATCTATTGAAGTTAAAAAAATGATTGGAATGGGAACTCCAGAGGATCTTCAAAATTTTGAAAAAAAAATCCTTTAGTTTTTAACAAAATTTGATAATCCATTAAAAATAATATTACAAAACTTAATTATATGAAAGCACTTTGGCTAGTATCATTTAGGCCTATTGGAAGCTCAAAAGTAAATGATTTTTACCAAAGTTTGTTTGTAGATTCTATTAAAAGTATCGAATTTGATATCACATTTAGCTTAACACAATTCGATGAAAAAAATGTTAAAGAATTTGTAGATAACAAAAAAATTAAAAATTTTTATGTAAATATTCCGAAGTCCAGCCTTCCTCAAAATAAAAAATATTCTAATAAACTGATGTTACAAAATTCTTTAAACCAATTTTTAGAAAATGATTTTCAATATCTTATCTATTCAACTGCTGATATTATAGTTCCTAATAATTTATTTAAAGTTTTATCAAAAATTAATGATGAGGAGTTTTGTGCACTAGTTTATCCTAATACACATATTAAAAACGGAATTATCGAAAATAGTTTTTGGCCACATTATGGTATTGACTTAATTGTTTTTAAACTCTCAAAAGATAGAGCTAATAAGTTCATAAACATTATAAAAGAATATAATCAATATGATTGGGGAATAAATGAAAATTTTTATGTAGCAGCTAGTGAAGCTCTAAAAATTAAAAGGATCAATCTATTTAAATATTTAAATGTTTTAAAATTTGAAAATGATTTTGAAGCATTTTCTGAGAATCGATCTTGGCAAATTGAGTCTTGGAAAGAAAACCAAAGATATTTTTTAAATTTTTTAAAATACACAAAATTAAGTAAACTTTATGCTTTTGGATCTTACTATTATCTTCTTTACAAGATATTTAATTTTAAGGATTTAAATTTTAAGTTAATTTTATCTTATTTGATATTTTATCCTTACAATTTAACAAAAAAGATAATTAGATTAATAAAAAAAAGATGAATTTATTTAAAAATTAAATGAAAAAAAAAATTTTAATACTTGGTTCAGAAGGACAAATTGGTGGTCATTTAGTTGATTATTTTAAAAATAAGAAAAAGTATGAAATTTTAAAATTTGATATTATCTCAGGAAATTCTTTTGACTTAAGAAATTTTAACAATCGGAAACTCGAAAAAAATATTAAAGAAAGTAACTTTGTTTTTTTTTTAGCTTTTGATGTTGGTGGTTCAAGATATCTTAAAAAATATCAGAAAACATTTGATTTTTTAATTAACAATCTATTAATTATGAGTAATGTTTTTAGACTATTAAAAAAACATAAAAAAAAATTTATATTTGCAAGCAGCCAGATGTCTAATATGGATTTTTCTTCCTATGGAACTCTAAAAAGATTAGGGGAAGATGTTACAAATTCTTTAAATTGCATATATGTAAAATTCTGGAATGTTTACGGAATTGAGAAGGAAATAGAAAAATCTCATGTAATCACAGATTTTGTTAGAATGGCAATTAAGAAAAATGAAATTAAAATGCTAACTAGTGGCAAAGAAAGTAGAGAGTTTTTATATGCAGATGATTGTTCAGAGGGTTTATTTAAGATAATGAACAATTTCAATTTTTTTGTTAAACAAAAAAAAGAATTACATTTAACTACATCAAAAAAAATCAAAATTATAAAAATTGCTAAAATAATTCAAAAAATTTTATTAAGGCAAAATTTAAAAATTAAGATAAAGCCCTCAAATAGAAAAGATGAGCTACAAAACAATGTTAACAATTTATCTAATAATTTTTTCTTAAAATACTGGAAACCTAAAACTAAAATCGAAGAGGGTATAAAAAAAATAATTGAATATTATCAAAAAAAAAAATTTTAATTTAAATATTTTTTTACAAAACTTTCAGTAATATTTTTCATTGAATAAAGATTTTTATAATAAATCTTATCTTTTAAAGACTTAACTTTTATAGATTTATTATTTTTGATAATATTAGAAATTATCTTTGGAAAATTTTTTCTGTTTTTTTCAACAAAAGGTGGCTTAGTATTTTTTAGCATTATACCCTCTATACCTTTTTTTGTAGATAAAACTACAGTACCTATCGAGAGAGATTCAATAATCTTAATTCTTGTTCCTGATCCAAAATTTAATGGAACACACATTAATTTTGAGTGATATATAAGATTATATAGATAATTCTTTGAAACTATTCCCTTATTAATTATCCAGGGATAATCTTTAGTTAATCCTCCTCCAGTTAACAATAATTTTATATCAGGATTTTCTTTTAATAGCTTAGGCATAATATTGTCATTTAAATAATCTATTGCATCCTTATTTGGTTTATAAAGATATGATCCACAATAAATTATGTAATCATATTTAATTTTATTTTTAATTGGTTTAAAATTAATTGAGATGGCATTTGGGAATATAATTGGATTCAAATTGTAAAATTTTTTAATTTTATTTTTATCTTGTTTTGAAACTACAGTAGATAAATTTGAATAATTAAATACTATTTTCTCCAATACTCTCGTCAATAAATAAATTAGTTTATTTGAGAATTTTTTCCTAATTTCTGACTCTACATTATGAGAAATATATATAATCTTAGTTTTTGGAAGCAATATCTTAAATGCAAACAAAACTACAAAAGTATAAAATATCCAGCTGGAACCTTCGATAATTATGATTCTATTTTTTGAATTTTTTAGATAATTATAAATTTTAAAAATAATTTCAGGTAGTTTAATTATTTTATTTAAAGGGGTCTCTTTTCTTAAAAAAATAGAACAAATTTTTTTTGTATTTTTTCTTTTGATCTGCGATAGTTGAAATAATCTTTTTTTAAAAGGCCAATGCCTAAAACGGTTATTCGTCATAGATGTTGCACCACTAGTGTTTGGTATAATCGAAAAAAAACTTACAAAAGCTGTTTTATATGTGCGCATATATATTTAAATTTATTAATTATTGATTTAATTTTAAATAAGTATTTTTTATATACTTATAAAAAATATAATAGGGCATTTTTCCTTAAAAAATGTATCAAATTATAATTTGCGTTTTTTTTTAAAATCAATATAAATCTGGTGCCTGGTAATTATTGCGAAAGGGTCATACCCGATCCCATTCCGAACTCGGAAGTCAAGCCTTTCTGCGCCGATGGTACTTTATCTTAAGATACGGGAGAGTAGGGCTTTGCCAGGCTAAAATCTAAAATGAAAAATCTAATAATTGTAACTGGTGGTTCGGGATTTGTTGGGTCGAACTTAATAAAACTTTTCTTAAAAAAAACAAATAAAAGAATAATAAGTTTAGATAATTATTCATCTGGAAGTAAAAAAAATCATATTAAAAGTTCTAGAGTAAAATATATTTCTGCTAATACTTTCGAAATTAAAAAAAAACTAATCAAATATAAGGATAGGATTCATTCCTTATTTCATTTTGGGGAATTTGCTAGAATTTATCAAAGCTTTAAAAAGTTTGAAGAATGTCTTGAGGCTAATTCAATAGGTACTAATGCAGTTTTTAAATTTTGTTTAGAAAATAAAATTAAATTAATTTATTCTGCAACATCTGCAACTTTAGGTAACAACGGTAAGGATAAAAATTTATCTCCTTATGCTTTTACAAAATCAAAAAACTTAGAACTTTTAGAGAATTTGAAAAGATGGTTCAATTTTAAGTATGAGGTAATTTATTTTTACAATGTGTATGGACCGGGACAAATTAAAAGAGGCTCAATGGCCACTGTTATAGGAATTTTTGAGGATAAATTCGAAAAAAAAAAACCCCTTACAGTTGTTAAGCCGGGAAATCAATCTAGAAGATTTACTCATATTCATGATACGGTAAAAGTGTGTTATGAAGCTTGGAAAAATAATAAGTGTGCACATTATTCCATAACACATAAAAAATCTTATTCAATTTTAGAGGTGGCGAAAATGTTTAAAAATAAGATAATCTATTTAAAAAAAAGGCCTGGGGAGAGATATGCTTCGGCCTTAACAAAAATTTCATTAAATAATAAGGTATTTCGGAGATATGGAAAAATAAATTTGAAAGATTACATTTCTTCGTTTATTAAGGGTTAAATTTATGAAAATCAAAAGCTCACTTAAGTCTATAAAAAAAAGAGACCTTAATTCTAAATTAGTAAGAAGAAGAGGTAGAGTTTATATTATTAATAAAACTAATCCAAAATTCAAAGCTAGACAGAAATAGTTTTTATGGATAATGGAGACCATAAAAAAACTTGGAATAATTTTACAAAATTTGTCCTGTGGGGAACTGTCGCTGTTGTAATAGTTTTGGTTCTTATGGCAATATTCTTATTATAAGGTTCTTCCATGAGATTAGTATCTATTTTAGAAAATCATAATATTGAAAAAAGAATTTCAGTTACACCTGAAACTGCAAAAAAATTTATTTCTCTAGGAATTGAGGTTTCACTTCAAGAAGGTTATGGAAATCATTTAGGTTTTGATGATAAGAATTTTAGAGATCTTGGAGTAGAAATTATTAAAGATGAAAAAGATATTTTTAATAAAGCAGATATAATAGCTCAGCTAGGATTATTACCTAATGAAAAGTTGTCTTACTTAAAAAATAATCAATCACTTATTGGGGTATTAAACCCTTTTTTAAATAGAGAAAAAATAGATGAGTTAATAAAAAAAAAAATAAATAGTTTTTCACTTGAATTATTACCCAGAATTACAAGAGCTCAATCGATGGATGTTTTATCTTCCCAAGCTAACTTAGCAGGATACAAAGCAGTTATTGAGTCATTTTCTCATTTTGAAAAAGCAATACCTATGATGATGACAGCAGCTGGAACCGTTCCAGCAGCAAAAGTTTTAGTTGTTGGTGCAGGAGTTGCAGGTCTTCAAGCAATTGCAACGGCTAAAAGAATGGGAGCTATTGTTTTTGCTACTGATGTTAGAATGGCATCTAAAGAGCAAGTAGAAAGTTTGGGTGGAAAGTTTTTAAGTGTTGATGGTTCTGAAAATCTTGAAACTGAAGGTGGTTATGCAAAAGAAACATCAGACGAATTCAAGAAAAAACAAGAAGAACTTTTAGCTGAAACTTTAAAAAAAATTGATATAGTCATTTGCACCGCTTTAATACCTGGCAAAAAAGCCCCAGTAATCATTAAAGAAAATATGATAAAGAATATGCAACCAGGATCAATAATTTATGATTTAGCTGCTATACAAGGTGGTAACACTGCTTTCACAGAAGTAGATAAAATTATAGATAAAGAAGGTGTAAAAATTATGGGTGAAACAAATATTTTGAATAAATTGCCAATTTCAGCATCAAACCTTTATGCAAAGAATGTATTTAATTTCGTTTCAAATCTTTTTGATAAAGAAAAAAATAAAATTAATATTAATCTCGAAGATGAAATTATAGAAAAAACATTATTAAAATAATTATGGAAATAGATCCTTTTATATTTAGATTAAGTATATTTATCCTATCAATATTTATTGGATATTATGTTGTTTGGAGTGTAACACCGTCTTTACACACACCTTTAATGTCAGTAACAAATGCAATTTCTTCGGTTATTATTGTGGGTGCTATTATAGCTGCTTTAGCTAGCAATGAAGGGAATATATTTTCATCATCAAGTTTATTTGGTTATTTTGCAATTGCATTAGCAGCAATTAATATTTTTGGTGGATTTTTAGTTACACAAAGGATGTTGGCTATGTATAAAAAAAAGAAAAAGGATAAATAATTATGTCAGCAAATTTATCTGCAGTTTTTTATTTGATTTCTGGAGTGTTATTTATTTTAGCATTAAGAGGTTTGTCTTCGCCCGAGACTTCTAGGCAAGGTAATCTTTTTGGAATAATTGGAATGATTATTGCTATTACAGTTACATTCCTTTCAGTTGGAAATTTTTCAAATGGATTTTTATATGTTTTTATTTTTCTGATTATCGGTGGTGCAATAGGCTCATTTATAGCTTTTAAAATTCCAATGACTGCTATGCCAGAATTAGTAGCTGGCTTTCATAGTTTAGTTGGTTTGGCTGCGGTGTTTGTAGCTATTTCGGCATTTATAAATCCAGAAGCATTTAATTTAGGTTCACCAGGAAAGATTAAACTTGCTAGTTTGATTGAAATGTCAATTGGAGGAGCAGTTGGAGCCATCACTTTTTCTGGGTCTATAATAGCTTTTTTAAAATTACAGGGGGTTATGTCAGGTGCGCCAATTACTTTCAAAGGACAGCATTTATTAAATGCCTTAATTTTAATTTCTATTTTTGTTTTAACTTATTTGTTATGTGCATCTCAGTCATCTAATTTATTTTGGATTTTAATTGGTATTTCTTTTTTAATTGGGTTCTTGATCATTATTCCAATTGGTGGAGCAGATATGCCGGTAGTAATATCCATGTTAAATTCATACTCTGGTTGGGCAGCTGCTGGAATAGGTTTCACTTTAGAAAATACTGCTCTGATTATTACAGGTGCTTTAGTTGGATCATCTGGAGCAATTCTTTCTTATATAATGTGTAAAGGAATGAACAGATCATTTTTCAATGTCATTTTAGGAGGATTTGGTGCAACCGAACAATCCACTTCTAATCAAAATAAAGAACAAAGACCTGTTAAAAGCGGCAATGCAGATGATGCAGCCTTTTTAATGAAAAATGCATCGTCAGTAATAATTGTACCTGGTTATGGAATGGCTGTTGCTCAAGCTCAACATGCTTTAAGAGAAATGGTTGATACTTTAAAAAAAAATGACATAAAAGTTTCATATGCAATACACCCAGTTGCCGGAAGAATGCCAGGTCATATGAACGTACTATTGGCTGAAGCAAATGTTCCTTATGATGAAGTTTTTGAATTAGAGGAAATAAATAATGATTTTGCAAATGCTGACGTAGCTTTTGTAATTGGAGCTAATGATGTAACAAATCCAGTTGCAAAAACTGACCCTCAAAGTCCAATTTATGGTATGCCCGTATTGGATGTAGAAAAATGTAAATCAGTTTTATTTGTTAAAAGAAGTCTTTCACCTGGATATGCAGGAATTGATAATGATCTTTTTTATAAAGAAAATACCTTGATGTTATTTGCTGATGCTAAGAAAATGACTGAAGATATTACAAAAAATCTCTAATTAAACAATTGGTTGCGGGGGACGGATTTGAACCGCCGACCTTCAGGTTATGAGCCTGACGAGCTACCAGACTGCTCCACCCCGCGATATAATTAAATTCGGTTCTTAAGCTTATTTAATTTTTTTACTCTTTTAATATTTTCTTGGAGTATTCTTTTTTTCTTTTCGGAAGGTTTTTCATAAGTGTTTTTTAATTTGATAACTTTAAAAAAACCGTCCCGCTGAAGCTTTCTTTTTAAAACCCTCAGTGCTTGTTCAACATTATTATCTTTTACTTCTATCTTAATAACCACCTCCAAAAAAAAACATAGTTAGCATCTTTATAATTTTATGTCTATTTATTTTATTCATTAATTTAAGTTTGTTTCAGTTTTTCCTTGAGTTTTTTTTCTCTTTTTACTCTTCTTTCAGCTTTTTCAATAGCTTCTATTAAATCTTTTTGGGTAAATAAATTGAGCGCCACAGGATCTTTTGCCGATAAATTATTATAATTCCAATAACTTTTATTTCTTATAGAAGTAACAGAGTTTTTTGTAATTCCTACTAACCTTGCAATCTGTGAATCTTTCAAAATATTATGTTGCTTAATAAGCCAGAGAGCTGAGTCAGGTTTGTCTTGTCGTTTTGATAATGGAACATATTTTTTTATTTTTTTTTCTTCATTAGAAATTTCAATATCAGAACTTTTTATTTCTAATGGTCTATTTTCATCTTTCGATGACAAATCAATTTCTTCTCTGGAAAGTTGACCTGATATAATTGGATTATAGGCTTTAATACCTTTTGCTACTTCGCCATCTGCAATACCTTGAATTTCAACCTCATGAAGTTTGCAAAAGTCTGCAATTTGTTTAAATGTAAGAGTTGTATTTTCAACAAGCCATACAGCAGTTGCCATTGGCATTAAAGGTGCATTTGACATTTAACTTTTTTTTTCTGATTTGAAATTTTGAAATTTTTTATTAAATTTACTTATTCTTCCTTTATCCATCAATTTTTGTTTACCACCTGTCCAGGCAGAATGAGATTTAGGATCAATTTCAAGTTTTAGTAAATCTCCCTCAGCGCCCCAAGTTGATTTTGTCTCAAATTGTGTACCATCAGTCATTTCAACTTTTATGGTATGGTAATTAGGATGTATTTTTTTTTTCATTTCGAGACTTATAGCAAAAGATTTTTTTAAAACAATTAAAAGTTATATAATTTTTCTTGAAATTTTGTGTTTATATTTGGATTAGAAGCAATAATATTTATATTTTCTAGATTATTAAGGTCAATATCATTGATAATTCCACCAGCCTCTTTTACTAAGATTACACCTGCTGCTATGTCCCATAAATTTAAATCTTTTTGAAAATATCCGTCATATCTCCCCGATGCAACATATGCCAAATCTAAGGCTGCACAACCAGTTTTCCTATTAGGAAAACTTGGTTCACCTTTTAATTTACCACCAATCGCAAATAGACAATCCTGAATATTATTTTTATTAGACACTCTTATTCTTTGATTATTGAAAAAAGCACCACTATTTTTTTCAGCAAAAAAAATTTCATTTTTTATTGGATCATAAATTAATCCAGATATGATCTCGTTATTTGATCTTAGTGCAATTGATATTGCAAAATGAGGGACACCATGTAAAAAATTTACAGTGCCATCTATTGGATCAATAATCCAAGTATTGTTGTTATCTTTATTGTTTTTAGTTCCTTTTTCCTCAGATATGAAAGAATAAGTTGGTCTTGCTTTTTCTAATTCTTCCATGATTATTGTTTCTACTTTTAAATCTGAATTGGTTACAAAATCTGCAGGTCCTTTTTTAGATACTTGTAATTTTTCAATCTCTCCAAAATCTCTAATTAATATTTTTGAAGCTTTTTCACTTGCTTTGATCATTACATTTAAATTTGCAGAAATTGAGTTCATGACATTAAATTTTTTTTATATACTCAAGATTTCTAGTATCAATAATTACCTCATCTCCAGACTCTATAAAAGGAGGTACCTGAATATTTAAACCATTATTTAATACTGCTGGTTTATATGAGGAAGAAACTGTTTGACCTTTAAGCGAAGCATCAGTTGTTTCTATTTTGCATGTTACTTGATTTGGTAAATCAACTGAAATTGGACTGTCATTATAAAAACTCACTGATACCTCTAAGTTTTCAGTGAGTAATTTTCCTTTTTCACCAATTATATCTTTTTTAATTTCTATTTGTTCAAAAGTTTTAGGTTGCATAAAAAAGTAACAGTTTTCATCTTCATATAAAAAATTATAGTTTATTTCCTCCAAAGAGGCTTTTTCAACATTTTCATTTGATCTGAATCTTTCATTTAATTTAGTATTTTTATTAACACTTTTCATTTCAATTTGTGCAAATGCACCACCTTTGCCTGGTTTTACATGTTGAGTTTTAAGTACTTGCCATAAATCATTTTTATACTCTAACAGCATTCCAACTCTAATTTCGCCAGCGTTAATTTTCATTTTAGATATTTAATTGCTTCAGTTGGTTTTAAATTTTTATTTTTCCAAATGTAGCCTGAGATAGCTAAAAAGTTAGCTTTATTCAATAGAAGTTTTTGATAATTTTTAGAATTAATACCACCAATAGCAACAATAGGAGTTTTTGTTATTTTTTTTATTTTTTTGAGTAAATTAAAACTAGCTTTATATTTAGTTTTTTTTGTTCTCGAGGCATAAAAAGCTCCAAAAGCTAAATAATCAGCCTTATCTTTTATTGCAGCATTTGCTAATTTAATTGAATTATGACAAGTAATTCCAATTATTTTATTTTTTAAGTATTTTCTAGCCTTAAGTATTTGCATATCTTTTTGACCTAAATGACAACCATCAGAATTTAATTCTTTAGCAAGATGAACATCATCATTAATTAGAAATTTTGTATTATATTTTTTGCAAATTTTTTTTACTTTTTTTCCAATTAATAGTTTTTTTTTAAAAGATGTATTTTTAAGTCTGAGTTGAAAGAAACTCACTTTATTTAATTTTAAAATTTCAATTAAATCATTAAAAAATTTATTTTTTATTTTATTGGGTGATAAAAGATAAATAAATTTTTTTTTATTGGTTTTCAATTTCTTTTGACCATTTTCCCTGAGCTGCTAATGTATTCATTTTTGCCCTATGATTGAAAATTTTCTGAGTGCCATCAATGTCTTGTACATTTTTTGACCAGAATTTTAAAGCACTTTGTTGAAGAGCTCTACCATAAGAATAGCTCATTATGAAATTTGTATCATTTAATTTATTAACTAAATTTAGATTTTCTGTTGCCTCTAATTCTGATTGTCCACCAGACAAAAATGCGATACCTGGCACTTCAGATGGAACTGAATTTTTTAAACATTCCAAAGTTAATTTTGCAATTTCTTCATTAGAAATTTTATTTTTAGATTTATTGCCTGATAAAATCATGTTGGGTTTTAATATAATTCCAGTTAAATCAACTTTATGTAAAATAAGCTCATCAAAACATTTTTTTATTACCTCAGAGGTTTTTTGATAACAATCTTTTGCCGAATGATCGCCATCCATTAATACTTCAGGCTCAACAATAGGAACCATATTAGATTCTTGAACTAATGCAGAGTATCTAGCTAGCGCATGAGCATTCGATTGTATGGATAGTTTGCTGGGATAATCTTTGGATATATTATAAACACCTCTCCATTTTGTAAATTTTGCTCCGAGGTGATAATATTCTTTCAATCTATCTCTTAACCCATCAAGACCTTCTGTAATTTTTTCATCAGGTGATCCTGCTAAAACTTTTGCTCCTGTATCCACTTTTATACCAGGATGAGAGCCCATAGATGAAATTAATTTTGGGATCTTGTTTTTTTTAGAGGATGTTTGTTTAATAGTTTCATCATATAAAATCACACCACCTATACATTCTTTCATACCTAAAGAACTAAAAAGGGTTTCTCTAAACAGTAGTCTATTTTCTGGAGTTGATGGAACATTGACACCCTCTAATCTTTTTGTCATTGTCGCAGTGCTTTCATCAGCAGCCAGAATTCCTTTTCCATTATTTAAAATTTCTAATGCTATTTTATTTAGTTCAGACATATTAATTTAAAGCTTTTATACCAGGAAGTTCTTTTCCTTCAAGATATTCTAAAAATGCTCCACCAGCAGTTGAAACAAAATTAAAATTATTAATTACACTGATTTGATTTAAAACTGCAATTGTATCTCCACCTCCCGCTATAGAATAAATCAAATTATTTTTACTTTTCTCAACAATTTTTTTTGCAATCTCATAACTACCCAATGCAAAACTAGGGTTTTCAAAATAACCCGCTGGACCATTCCATAAAATAGTTTCACTGTTTTCAATTATATTTTTAATTTTATTTATAGTTCTTGGCCCAATGTCTAAAATTAAATCGTCATTATTTACTTCATTTAATTCTTTGATTTGTGCTTTATCTTCTTTATTTTTTCCTACAACAACGTCTTCAGGATAGATAATTTTACATGGATAGTTTTTTGCAGTTTTAAAAATGTCCTCAATAATCGACTCACAATTATCCTCTCTAATTGATTTTCCTATTGGATTTCCTAAATAATTGAGAATATTATTAGCCATACCACCCACGATAATAATATTATCAAATTTTGGTATTAAATTTTTTATTATACTAATTTTTGTTGAGATTTTTGATCCTCCAACAATGCATGCAATAGGTTTTTTAATTTCAGTTGTGACTTTTTTTAATGCATTAATCTCTGTCTCTAATTGTAAGCCAGCATAAGACGGTAAAAATTCAGTAATTTTACTAACTGAAGCATGAGCTCTGTGTGAACAAGAAAAAGCATCATTCACAAATATGTCTGCTAGTTTTGATAAATGTTTTGAGAAAATTGTGTCATTTTTTTCTTCTTGCTCATAAAATCTAATATTTTCCAAAAAAATAATTTGTTCTTTTGAATCATTAAATAAATTATCTCTTTTTAGTTCTAAAATATTATCTTTAATGAGGCTAACTTTTTGATTTAATTTTTTTTCTAAATTTTCACAAATTGGCTTAAGCGAAAGAGCTTTATCAACCTTACCTTTTGGTCGACCAACATGAGAAATGACCAAAATCTTAGATTTTTTTTTTATTAAAAAATTAATAACAGGCAAAATTTTATCTATTCTTGTTTGGTCTGTAATCATTCCATTTTTGAGAGGAACATTTAAATCTAGTCTTAATAAAACTATTTTTTCACTCAAATTTTCTTGATCTTTTATATATTTCATTAAGAAATTTTATGAAGGTATTCTGCTATGTCACACATTCTATTTGAGAAACCCCACTCATTATCGTACCAAGCCGAAATTTTACCCATATTTCCTCCGACCACGTTTGTTAAACTTGCATCAACGATAGATGAGGCGGGATTATGGTTAAAGTCTATAGACACAAGTTTTTCTTGAGTAAGTTCAAGAACTTTGCTTTTTTTGCTAAAGTTTAGAAATGCTGAATTAATTCTTTCTACACTCAAGTCTTTTTTTGTACAAAAGACAAGTTCAACTAAAGAAACATTAGGTGTGGGTACTCTCATTGCTATACCTTCTAATTTTCCTTTAAGAGAGGGTATAATTTCACCTATAGCTTTTGATGCGCCAGTTGAGGTGGGTACAATAGATTGGCCTGCCGATCGAGCTCTTCTTGGATCTTTATGAGAATTATCTAAAATTCTTTGATCACTTGTATAAGCATGAATTGTTGTCATAAAGCCTTTTTCAATTTCAAAATTTTCATTTAAAACATGAACCACTGGTGCAAGACAATTTGTTGTACAAGAAGCAGCAGAAATAATTTTGTCATCTTTTTTCAGTTCTAATTCATTCACTCCAAATACAATAGTTTTATCAGCATTTTTACATGGTGCTGAAACAAGAACTTTTTTTGCCCCATTATCAATATGAGTTTTTAATTTATCTTTAGAATTAAATTTCCCAGTACATTCAAAAACATAATCCACATCATGTTTCTCCCAATTTATATTTTTTAAGTCTGTTTCTTGACTAAAAGTAATTTTATTTTTGTTAATAATCAGATGTTTATCATCAAAATCTATATCAGCTTTAAATTTTCCATGGATTGAGTCATATTTTAAGAGAGTTGAACAAGCTTCAGAATTTGTTCTATTGTTGATATGTTTAATTTCTATATTCTTATTATTGCTCTCAATTATAGATCGAATAATCATTCTCCCAATTCTACCCATTCCGTTTATGCCAAGTTTTATTTTCATAGTTTTTTTTTAATCTCTTTAATTATACTTTCCGAACTTAATTTAAAATGTTTAAAAATTTCTTTATAAGGTGCACTTTTTCCAAAATCATTAATTCCAAAGTTCAATCCATTTGTACCTGTATATTTTTTCCAATAATTTGTTTCAGAAGCTTCTATAGAAACAACCATCTCAGTTTCAGTTAGAATTTTATTCTTATAATCTTTACTTTGTTGATCAAATAATTCCTGACAAGGCATGGATATTACTTTTGAATAAATACTTTCTGTGGCCAATTTATGACTAATGTCACAAGCTAAACTTGTTTCTGAACCTGAGGAAATTAATGTCAATTTTATATCTTCTCCAGTTCTTAAAACTTCATAAGCACCATAAGATGATTCATTTTTTGTGCTATATTGATTTCTTATTGGTTTAACACCCTGTCGTGTTAAAGCGATTACGCTTGGAGCATTTTTACTTTCAATAGCTAATTGCCAACTCTCAAAAGTTTCAATTAAGTCGGCTGGCCTAAACACATTTAAATTTGGAATTGATCTTAGACTTGTTAGTTGTTCAATTGGCTGATGAGTTGGCCCATCTTCTCCAAGTCCAATAGAATCATGAGTAAAAATATAAATAACTCTTTGTTTCATCATAGCCGCCAATCTAATAGATGGCTTGCAGTAATCACTAAAAATTAAAAAAGTTCCACCATATGGGATTAAATTACTATGCAAAGCTATTCCGTTCATTATTCCACACATTGCATGTTCTCTAACTCCATAGTGAATATAGTTTCCTGAAAAATTTCCTGGCTTAACTATTTTATGGTCTTTAGTTTTAGTATTATTTGAACCAGCTAGATCAGCTGAACCCCCAATAAGATTTGGTATTTTAGAAACTATATCTAAAAACATTTCAGAAGTTTTTCTAGTTGCTAGAGATTTAGGGTTTTCTAAGTAATTTTTTTTAAGTTTTTCAATTGAATTATTGAATGAACTTAGTTTTTCATTTTTTAATAAAATATTTTTAAATTTATTTTCATGTTTCTCAGCTTTTTTGCTAGCTTCATTCCCGATTTTTTTCCACTCATTTAATAAATCTTTTGAAATTTGAAAAGGTTCATATTTCCATCCTAATTTTTTTCTTACTAATTTTATTTCATCCTCTCCTAAAGGACTTCCATGAGATGATGCTTTCCCGCTTTTATTTGGTGAACCATAACCAATTGTAGTTTTGCAAGAAATAGCAATAGGCTTTTTTGATTTTTGTGCTTTTTTTAAAGCTTTGGTTATCTCTTTGTAATTATGACCATTAATTTTTAAATAATCCCACCCATAACTTTTTAACCTTTTTTCATGGTCATCAGAAACAGCTAAGCTGGTTGGTCCATCAATAGAAATTGAATTATTATCAAAAAGTAAAATTAGATTTTTTAATTTTAAATGACCAGCTAGACTTAATGCTTCATGGCTTATTCCTTCCATTAAGCATCCATCACCAGCTATTACATAAGTTTTATGATTAATTTTTTTTTTACCAAGTTTTTTTTTTAAAATTTCTTCTGATATAGCAAAACCAACTGCATTCGAAATTCCTTGTCCCAAGGGACCAGTAGTAGTCTCTATTCCAGAGTTTGGACGGTATTCAGGATGACCGGCGCAAATGCAGTCTAGTTGTCTAAAATTTTTTATATCAGACAATGAAACACTTTTATAACCAGTTAAATATAAAAGCGAATAAAGCAACATAGACCCATGTCCTGCAGAAAGCACAAACCTATCTCTATTAATCCAACTTGGGTTTTTTGGATTAAACTTTAAAAAATCTTTAAACAGAACAGTTGCTACATCAGCCATTCCCATTGGCATTCCAGGGTGCCCAGAATTAGCTTTTTGAACAGCGTCCATAGACAAAAATCTAATACAATTAGCTAATTCTTTATATTGTTTGCTCAAAAAACTATCCTGTCTAGACTAAGAAGATTCTATTTAATAATATAATTATATATATATGAAATCTGTGATCGAAAAAGAAAAAAGATTAAATTTGGCGTTAACAAAATTAAAAAATTTAAATCTTAAAAACCCAGAAATAAAAAAAAACATAGAAAATTTAAATAGTCAGAAAAATCAATTAGAAATTGAAAAACAAGAATTAGAGGAAAAATATAAAAGTTTGACAGATGATTTCAATAATTTGAGTAAAAAATTAGATGAATTTCAAAATCAGGAAAAAATAGAGCAAAAAAAACAAATAGAGTTTTCTGAAAAAATTGATGAATTAAATCAAGAAACAGATACTTTACTAGAGGAAATAGATAAATGGCAAACGTAAGTATTAAATTTAATGGAAAAGAATTTTTGTTATCATGTGAGGATGGACAAGAGGAACATTTAGAAGATTTATTAATTCAAATAAATCAAAAATTTAATAATCTTAAAAATGATTTGGGAAATTTAGGTGAAAATAAACTTTTATTAATCACAGCTGTTAAAGTAATGGATGAATATTATGAAACTAAGAAAAAAGTTGAACAAAAAAAAGATGAATTAAAAAATCTCACTGATAAATTTAAGGAACTTAAATCTCTAATTTATGAATATAGAGACAAAAAAGAATTAGAAATTAATCAATTAAATGAAAATCATTTTAAGTTGAAAGATGAAATAGAAAAAAATCAAAAAAATTATGAAAAATTAATTGATGAAGCAGCTGATGAAATTTCAAGTTTTGTTGAAAAGGCAAATTTAGAAAATTTATCTTAAAATCATTGTGTCAAAATCTCAACTTAGAAAAAAAATTTTAAAAACTAGGAAAAGAAAATATCCTAAGTATAAAGAGATTAACTTTGACAATATTATAAAAATACTAAAAAAAGAAAAAATTAATAATAAAATTATTGGTGGATATTATCCATATAACTATGAGGTAAATATTATTAAAATTTTAGAGAAATTTGAAAAACTAAATTTCTTAGTTACATTGCCTAAAATAAAGAAAAACTCTCAAATGGACTTTTTTCATTGGTCGACTAAAGATCCTTTATTAATTAATAAATATGGAATTCCTGAGCCAATTTCAAACAAAATAAATTATCCTAATATTTTGTTAGTACCTCTAGTGGCTTTTGATAAACATCTTAATAGAGTTGGCTACGGTGGAGGATTTTACGATAGATATATTAAAAAACTTAAAAAAAAAAAAAAGATCATAACAATTGGTTTAGCTTACTCTTTTCAAAAAGTTAAAAATATACCAATTAATAGATATGACATTAAATTAGATTTTATAGTTACAGAAAAACAAAACTAAATGAAAATATTATTTTTAGGAGATGTAGTTGGAATTTCAGGTTGTTCGAAAATAATGAATAATCTTCTTAATCAAATTAAGTTAAATAAAATTGATTTTGTAATTGTAAATGCTGAAAATGCTGATGAAACAGGTGTTGGACTAACAAAAGAAATTTGTGAAGATTTTTTTAGGTGTGGTGTTAACGTGATTACAACAGGAAATCATGTTTGGGATCAAAAGGATATAATGAATTTTATAGATAAAGAAAATCGATTATTACGTCCTAAAAATTTATTTGAACCTGCACCAGGTAGAGGATTTGAAATTTATACTACCTCTAAAGAGATCAAAATTGGAGTTCTAAATTTAATGGGAAATGTTTTTATGAAAAAATGTGATGATGTTTTTAAAACGTCAAAAAATTTTATGGAAAAATATAAATTAAAAGAAGATTATGATTTTCTAGTAGTTGATTTTCACGGAGAAATTACTAGTGAGAAAAATGCTATAGGACATTATTTTGATGGAAAAGCAACTTTGGTTGTTGGAACTCATACACATATACCAACTAATGATGCTAGGATTTTAGAAAGTGGCACAGGGTATCAAACAGATGCAGGAATGTGTGGCGATTATAACTCAGTTATAGGAATGAATAAAAATAATTCATTAAATAGATTTTTAAAAAAAGACTCTGTTAAACACTTCCCGGCAGAGGGTGAGGCCACTTTAAGTGGTGTTATTGTTGATTGTGATATAAAAACTGGTTTAGCTAAAAAAATAAAAAGTTTTATTTTTGGAGGTCAGTTAAGTAATACTTGATTAATTTATGGCAGGACATTCTCATTGGGCAGGTATCAAACATAAAAAAGGTAAAGCTGATAAGCAGAGATCAAAAATTTTTTCAAAATTATCAAAAGAAATAACTGTTGCTGCAAAGTTAGGAGATAAAGATCCTGCAATGAATCCCAGATTGAGATCTGCTATTCAAGCTGCAAGGTCGGCAAATATGCCAAAAGATAACATCGAAAGAGCAATTGATAAATCATCTGTTAACACTGAGTTAAATTTTGAAAATTTAAGATATGAAGGCTTTGGCCCAGATAAGGTTGCTGTTATTGTTGAAACTCTCACGGATAATAAAAACCGAACTGCATCTAATATCAGAACTATTTTTCAAAAAGCTGGAGGCAGTCTTGGTACACAAGGCTCTGCTTCACATAATTTTAATCAATTAGGTATAATTAAAATTGAAAAAAAAGAGGTTTCAGATGAGCGTATCTTAGAATTAGCTATAGATGCAGGTGCTGACGAATGTAAATCAAATAGTGATTTTCATGAAATTCAATGTCCAATTAATGATATATATAACGTGAAAAAAGAATTAGAAAAAGAAATTAACAATTTTATATCAACTGAAATTGAATGGCGATCACTTAACAGTATTGAAATTTCTAAAGATAAACATGAAAATTTGATTAATTTTTTTGAAACATTAGAGGAGGATGATGATGTACAAAATATTTATTCAAATGTTGAATTTGTAAAGTAGATTATGTTAATTATTGGTATAGACCCTGGAATATCTGGATCAATTTGTTTTTTTGAAGATGGAAAAATCATTGATGTAATTGAAATGCCAACAATGACAGATGGAAAAAAAAATAAAAGGCAAGTGAATGGTTCCCAAATTTACAACGAAATTTTAAAAAGAATAAATAAAATTGAAAAACAAAATATTAGGGTAATTATAGAACAAGTTTCAGCAATGCCAGGTCAAGGAGTTACCAGTATGTTTAATTTTGGACAATCTTTTGGAATTTTAAAAGGAATTTGTTCTGCTATGCAATTACCCATGTATTTTATAAGACCAGCCAAATGGAAAAAATATTTTAGTTTAATTAATTCAGAAAAGGATGCTAGTAGAACTAAAGTAATTGAGATGTTTCCATCTTTTTCATCACAACTTTCAAAAAAAAAAGACTCAAATAAAGCAGACGCAATATTAATTGCCAGTTTTTACTACGAAACATATAAATTTGAGGAATAATTTGATAAATCAAAGACAAATTGATGACACATTTAAGTGTGAGAAGGCCTTATGGAAGCTGATATTTCAACTCAAGCAGTAGGATTAGCATCAAGTGCTGATTTTTCTCTTTTAAATTTATTCATACGTGCAGATATTATAGTCAAAACTGTAATTATTTTGTTGATAGCTTGTTCAGTTTATTCATGGGCAGTAATTATAGAAAAAATTAGATTATTTAAAAAAATAAATCAATCAACTGAAGAGTTTGAGACAAAGTTTTGGAATTCTAAGTCTGCAGAGTCATTTTATAATAACCTTCCATCAAACACAGAAGACCCAATGGCATTAGTTTTTAAAGATGCAATGCAGAGTTTATTAAAAAGAAAATCAAGAACTGATTTACATGACAGGATGACCACCATGTTGGAAACTGGAATAGAAAAACAAATGTCTAAAATAAGTAAAGGTTATACTTTCTTAGCAACAGTGGGATCCACTGCTCCTTTTATTGGTTTGTTCGGAACAGTCTGGGGAATCATGAATTCCTTTCAATCCATTGCAATTTCAAGAAATACTAGTTTAGCTATAGTTGCACCCGGAATAGCAGAAGCGTTATTTGCAACAGCGTTAGGATTGTTGGCGGCAATCCCTGCGGTTATTGCATATAATAAATTTAATAATGACTCGATTTTGTATTCAAGAAAATTAGAAAATTTTTCAAAAAGATTTTTAACAATAATCTAGAATGGCTTTTAAATTAAATCGTTCATCAAAAGAACCAATGAGCGAAATAAATGTTACACCATTTGTTGATGTAATGTTGGTACTTTTAATTATATTTATGGTTACGGCTCCTCTCTTGACTGTTGGAGTACAAGTGGATCTCCCAGAAAGTTCAGCAGATTCTCTTCCTGAAGAAGCTGAGCCTCTAACATTATCTATTAATTCAAAAGGAGAGATTTTTATACAAGAGTCAAAGGTAGAGTATGATAAAATTATAGCTAAAGTATTGGCTGTTTCAAAAAATAGAACAGATACAAGAATTTATGTAAGAGGCGATAAAACTATTAACTATGGTAGAGTGTTGGAAATTATGGGCCTCTTGTCAGGTTCAGGTTTCACAAAAGTAGCACTTATTTCTGAACCATATAAAGGAAGGTAAGCAAAAGTGAGCAAAAGCTTATTAATCTCCTCTGTTTTACATTTTATATTAATTATTATTACAGCGATGAGCTTGCCATTTTTGGCAAAAAAACCAATTGATCTTCCACCAATTGTATCAGTTGAATTAATACAAATTACAGACAAAACTAATATTCCCTTTGCTCCAAAAGCAAAAAAAACAATTGAAAAAATTAAAGAAAAGGAAAAAAAGTTAGTTTCTGAACAAGCACCACCAAAAAAAGTCAAAAAAGTTAAACCTGACTCAGTACCAATGCCAGAGGATAAAGTAAAAAAGGTTGAAAAAATTAAAGAGGATAAACAAAATCCTGAAAAAATTGATAACGAAGTAAAGCAAGTATCTGAATTTGAGAAAAAAGAGTTATTTGATCCTAATAATATTGCAGCATTAATTGATAAATCTAAAATTGAAACATCCGAAACTAATAAAAAGACAGACAAAGTTACACAAGATCAGCAGAAAAATTTAGAAAATACTGGGTTATCTTTAAGTGAAGAAGATGCTTTAAAAGCACAAATATTTGGATGTTGGAGTATACCTTTAGGTTTGCCTTATAATGAAAATTTATTAGTCAGAATAAAACTTGAACTAAATCCTGATGGTACTGTGTCTCAATCAGAAATATTGGATCATGCTAGAATGAATAAACCAGGTCAGGGATTTTATAAAGTTTTAGCCGAAAGTGCATTGAGAGCTGTGAAACTCTGTCAACCACTTAGAGTACCAACGACTGGGTATGAAAGATGGAAAAAATTACAATTAAATTTTGATGCAAGAGAGATGCTAGAAGGGTAATATATCTTATGAAAAGAATTTTTATAATAATCTTATTTCTTATTTTGCCTACTAAAGCCTTTGCTTTGATTGAGGTCGATATTACTAGGGGTAATTTAAACCCTCTTCCCATAGCTGTATCCCCTTTATCAATTGATGAAAATTCAAGACAGAATTTTGAAAAAATCCTTAAAAAAAAAAATATAGGTATAGAAATTTCAGCAGTTGTTGAAAAAAATTTGAAAACTTCGGGATTGTTTAATCCATTAAATAAAGATGCTTTTCTTCAAGAGCCAGATATTGCAAATCTTAAACCAAGATTTGAAGATTGGAATCTAATTAAAGCCCAAGCATTAATTACAGGGAATGTAAATTTTATTGATGATAAGTTAAGGGTTGAGTTTAGATTGTGGGATGTTCTTGCTGGAAAAGAAATGATGGCCCTTGCTTTTACGACGGTTCCAAATAACTGGAGAAGAGTAGGCCACATTATAACAGATAAAGTTTACGAACGTTTAACAGGTGAAAAAGGTTATTTTGATACAAGAATAATTTATGTAGCTGAAGAAGGTCCAAAAACTAGAAGAATAAAAAAACTTGCAATTATGGATCAAGATGGAGAAAATAATAAATTTTTAACTTTAGGAAATGAGCTTGTATTAACACCTAGGTTTAATCCCACAAGTCAAATGGTTACCTATTTATCTTATTTCAGAAACTTACCTAGAGTTTACCTTTTAGATATCGAAACAGGAATGCAAGAGGTGGTCGGTGATTTTCCTGGAATGACTTTTGCACCAAGATTTTCCCCAGATGGAAAAAAAATTATAATGAGTTTTGCTAAAGATGGTAATTCAGATATATACACTATGGATTTAGAAAATAGAATTGTTGAAAAAATAACCAATCATCCTTCAATAGATACTTCACCCTCATATTCTCCAGATGGAAAATATATTTGTTTTAACTCTGATAGGAGTGGCTATCAACAAATTTATATTATGAAAAAAGATGGTAGTAATGTTAAAAGAATTTCTTTTGGAAGAGGATTATACGGAACACCAGTTTGGTCTCCAAGAGGAGATTTAATTGCATTTACCAAATTACATAAAGGAAAATTTTATATTGGAGTAATGAGGACGGATGGAAGTGGAGAAAGATTGTTGACAGAAAATTTTTATCAAGAAGCACCTTCATGGTCACCCAATGGTAGGGTTTTAATTTTTTATAGGGAAACTAAAACTAATGATAAGGGAGAAGGTTTTTCCGCTAAATTATGGTCTATTGATTTAACTGGCTATAATGAGAGGCTTGTAACTACCCCAACGGATGCATCAGACCCATCATGGTCATCTTTATTAAGTAATTAAACACTATTATCTTGATTTTTTAACTTGAAACATCTAATTAGTTGTGAAAAAGTAAGAATAAGAAATATTGATCAAGGAGCAATAATGAAACTAAACAAAATTCTAAAAAACGCTTTTTTAATAACAGTTGCATGTTTAGCACTATCTGCATGTGCAACATCAAAGAAATCAACAGGACAAATGCAAGGTGACGTATACACAGGAACAGACACTGTTGAATACTTAGCTTCAGGAGTTCCTGATAGAGTTTTCTTCGCAACAAACGAGTCAGTTTTAACTACGGCTTCAAGAGAGACATTAAGAAAACAGGCAGCTTGGTTAAGAAAAAATTCTGATATCACTATTGTTCTAGAAGGACATGCTGATGAAAGAGGTACAAGAGAGTATAACTTGGCTTTAGGTGAAAGAAGAGCAAATGCTGCAAAAGACTATTTGATGACTTACGGAATTTCTTCAAACAGAATATCTGTTTTAAGTTATGGTAAAGAAAGACCTGTGGACTCAGGATCAAATCCTTTAGCATGGTCAAAAAATAGAAGATCAGTATCAGTTAAAGCAAATTAATTATTATATTTTAAAGACCCTTGTTTATTAAATGAACGAGGGTCTTTTTTTTGCCATTATTTTAATCATAACCTGAGTTATGAAGTTTTACCTTAAGAAATTAATTTTAAAATTATCTTTTATAGTTAATTTTTTTTTATTAATTTGTTCAATTTCATTTGCAGATAATCATAATATTTATGAAACTTTAGAACAAATTCAGAAAGATATTAAAACTTTAGAAAAAGCAGTTTATTCGAGCTCAGCTCAATTAAATAACATAAATAACAATAGCTCATCTGATAATTCAAGTATTAATTCTGAAGATGTTTTAACTAGACACTTATTAAAACTTTCTGAAATAGAAAATCAGTTTCAACAATTAACAAATAAATTTGAGGAAATAAATTTTAAGTTAGATAAATTGTCAAACAGAATGTCAAAAGTTCAGTCAGACAATCAGTTGAGATTTCAAGATTTAGAGAGCTCTTTATTATCTGATGGAAGTAATAAAAAAATTGTGAAAAAGGCTAATGAAAATAATGATGAAGAGTTACCTGGAAGTTCTAAACCACAAGATCTTGGATCAATATCTTATAAAGATACTTCTTCAAATGAAACATCACAAAAAACACAATCAATTGATACCACTGCGACAATTGTTACTGAAAATTTTCAATCAGAGGAAAAGATACTTCCAAATGAAAGTCCAGATAAACAATATGAATTTGCTACAAGTTTTTTAAAAGTTGGAGATTACCCAACTGCAGAAAGAGCATTTAGAGAATTTGTAATAACTAATCCAGAACATAACTTAGCTGGTAATGCTCAATATTGGTATGCAGAAACTTTTAGAATTAGACAACTTTATACTGATGCAGCATCAGCTTATTTAGAAGGTTACCAAAAATATCCAAAGGGAGAAAAAGCTCCTATAAATTTATTAAAGCTTGGTGTATCTATGATACAGATTGGAGAAAAAGATCAAGGTTGTAAAATGATAAATGGTGTTGAAAAACAATACCCTAAAGCAAATCAATCTGTAATACAAAAAGCTAAATATGAGTCTCAAAAGTTTGAGTGTAAAAATCAAAATTCCTAAACTTCTTAAGGAAAAATTAAACAATAAGAAAATTAAACAAACTTATAAAAATTTTGAAAACTTTCTTAATATTAATCAAAATTTTGTGGTGTCAGTCTCAGGTGGAGCAGACAGTCTGGCATTAGCTTTCCTAGCGAAGATATACTCGATTAAAAAGAGACTTAATCCTAAATTCTTAATAATTGATCATAAATTAAGACCTGAGTCCTCTAAAGAAGCAAAATTAGTTAAAAAGGTTTTAAAAAGATTATTTATTCATGCTGATATTTTAAGCTGGAAAGGAAAAAAACCAACAAATAATGTTCAGTCTTTAGCTAGAAAAAAAAGGTACGAATTACTTTTCGCTTATTGTGATAGATTTAAGATAAACAATATTTTAATCGGACATCACAGAGATGATTTATTTGAAAATTTTTTTATTAGAATGTTGAGGGGAAGTGGATTAAATGGACTTGTATCTTTAAACACAAAAAGTAAAATTAGTAATAAGAATTTGTTAAGACCTTTATTAAATCAAAATAAAGAAGATTTAGAATATATTTCAAAAAAAGTTTTTAATTTTTATGTAAATGATCCAACGAATAAAGATGAAAAATATCTAAGAATAAGGATTAGAAAATTAATTTTTGACCTTCAGAAAAATGGTTTAGATAAAAACAAATTTCTTAAAACAATTAAAAACTTAAAAGCCTCTAATTTTGTTGTAGATTTTTATGTAAAGCAAAATTTGCTTAATAACACTTTTTTTTCTAATAAAAATAATCAATTAATTTTAAATAAAAATTTTTTTCAACAACCTCACGAAATTATATTTAGAGCATTTTCAGAATCGATAAAACTTATTGGCAAAAGGTATTACTCGGTTAGGGGAAAAAAGCTAGATAACATTATTGACCATATTAGTAATGATAAATTTTTCAAGGTAACTTTAGGGGGATGTATCATTAAAAAGGTTAATCAGACGGTAATTATTTCAAAAGAGTAATAATTATTGCGACATTAATCAAAATTGCCCCTTGTTTAATTTATAATTATTCTTATTTTAAAGATATGAATATGAAAAATATAGCAATGTGGGCAATTATAGTTTTTTTAACTATTGGTCTTTATAATATGTTTAAAAACCCTCAGTCAAATACTCGAGGAAGCAATCAAGTTATATTTTCAGAATTTTTAACTTCTGTTGATAATGGAGAAGTTTTAAAAGTCGAAATCCAAGGAAACAATATAAAAGGTGTTTATTCTAATGGAAATAGTTTTACAACCTATTCACCTAATGATCCAAACCTAATTGAAAAACTTTCTGATAAGGGCGTAAGCATATCTGCGGCACCAATTGATGAAAAAATGCCATCATTATTTGGAGTTCTACTTTCCTGGTTTCCAATGTTATTGTTAATTGCTGTTTGGATTTTTTTCATGAGACAAATGCAAGGTGGCAAAGGTGGAGCAATGGGGTTTGGAAGATCAAAAGCTAAAATGATGAATGAGCTTAAAGGAAAAGTTACCTTCAATGATGTTGCTGGCGTCGAAGAAGCTAAAGAAGAAGTTGAGGAAATAGTTGAATTTTTAAAAGACCCCAAAAAATTTAGTAGGCTTGGTGGTAAAATCCCAAGAGGTGCTTTATTGGTTGGACCTCCTGGAACAGGTAAAACATTATTAGCCAGAGCTATTGCTGGAGAAGCAGATGTTCCTTTTTTTACAATCTCTGGATCAGACTTTGTTGAAATGTTTGTAGGAGTTGGGGCTTCAAGGGTAAGAGACATGTTTGAGCAAGGTAAAAAAAATTCTCCATGTATAATTTTTATTGATGAAATTGATGCGGTCGGGAGAAGTAGGGGTGCAGGTTTAGGTGGAGGAAATGATGAAAGAGAACAAACTCTTAATCAGCTACTTGTTGAGATGGATGGTTTCGATACTAACGAAGGTGTTATAATAATTGCTGCAACCAATAGACCAGATGTTTTGGATCCAGCTTTATTGAGACCAGGACGATTTGACAGACAGGTAGTTGTTTCGAATCCCGACATTATAGGAAGAGAAAAAATTCTGAAAGTCCATGTTAAAAAAATCAAAATGGGACCAGACGTAAATTTAAGAACAATTGCAAGAGGAACTCCAGGGTTTTCGGGAGCAGATCTTGCAAACTTAGTAAATGAGTCAGCTTTATTAGCTGCAAGAAAAAATAAAAGAATTGTAACTGTCAGTGAATTTGAAGAAGCCAAGGATAAAGTGATGATGGGTGCTGAAAGACGTTCAATGGTTATGACAGAGGATGAAAAAAAATTAACAGCATATCATGAGGGTGGGCATGCTCTAGTATCATTTAATATGCCTGTTTATGACCCTATTCATAAAGCTACAATTATACCAAGAGGTAGAGCATTAGGTATGGTAATGAATTTACCAGAGAGGGATAAACATGGTCATTCAATTAAATATCTCAAAGCAAGATTAGCAGTATGTTTTGGGGGAAGAGTTGCAGAAGAAGTTATATTTGGAAAAGACAATATTTCTACTGGTGCAGGTGGTGGAAGTGGATCAGATATCAACCAAGCTACACAATTAGCTAGAGCCATGGTTACAAAATATGGAATGAGTGAGGAGATGGGGCCAGTTGAATATGGTGAAAATCAAGAGGAGGTCTTTTTAGGAAGATCAGTAACTCAAACTCAATCAGTTTCTGAGGAAGTTGCTCAAAAGATTGATAAAGAAATTAGAAAATTAGTTGATGAGGGCTACAATAAAGCTAAAGAAATTTTGACAGAAAAAATTGATGATTTACATAAAATTGCAAAGGCTCTTATGACTTACGAAACTTTAACTGGGGAAGAAATCGAAAATATTATTAATAAAAATATATATCCTGCGGACAAACAAGATTTAAAAGTTGAAGATGACAAAGGTTCTGCGATGGGCGCTCTAGGACTAAAACCAAAAATTGTTCATTAGTATTAATGGCTAGATATTACACAAGAGTGTGTAATTTCTATTATGGTAAAAAATCCCAAATTTTAGTTAAAAACAAAAAATCATTACCACTACATGGAAATAAAAAAATTTCTTTTGATTATATAGAATTAATATCAAGAAAATCTATTAGAAAAGTTCCTATAAATAAAATATTTAGATTATCAAAAGAGTTAAAAAAAAAGGTAGCAAAAGATATAAAAAAAATAACTACAAAAAAAAAAAATTTTGCAAATTTAAATTTTGAAAAAATACCGAATATCATGGGCGTATTAAATATTACACCTGATAGCTTTTCTGATGGCGGAAAATATAATACTAAAAAAAAAGGAATTAAACATGCTTATCAAATGTTTTTATCAGGGGCATCTATTATAGATATTGGTGGCGAGTCAACTAGGCCAGGCTCGAAACCAATAAGTACAAAATTAGAATGGGATAGAATTAATAAAATATTAAGATCTCTTCATAAAAAAATTCCTTTATCTTTGGACACAAGAAAATCAGAGATTATGGAAAAAGGTATTAAGCTTGGAGTGAAACTTATTAATGATGTGTCAGGATTAAATTATGACTTTAAAACCCAAAATATTTTAAATAAATACAAAGTTCCATTTGTAATACAGCACTCACAAGGAATACCAGAAAATATGCAAAAAAATCCAACGTATAAAAATGAATTATTAGATATATATGATTTTTTTGAAAAAAAAATCCAACTTCTAAGATCGATTGGCATAAAACATAACAATATTATTATTGACCCAGGCATAGGTTTTGGAAAAAATTTGAAACATAATATGAATTTAATAAGTAATATTTCTATTTTTCATTCGCTTGGCTTTCCTATACTTGTTGGCATATCAAGAAAAAAATTTATAAAAGAATTAACTGGAAAAAATGATACAAAAAATAGAACAGGTGGAACTGTTGCATCATCTGTTTATTTAATGATGCAAGGAGTTCAAATTTTAAGAATTCACGAAGTAAGTGAGATATTGCAAGGAATAAAAGTTTTTAAGGAATTAATAAAAAGTTAATGGCAAAAAAATACTTTGGAACAGATGGGATAAGAGGAGCTATTAATAGTAAAAATATTAATGGAGATATGTTTTTTAAATTTGGTTTAGCCTCAGGAACATACTTTAGATCGCAAAAAAAAAAGAAACAGACTGCTATTATCGCAAAAGATACAAGGTTATCTGGTTATACTTTAGAACCAGCATTAGTTTCGGGCTTAGCATCAGCAGGAATGCATGTTTATACGTTAGGTCCTTTACCCACAAATGGTTTAGCTATGCTTACAAAATCTATGAAAGCTAATATGGGAATTATGATTACAGCATCTCATAACCCTCACTATGATAATGGCTTAAAATTGTTCGGTCCAGATGGAATGAAGCTGTCTGATAGTATAGAAAAAAAAATTGAAAATTTAATTGATAAAAAAATTTATAAATATTTATCAAATCCTGAAAATTTAGGAAGAGTTAAAAGATTAGAAAGTGGAACAAGAAATTATATAAAAATTTTAAAAAAAAATTTTACAAAAGATTTTAATCTTAGAGGATTAAGAATTGTAATTGATTGTGCAAATGGTGCAGGATATAAAGCTGGGCCAGAACTATTGAGGTCACTAGGTGCGAAAGTATTTGCTATAGGAGTAAATCCAAATGGTTTAAATATTAACAAATTTTGTGGCTCAACATTCCCTAACAATATTAGAAGAGCTGTAAAAAAATACAAGGCACATTTAGGTATTTCTTTGGATGGAGATGCAGACAGAATTATTATGTGTGATGAAAAAAGCAATATAATTGATGGTGATCAAATAATTGCTGCTCTTGCAACAAGATGGAAAAACAAAAAAATGCTTAAAGGTGGTGTAGTTGGCACTTTAATGTCTAATTATGGTTTAGAAAAATATTTGAAAATAAAAAAAATAAAATTTATTCGATCAAGTGTAGGTGATAGGTATGTAAAAGAAAAAATGCAAAAAAATAATTTTAATTTAGGGGGTGAGCAGTCAGGACATATTATTCTTGGAAAATTTGCAACTACTGGAGATGGATTGTTAGTTGCTTTGGAGGTATTATTTGCTATCAGAAAAGGGAAAAAAGCCAGTGAATTTTTTAATAAATTTAAGAAAACACCTCAAATCTTAAAAAATGTTCATATAAAAAATAAAGATATTATTAACAAACCAGAAGTGAAAAAATCTATTAACATTGCAGAAAAATTAATGAAAGGATGTGGAAGAATACTTGTAAGAAAATCTGGAACTGAGTCAAAAATAAGAGTTATGGTAGAGAGTGAAGATAAAAAAATTCTCAATAAATGTATAAATATTATTTCCAAAACAATCAAATAAATTGAAAATAAAATCAAAAATTTTAATTATAGCTGGATCAGACTCCTCTGGTGGAGCTGGAATCCAAGCAGACATCAAAACTGTTACGGCATTAGGTTCTTATGCTACAACAGCAATAACAGCAGTAACTTCTCAAAATACAAAAGGAGTGAAATCTATTATTCCTATCGCTCCTAGAGAAATTTTTAATCAAATTATATTTACTTCAAAAGATATAAGACCTGATGCTATTAAAATTGGAATGCTACATTCAACAAAGGTAATAGAGTATGTTATTAAATCGTTGGAAAATCTAAAAATTAAAAAAATTATACTTGATCCAGTAATGGTCGCAAAAGGAGGAGCTAAATTAATAGACAATAAAGCTATAAAATCACTTAAATTAAAGTTAATTAGTAAAACTATTCTGATAACTCCAAATATTCCTGAGGCAGAAATTTTAACAAACACAAAAATAAAAAATCAAGAAGATATGATCTATGCAGCAAATAAATTAATAGCATCTGGAGCAAAAAATGTTTTGATCAAAGGAGGTCATTTGAAATTTAAATTAGTTAAAGATATATTTGTTAATAAATCTGAAATAAAAGTTTTTACTAGCAAAAGATACAAAACTAATAATACTCATGGCACTGGCTGCACTTTGTCTAGCGCAATAACAACTTTTTTATCATGTGGAAAACCCATTAAGAAAGCTTGTGAGCTAGGAATTAAGTATGTAAATTCTGCGATAAAAACAAACCCTAAATATGGAAAAGGATACGGTCCAATAAATCATCTTAATTCAATGAAAGTAGAAAAAAAATTTAAGTAATGAAAAATATTGTTGTTGTGGGTTCTCAATGGGGAGATGAGGGAAAAGGTAAAATTGTAGATTGGCTCTCTGAACAGGCAGATGTTGTAATTAGATTTCAAGGTGGTCACAATGCTGGGCACACTCTAGTAATTGATGGAATTACTTATAAACTTCGATTACTTCCATCTGGTATAGTAAGAAAAAATAAAGTTTCTATAATTGGAAATGGTGTTGTTATTGATCCATGGGCATTACTAGAGGAAATTGACGAAGTAAAATCAAAAGGTGTAAATGTAGATATTGAAAACTTCATAATTTCAGAATCAGCAAATTTAATATTGCCTTTCCACAGAGAAATGGATGAAATAAGAGAAGATGCAGCTGGAAAAGCAAAAATAGGGACAACAAGAAGAGGCATTGGCCCAGCTTATGAAGATAAAGTTGGAAGAAGATCGATAAGAGTAATGGATTTAAGATCAGAAAAAAACCTCGATCAAAGATTAGAGTCAGTTTTACTACATCATAACGCTATAAGAAAAGGATTAGGAAAAAAAATTTTTAAAAAGGATCAATTAAAGAAAGATTTATTAAAGATTGCACCTGAGATTTTAAAATTCTCTCAACCAGTTTGGTTAAAGATTAATGAATATAAAAGAAAAAAAAAAAGAATATTGTTTGAAGGCGCCCAAGGCATTTTATTAGATGTTGATCATGGCACATACCCTTTTGTAACCTCTTCCAATACAGTTGCTTCAAGTGCAGCAACAGGAACTGGTTGTGGACCAAATTCTATCAATTATGTTTTAGGCATAACCAAAGCATATACAACAAGAGTGGGAGAAGGACCTTTCCCAACAGAGTTAACTGATAATATTGGCGAATTACTTGGCACAAGAGGTAAAGAGTTTGGAACAGTTACTAGTCGAAAAAGACGCTGTGGTTGGTTTGATGGAGTTTTAGTAAGACAAACTATAAAAATTTCAGGAATTGATGGAATAGCTTTAACTAAATTAGATGTTCTTGATGAGTTAGATGAAATAAAAATGTGTATTCATTATGAATTAGATGGCAAGAAAATTGATTATTTACCAGCTGCAGTAGAGGATCAAATTAAAATTCAACCAATATATAAAACCTTTCCAGGCTGGAAAACATCTACAAATGGAATAAAAAATATTGAAGAATTGCCAGAAAATGCAAAAAATTATATCTATGCTGTCGAAGATTTTATAGAAACAAAAATATCTAGTATTTCTACAAGTCCAGAACGAGAGGATACAATATTGATAGAAAATCCATTTGAAATTTAATTTATTGGCAAAAGATTTTTAGATTTGGCCAATAACAACATGTGTTTTTGTAACTTTTCAAAGGCTTTATTTTCGATTTGTCTTACTCTTTCACGACTAACTTGATATTTCTTACTCAAATCTTCGAGTGTAATTGGGCTATCACTTAATCTTCGAGAATATAAAATTTCTCTTTCTCTATCATTTAAAACTTTTAAAGAATTTTTAAGCAAACCCTTTCTTTGCTCCATTTCCTCTTGATGTGCGAACTTAAGGTCATGATCTAATTCTTTGTCAACTAGCCAATCTTGCCATTCATCACCATCTTCACCCACTTGAGCGTTGAGTGAAAATTCTTTTCCTGACAATCTCCTATTCATTGAAACAACTTCATCTTTGCTTACATCAAGTTTATTCGCAATTTCATTCACATGCTCATTTCTTAAATCTCCCTCTGATTGAGGAGCAATTTGATTTTTTAGTTTTTTAAGGTTAAAAAATAATTTTTTTTGAGCACTAGTTGTTCCAATTTTAACTAAGCTCCATGATCTCAGAATATATTCTTGAATAGATGCTTTAATCCACCACATGGCATAAGTTGCTAACCTGAAACCTTTTTCTGGTTCAAATTTTTTTACTGCTTGCATCAAACCAACATTACCCTCAGATATCATTTCATTAACAGGCAGACCATATCCTTTATAACCCATTGCAATTTTTGCAACCAATCTAAGATGGCTAGTTACTAATTTTTCAGCTGCCTTAACATTGCCATTCGTTCTCCAATTTTTTGCAAGCATATATTCTTCTTCAGCATCTAACATAGGAAATTTTTTAATTTGTTCCAAATATGTTGATAACCCACCCTCATTACTTAGAATAGGAAGATTATTATTTATGGTACTATTCATAATAGCTTTATCTAATTAATATTTTTTTTTTTTCAATATTTTATTTGTTAGTATTTCTCAGCATTTTTAAAATTATTTCAAGGTCTTGTGGCAAAATTGAGTTAAAAATCATCTCTTTATTTTTTTTTGGATGTATAAACCCAATAGTTTGAGCGTGTAAAAATTGTCTATTTAAGTTAACAAGTTTTTTTTCTAATTTTGAATCAATATTTTTGATTTTCTTAAATTTTTTTTTGTACTTATCATCTCCCACAATGCTGTTACCTAAGTAATTCATATGAACTCTTATTTGATGTGTTCTTCCTGTTTCTAGTTCACATTCTATTAAACTTAAAGTAGGAGTATTTTTATTTTCAAAAACTTCTATTGTCTTATAGTTTGTAATTGCCCTTTTTCCTTTTATATTACTTACTTTCATCATTTGTCTATTTTTGTTACTTCTTGTAATTAAAGTTTCAACTCTTCCATTTGAAGGTTTTATTTTGCCCCAAATCAATAATTGATAAATTCTCTTGATAGAATGTTTACTAAATTGGTCTGAAAGATGTTTGTGAACTTGATTATTTTTTGCAATAACAATTAAACCAGATGTATTTTTATCTATCCTGTGTACTATCCCGGGTCTTAGCTCACCACCAATATTTGATAAAGAATTTTTATCATAATTCATTAATGCATTTACGATTGTATTATCAAAATTTCCTGCCCCAGGGTGTATAACAATTCCTG
>CACKVD010000005.1 GCA_902603555.1 uncultured Pelagibacteraceae bacterium
GCCCAGATTTAGGACAAGACTCAATTGATGCAGGAATGTTTGCATTAATAATTGGATTTGTACTTGTTATCTTGTTTATATTTATAAAATACAAAATATTTGGACTGATTACTAATATTACATTAATTATAAACTTATTTCTTTTAGTTGGTGTTTTAACAATTTTTGAAGCAACCTTAACATTGCCTGGTATAGCAGGAATTATTTTAACTGTTGGAATGGCAGTTGATGCAAATGTTTTAATTTTTGAAAGAATTAAAGAAGAATTAAAAAATGAAAAAAACAACTTAGTAGCTTTTGATAGTGGATACACAAAATCAAAAACAGCTATTCTTGATGCAAATATAACAACCTTGTTAGCAGCTATGATTTTATTTTTTATGGGTTCAGGCCCAATTAAAGGTTTTTCTTTAACACTAGGAGTAGGAATTTTTACTACACTTTTTTCAGTCTATTTTATAGCTAGATTGTTGACTGTTTTATATGTTTCAAAGAATAAGGATAAGGAGAACTTAATTTAGATGATACCCTTTAATAAATATTACAATCAATTTAATATTATTTCAGTCACACTTGTTGTTATCTCATTAACATTTTTAGTCTTTAAAGGTTTAAATTTTGGAATAGATTTTAAGGGTGGTACATTAATTGAACTTAGATCATCTGATAATAAAATTAATGTTTCATCTTTAAGAGATAATATTAGTCAAATGAACTTAGGTGATATTTCAGTAAAAAATTTTGGAAATAAAACTGATTTTTTAATTAAATTTGAAATAAATGATAATAAAGATGTCATTGAAAAAATTCAAATAAATTTAGAAAATTCTTTTGGAAACAGTTTTAATTTTAGAAGGGTAGAAAATGTAGGTCCAAAAGTAAGTGCTGAATTATTAAGATCTGGTATTATTGCAATATCAGTAGCCTTAGCTTTAATGTTAATTTATATTTGGATTAGATTTGAATGGCAATTTAGTTTGGGTGCAATATTGGCTTTATTTCATGATGTTATAGTTACCCTTGGATTATTTTCATTACTTGGACTTGAAATTAATTTGTCGATCATTGCAGCTGTTCTAACAATAGTGGGTTATTCGATGAATGATACAGTTGTTATTTTTGATAGAGTTCGTGAAAATTTGAGAAAATATTCAGATATTAAGATTTTTGACTTAACAAATATTTCAATTAATGAAACTTTATCTAGGACTTTGATAACATCCATAACTACGTTATTAGCATTATTATCTATATTTTTCTTTGGTGGAGAAATTCTTAAAGGTTTTTCTTTGGCTATGATTTTTGGAGTTCTATTTGGAACATATTCATCTATTTATATTGCAAATACAGTATTAGTAAGACTTAAAGTTTCACAAAAGACAATTTTAAAAGACGAAGAAAAAAACTAATATAAATTTTGAGCAGCTACCATAGTCAGAAGCATCGGCAACGATAGCAATGTATTTGTTCTAGAAAACAACATTGCAGTTCTAGCAGACTTGGCTTTTAATTCTGGATCACATTCTACAATTCCCAAAGCTCTTTTTTGATTTGGCCAAATTACAAACCAAACGTTAAATGCCATTATAACACCCAACCACATACCAATTCCAATAGCAGTATGTTTAGGAACACCCGAGCCAATACTTAAAGTCATAGCATCATGCAAATATCCATTTAATCCAGCAACTAATAATCCTGATATAATTGTAAATGCTGCAGCCCATCTAAAATAAAAAAGTGCTGCTGGAGCAATAACTTTACCTATAGCAGGTTTTTGTTCGTCAGGAATTTTCCCCATATTAGGTATTTGAACAAAATTAAAGTACCAAAGTAGACCAATCCACATTATACCAACTAAAACATGGACATATCTAGCTACACCACTCCAAAAAAGTCTATCAAAACTAAATCCATCGTTTTGATAAAATAATCCTAAAAATAATATTATTGCTAAAGCTAATGAAGCATGAATTGTTTTAGATAATGACGTTAGTAAGTTTCCCATAATTAAAATTATATACTAAATTGATATTAATGTAACAATATTTTTTTTAATTAAGAAGAGGTTTTAAAAACTTACCTGTATAACTACCATTTATTTTACAAATTTCCTCTGGTTTTCCTTCTGCGATAATTTTTCCACCTTTGACACCACCTTCTGGCCCCATATCTACAATGTAGTCAGCAGTTTTTATAACGTCTAAATTATGTTCTATTACTACTACTGTATTACCTAAAGCCACAAATGTATGGAGGATTTCGAGCAATTTCTTTATATCATGCTGGTGTAACCCTGTTGTAGGTTCATCTAGAATGTAAACTGTTCTACCAGTTGATCTTTTTGATAATTCTTTAGCTAATTTTATCCTTTGAGCTTCCCCACCAGATAGAGTTGTAGCTTGTTGACCAATTTTTATATATCCCAAGCCTACTTTTTTTAATGTTAATAATTTCGATTTAATATTTGAAATATTTTCAAAGTATTCACAACCTTCATCAACAGTCATATTTAGTACATCTGCAATACTTTTATCTTTAAATTTTATTTCAAGAGTCTCTCTATTATACCTAGTTCCTTTACATTCGTCACATTGAATATAAACATCAGGTAGAAAGTGCATTTCATAAGTAATTACTCCATCACCTTCACATGCCTCACATCTCCCACCTTTGACATTAAATGAAAATCTTCCAGGTTTATAACCTCTTGTTTTAGACTCTGGTAATCCTGTAAACCAATCTCTTATTGGACCAAAAGCCCCTGTGTATGTGGCAGGATTAGATCTTGGTGTACGCCCAATTGGTGATTGATCTATATCAATTATTTTATCAACTAGTTCTGTTCCTTTAAATCCTTTAAAAGGTTTTGGAATTTTTCTAGATTTATTATTGTTTAAAGTTAAGTTCAAAGCATTATATAAAGTTTGCAAAATAAGTGTCGACTTTCCACTTCCTGAAACTCCTGTAACACAGGTTAAACTTCCTAACGGCACTTTGAGATTCACATTATCTAAATTATTTCCTGTAGCCCCTGTAATTTCTAAAAATCTACCATTTTTTGCCAACCTTCTTTTTTGAGGAATATTAATTTTAAGTTTATTTGAAAGATACTTTCCGGTTATACTGTTTTTGCTTTGACTTATTTCTTGAAAGGATCCTTGTGCAACTACTTCACCACCTTTATTTCCAGCCTCAGGACCTAAATCAATTATATGATCTGCATTTTCCATCGTCTCTGTATCATGTTCAACAACTATAACTGTATTTCCCAAATCTCTTAATCTTTTAAGAGCATTTATTAGTTTAACATTATCTTTTTGATGAAGTCCTATTGAGGGTTCATCCAATACATATAGGACACCAGTAAGACCAGACCCTATTTGTGAAGCGAGCCTAATTCTTTGAGCCTCTCCTCCTGATAAGGTACCTGACTCTCTTGAGAGAGTTAAATAATCAAGACCTACATTTAATAAAAAATTTAATCTTTCATTAATTTCTTTCAATATGTGTTCAGCAATTTTAACCTGTCTTTTATCAAGATTATTTTTCAAATCTTCAAACCACTTTGCTGCATCTAAAATTGATTTTTCTGTTACTTCACTAATATGTAGTCCATCAATTTTAACACAAAGAGCCTCATCTTTAAGTCTGTAACCATTACATCTTTCACATTTTGTATCTGATTGATATTGACTAATTTCTTCTCTTTTCCAATCACTATCTGTTTCAAGATATCTTCTTTCTAAATTATTTATTACACCCTCAAAGGTTTTTTTATGAGAATACTTTTCATAACCATCATCATATGAAAATTTAATTTCTTCATCATCTGAACCATAAAGAATGATATCTTTTATTTTCTTAGATAATTTAGACCATTTTTCATCAAGAGAAAAATCATAGTGTTTAGCTAGAGACGCTAACGTTTGAGCATAATACAAAGTTGTAGTTTTGGCCCATGGTACAATTGCACCATCACTAATAGTTTTTTTTTCATTAGGAATAACTAAATTAGGATCAACATTAAGTTTTATACCTATACCTTCACATTCTTCACATGCTCCAAAAGGACTATTGAAAGAAAATAACCTTGGTTCAATTTCCTCAATAGTAAAACCACTTTCAGGGCAGGCAAATTTGGTTGAGAAAATCAAATTTTCTAATTTTCTAAATTTTTTAGGCAATGTTTCATCTTCATATTCAACAAATAATAAACCGTTTGCTAAGTTTATTGATGCTTCTATACCTTCGGCTAACCTATTACCTAATGATGAGTTTAAGACTATTCTATCAACCAGAATAGAAATATCATGTTTGATTTTCTTGTTTAATTCAGGAATTTTATCAATGTCGTATAATATATTATCTATCTTTATTTTTCTAAAACCTCTTTTTTTATATCCTAAAATTTCTTTTTTATATTCACCCTTACGCCCTCTTACAACTGGAGCATAAAGATATATAGTCGATTTTTTTGGCAATTTTTTAATCTTATCGACAATTTGAGTAACAGTCTGTGACTCAATAGGTTTTCCTGTAAATGGAGAAAAAGGTATTCCAGCTCTAGCAAATAACACTCTCATATAATCATAAATCTCTGTTACGGTAGCAACAGTTGATCTTGGATTTTTGGATGTGTTTTTCTGTTCTATAGATATTGCTGGACTTAGACCTTCAATTAAGTCAACGTTTGGTTTTTTCATTTTATCTAAAAATTGTCTGGCGTATGCTGATAGACTTTCAACATATCTTCTTTGACCTTCAGCATATACAGTATCAAATGCGAGAGATGATTTTCCTGAGCCTGATAGCCCAGTAATAACAACAAATTTATCCTTAGGAATTTCTAAAGAAATATTCTTTAAATTATGTTCTTTAGCGCCCTTAATAACTATCTTTTTAATCATAATTTTTGTTGCTTTGACTTAATAAAATTAATATTCAGAGTAAATTGTGATATAAATCTATTTAATTAATTTAACAAATATTAAAATATTATGGCTGGAAGTTTAAATAAAGTACTTTTAATTGGTCGTTTGGGCGCAGACCCAGAAATCAAACAAATGGTAAATGGCAAAAGCGTAGCTAGATTAAGTCTTGCTACTAGTCAGTCCTGGAAAGATAAAAATAGTGGTGAAAAAAAAGAAAAAACTGAATGGCACCGTATAGTTGTATTTAACGAAGGTTTAGTAAATGTTGTTCAACAATATTTGAAAAAAGGTGCTCAGATATATGTTGAGGGTCAATTAACTACAAGAAAGTGGAAGGATGAACAATCTGGTCAAGATAAATATTCTACTGAAGTCGTTATACAAGGTTATAACTCTTCTTTAACTATGCTGGGTGGAGGAAATTCAAGTGGTGGTATTTCTAATGATACTTCGCAAACCTCAAGTAGCAACGAAGATATGTCTCAAATATCTAATGATATGGATGACGAAATTCCATTTTAATTTCTATGCAAAAAACTGAAGTTCCTGAAGATAAAAACATAAAATTAATATCAATGCATGACGAGATGAGCTCGTCTTATCTTTCTTATGCCATGAGCGTTATAGTAAGTAGGGCACTCCCCGACATAAGAGATGGTCTAAAGCCAGTTCACCGAAGAATATTATATGCTATGTATAAAGGTGGATATGACTGGTCAAAACAATTTAGAAAATCAGCGAGAATAGTTGGTGATGTTATAGGTAAGTACCACCCACACGGAGATCAATCAGTTTATGATGCTCTTGTTCGTATGGTTCAAGATTTTTCAATGAGTCTTCCATTGGTTGATGGACAAGGAAACTTTGGTTCAATAGATGGCGACCCAGCAGCAGCTATGAGATATACTGAAACCAGACTATCTAAAGTATCTCAATTTTTAATTGATGATATAGAAAAAAACACAATTGTTTTTAAAAGTAATTATGATGAAACTGAAAAAGAACCATCTGTTCTTCCAGCACAATATCCAAATTTACTTGTTAATGGAGCTGGAGGTATAGCTGTAGGAATGGCAACGAGTATACCACCTCATAATCTTGGTGAAGTAATTGATGGAACTTTAGCTTTGATAGAAAATAAAGACATTAGGATAAAAGAATTAATGAAACATATACCTGGTCCTGATTTTCCTACTGGAGGAGTAATCATAGGTAAAGATATAATTAAACAAGGCTATAATAAAGGTAGAGGTTCATTTAAAATTAGAGGAGAAGTTTCAATCGAAAGTCTAAAAAATGGAAGAGAAAGACTTGTGATTACATCAATACCTTATCAAGTTAATAAATCAGTTTTAAATGAAAGAATAGCTCAGTTGGTTAGAGAAAAAAAAATTGAAGGCATAAAAGATATTAGGGATGAGTCAAATCGTGAGGGTATAAGAGTATCAATAGATTTAAGAAATGGCGTTGAACCAGAAACGGTAAAAAGACAATTATATAAAAACACACAAATTGAAAGTTCTTTTGGTTTTAATACTTTAGCAATTGTTGAGGGCAAACCTGAAACTTGCAACTTAAAAGATTTTTTATCCAATTTTTTAACGTTTAGAGAAGATGTAGTAATTAAAAAAACAAAGTTTGATTTAAACAAAGCAGAAGAAAGAGCTCATATTCTTATAGGCTTATCTGTATCTGTAGAAAATTTAGATAAAGTTATTAAAATTATAAGATCTTCAAAAAATCCAGTAGAAGCAAAAAAATCAATCTTAAAAACAAAATGGAAAATTAGCAAAACTCAAAAAATGATTTCATTAGTTGAGGGGAAAAAAAATAAATCTTTATATACACTTACTGAACCACAGGTTGACTCAATCTTAGAACTAAGATTACAAAAATTAACTGCTTTAGGAATTAATGAAATCGAAATTGAAATTAAAAAGTTAGCAGAATTAATTAACAAATATAAAAAAATAATTTCTTCAAAAAAAGAATTATTAAAGGTTATCAGTGAAGAACTAAAAAATATTAAAGAAAAATATTCTATACCTAGAAGAACAAAAATAATTGATGCTGTGCTTAATTATAATATTGAGGAAACAATTCAAAAACAATCAATTTTAATAACAGTAACTTTACAAGGATATATTAAAAGGGGATCATTAAATAAAGTCAAAACTCAAAAAAGAGGTGGTAAAGGTAAAACTGGAATCACGACTAGAAATGAAGATTCTGTAGTTCAAACACTATCTGTAAACACTCATACTTCAGTTTTGTTCTTTTCTACAGAAGGTTTAGTTTATAGAATTAAAGCTTGGAAAATACCTGAAGGATCTTCAGCTTCTAAAGGTAAGTCTTTATTCAATATTTTACCCTTAAAAAATCACCAATCCATTAGCTCAATAATGCCATTTCCAGACGATGATGCTGAGCTTAAAAATTATCAAATTGTTTTTGCTACTTCACAAGGAAAAATAAGAAAAAATAGTTTAGAAGATTTTTCTTCCATCAACTCAGCCGGAAAAATAGCAATGAAACTTGATAATAACGATAAGATTGTAGGTGTCAAAATTTGTAAAGATAATCAAGATATAATTTTAAGTACCAAATTGGGAAAATGTATTCGTTTTGAGTCTAAAAAATTGAGAGTTTTTAAGGGTAGATCCTCAAAAGGCATTAAGGGTATAGTTTTAGCTCCTAATGATGAAATTGTTTCTTTATCAATAATTGATAATGATAAAAATCACAAAAATGGAAAAAAAACTAAAGATGATAAATCTGAATTAAAAGCTCAACAAAAATTTATCTTATCAATTACTGAAAATGGCTTTGGGAAGAAAACACCTCACACAGATTACAGAGTTACTAATCGAGGTGGTAAAGGGATAATAGGAATAATTAATTCCCCAAGAAATGGAAATATTTCATCTTCATTTCCTGTTTTTGATGGTGATGAGATTTTAATTTCAACTAATAAAGGAAGAGTCATTAGAGTTGCTGTTAAAGAAATCAGAACCGCAGGCAGAAATACCCAAGGTGTTAGAATAATTAAATTATCAGGTGAAGAAAAAGTAGTTTCTGCTGATAAAATTGATGATAATTTAGTTTAATGAATAAAATAGCGATTTATCCTGGTACATTTGACCCAATAACATTTGGACATATTGATGTAATAAGAAAAGGTTTAAAATTATTTGACAAGATTGTAGTCGCAGTTTCTGATGTTGATAATAAAAATTATCTCTTTAATTCTGATGAAAGAATTGAAATAGTCAAAAAAGCACTATTCTCAGACTTAAAATTAAATAAAAAAAAGATATCAATTATTTCATTTTCATCACTTACAACGGATTTATGTAAAAAATATAAGTCTAATATTATTTTAAGAGGATTAAGAGCAGCTTCTGATTTTGAATATGAATTTCAATTAGCTGGAATGAATAGAAAATTAAATAACAATATTGAAACGTTGTTTTTAATGTCAGATGTTGAAAATCAAATTATATCCTCAAAGTTTGTAAAAGAAATTGTAAAGTTAAAAGGTGATATAAAAAAATTTACAACAAAAAACACTATTAAATTACTAAAAAAAAAGTATGAATAAATTTTTTATTAGTATATTGGTTATGTTTTTTTTAACAATTAACCAAACAATGTCAGAGGAGAATATTATGATTTTAAAATTAAAAGATGGTGATGTAAAGATAGAACTATTTGAAGATGTCGCGCCAAATCATGTAAAAAGAATTAAAGAATTAGCAAATTCAGGAAAATACAATAATGTAGTTTTTCACAGAGTTATTGATGGATTTATGGCTCAAACAGGGGATGTAAAATTTGGTAACACAGAGTCAAAAGAATTTGATTTAAGAAGAGCAGGCATGGGAGGATCAGATTTACCTGATTTAAAAGAAGAATTTAATAGTTTACCTCATGAAAGAGGAACATTGTCTATGGCAAGATCTTCAGATCCTAATAGTGCTAATAGTCAGTTCTTTATTTGTTTTAAAGCAGCTCCATTTCTTGATAGACAGTATACAGTATTTGGTAAAGTAATAGAGGGAATGGAAAATGTTGATAAAATTAAAAGAGGTGATGAAAATAATAATGGATCAGTTTCCGACCCAGATAAGATAATTAGTTTTAAGTCATTATAAATTTTTAAATGTCATTAAAAGATTTTGCTTTTAATGTTTTGAAAACTGACAATTATTCCAGAACTGGATTGATTGAAACTCATAGAGGTAATATTCAAACTCCAGCATTTATGCCTGTTGGTACTCAGGCAACTGTTAAAGCTTGTAAACTTGATGATATAAAAAAAACAGGTTCAGAAATAATTCTAGGAAATACTTATCATTTAATGATACGTCCAGGTGTAGATCGGATTCAAAGAGTGGGTGGTTTACACGAATTCATGAATTGTGACTTACCAATTTTGACAGACTCTGGTGGATTTCAAGTTATGTCCTTATCAAAATTAAATAAAATTGATAGAGAAAAAGGAGCAATTTTTAATTCTCATGTTGATGGAAAAAAGTTTTATCTATCTCCAGAGGAAAGCATTAGGATTCAACTGGGTCTCAATTCTGATATTGTTATGATAATGGATGAATGTCCAAAAAAATCTAATGATTACGAACTAATTAAAAAATCAATGAATTTATCGCTTTATTGGGCTGAACGATCAAAAAAAGCCTTTGGAAAAAATTCCCACAAAGCAATTTTTGGAATTATTCAAGGTGGTCTTTTTAAAGATTTAAGAATTGAATCACTGAATGGCCTTCTTAAGATTGGATTTGATGGATATGCACTTGGTGGTCTAGCAGTCGGAGAATCTCAAAAAGAGATGTTTAAAATTTTAGATGATATCAAAGATTTTTTACCAGAAAATAAACCTCATTATTTGATGGGTGTAGGTACTCCTTCAGATATTTTGGGTGCAGTTAAAAGAGGTATTGATATGTTTGATTGTGTTATGCCAACGAGATCGGGTAGAACTGGTCTTGCTTTTACTTGGAATGGAAGAATAAATATTAAGAATAATAAGTACCAAAATGATGATTCTCCTTTAGATGACAAATGCACAAACCTTGATTTGAATAAATACTCCAAAAATTATCTTAACCATCTGTTCAATACCAATGAAATTCTTGGTTCTACATTGCTAACTCTTCATAATATTAATTTTTATCAAGAATTAATGACGTCAATCAGAAAAAATATTGAGAGTAGAACATTTGACGATTTTCATGATAAATACGTTGATAAGTTGTAAATAGAAACTATTTGTCTCATAAATTCCTATTTGAATTATTTGTATAATTATGTATACACGGTGACATTCTTAATGAATGTGGGCCGTTAGCTCAGTTGGTAGAGCAATTCCCTTTTAAGGAATGGGTCGATGGTTCGAGTCCATCACGGCTCACCACTTATGATATTTTAATTGGTGGATATTTAAATATTATATCTGTAGTCCATTCATTAATTTGTTTAATTCTATTATCTGCTGACGGATGTGTACTCATAAATTCAGGTGGAGCTTTACCTTTATTTGCAACTTTCATTCTTTCCCAAATTTTGACTGTTTCTTGAATATTATATCCTGATAAAGATGAAAATATTAAACCTAAGTAGTCTGCTTCACTCTCTTGTTTTCTATTAAAAGGGTTCATTATACCTATTTGAGATAATAGACCCACAGTATTCATTCCAGTCATTCTATTTACAGAAGAAAGTTTACCACCGCTAAAAATATCTATTAGTTGTGTTCCTGTATTAAGTAAAACATTTCTACTAGCTCTTTCAACAGAATGTTTTGCAACTGCATGAGCTATTTCATGTCCCATTATCGCTGCAAGACCATCTTTATTTTTAGTAATATCAAGCATACCTGTATAAACAGCTATCTTACCTCCAGGCATACACCAAGCATTTTTAACTTTTTTATTATCAATAAGAATATATTCCCAATCAAAAAACTTTGTGGGATCATCAAGATTTGACTGGTAAAAATATTCACTTATTGAATTTTCCATTTTTTTTCCAATCTTTTTAATAAGATTTAAACTATCTTTATCATCACTCATTTTTTCTTTTTCTTTTATTTTTTCAAAAATGGCAGCAGCTTGTGCGTTCAATTTAGCTTCAGGAATTATCTTAAGTTGTTTTCTATCTGTAATAGGGGTTGTTGAGCAAGAGTTTAGTACCATTCCACAACAGCCACAACCTATATAAGTTAAAAATTTTCTTCTATTCATTTGTTGTTAACATTGGTATTATTCATCCATGAATCTTAATAATAAAATTCTATTAGTACTTTTTATAATTGCAATCACTTTTGTAGTATATTCTAGTTTTAATTAATTTTATGGCTAAAAACAAAAAAAAAAGGTCTTTAACACTAATACTAAGAAACTACTTTATTACAGGAGTAGTTGTACTAATTCCAATAGGTTTCACTTTATATTTAAGTAAAATTTTAATTGGAATTTCATCTAAAATAATTCCACAAAACATAAATCCTAATAATTATCTACCATTTGCTATACCTGGAATTGAAATCATAATTTCTGTGATTTTTATAACTATTGTTGGAGGTTTATCCTTATCTTTTTTAGGCAAACGAATTCTCAAACTTATTGATGATTTGTTTAAAAGAATCCCAGTTCTACGAACTATTTACTCTGCGATATTACAAATGACAGAAACGTTTTCCAATAAAGATGAGAGCGATAAAAAAAGTGTTGTCTTAGTTGAATATCCTAGAAAGGGAGTTTGGGCAGTCGGTTTTGCTACTAAAGAAAATAAAGGTGAAATGGCACAAAAAACTAATAAAAAATTGATTAACGTTTTCGTTCCAACCACACCAAATCCTACAAGTGGTTTTCTACTTATGTTTCCAATAGATGAGGTTATATATCTAAATATGACATTCGAAGAAGCTTCTAAATTTATTGTGTCTGCAGGAACATCTGCAGGAAAGAATTAAGCAATATCATTTATTATGTCTGCTCGATCGTATAATTTTACTAATGCTTTAAATCTACTAATATCTTCTTTTTCTTTTTCAATTCTTTTGATTTCTTTTTCAGCTAAAATAAAAAGATTATGATTGTGGATTGGGTCTGCTAATTTAAAGCTTTTAATTCCGCTCTGTTTAAAACCCAAAATATCCCCAAACCCTCTTAACTTCATATCTTCCTCAGATATCCAAAAACCATCATTAGACTCTTTTAATATATTTATTCTTTTTTTTGCATTTTCACTCAAATTGGATTTAAACATTAATATACATGATGACACTTTATTACCTCTCCCAACCCTGCCTCTAAGCTGATGTAATTGAGATAAACCAAATTTATTTGCATTTTCAATAACAATTACATTTGCATTAGGAAAATCTATACCAACCTCAATAATTGTTGTTGATACTAAAATTTTAAATTCATTTTTTAAAAATTTATTTAAAATTAACTCTTTTTCTTCAATGGTTGTTTTTCCATGAAGTAAAAAAACTTCTTTAGGGAATAACTTTTTCAAATATTCAGACTTTTTTACAGCGGATGTATGATCAATTTTATTTGATTCTTCAATTAAAGGGCACACCCAAAAAATTTGATTTCCAAGATTAATTTCTTTTTTTACAAATTTAATTACATCATCAATTTTATTTTCAAATTTACTATAGGTTTTAACAGGTTTACGAATATTTGGTTTTTCTCGAATAATGGAAAGATCCATATCACCATATATTGTCATCGTCAAAGTACGTGGTATTGGTGTGGCAGTCATTAAAAGAACATCACAATCTTTACCAGCTTTATCAGATAACTTTTTTCTTTGATTGACTCCAAACTTGTGTTGTTCATCTATTATTATTAATCCAAGGTTTCTAAATTGAACTTTTTTTTGAAATAAAGCATGTGTTCCGAAGATTATATCAATTTGTTTCTTTAACAATCTATCTAAAATATTTTTTTTGTCTCTATAAGTTGATTTCCCAGAGAGTAATTCTATTCTTATGTTTTTTGGAAATATTTTTTGTGCTAACAAAGAATGCTGTCTTGCTAATATTTCAGTAGGTGCCATTACTGCTACTTGAAAACCTGAATTAATTGAATTGTAGGCAGACAATAATGATACTATTGTTTTTCCGCTACCAACATCACCCTGTAACAATCTAAACATCTTTTTATCAGAACATAAATCTTTATTTATCTCATCTAAAGTTTTGTTTTGATCATTCGTTAATGAGTAGTTTAAAGTAGAAATTATTTCATTTTGTTTTTTTGTATCGAATTTTTTTTTAGTTTTTTTAACTTTTTTGATTTTTTTTCTAATTTCAGAATTTACTAAAAATGTTGAGAAAATTTCATCAAAAGCTAGTCTTTGATAAAAGTTTTCTTTAAATTTTCCAATATTTTCAGGATTATGTAATTTTTTAATTGAATCATTCCAACTCATATTATCAAATTTCTTTAATATTTCTTTTGAATGCCATTCATCAATTTTAGGTAAATTATTTATTATCTGTAATATAATCTTATTATAAACTTTCTCACTGATACCTTCAGTTAATGAGTAACTATTGTGTTTTTGTTTTATTATAGAGGAGTTTTCTGAAATATATTTAGGATTTGTAAGCTGGTATTTATTTCTAAAATGTTTAATTTTACCACTAATTGTAACTTCTTTACCAATAGGCAATATCTTTTTAATATATCCCTCATAACTATTAAAAAAAACACAATCTATCTCACCAGTTTCATCTTTACATAAAACCCGACTTGGTAAGTTTCTAATTCTTGGAAACAAATATTTTTGGGGTATTACAGTTATAGTTTGTGTTTCATCTATTTTTAAATCTTTTATTTTCGACGATAAACTTCTATCAGTGTACGATTTTGGTAATTTCCACAATAAATCAAAAATATTATTTATCTTTTTTTTCTTGAGTAAATTTGTTGTCTTAATTCCGATACCCTTGAGAGAAGTGAGGTCAGATAATAAGTATTTATAATTTCTTTTAATATCCATAAACTAATATTATATTCCTATTATGACTGCTGATATAGAACAAATAAAAAAAAAAATTATTTATCGATCAAATTATCGCGGCACAAAAGAAATGGATAAACTTTTAGGAGCTTTTACAAATAAATATATAAATCAATTAGATTATGAAGATTTAAACCAATTAATAAAATTTTTGGCAATTGATGATAATAATCTTTATAATTTTTATAATGGTTTAAAAACAAATATAGAATTTGAAGATAATAAAATTAATAATCTATTTAAAAATTTTAAATATTAATGATTTTAGTGGCGGAGAGACTGGGATTCGAACCCAGGAAAGAGTTGCCCCTTTGCCGGTTTTCAAGACCGGTGCTTTCAACCGCTCAGCCATCTCTCCTTGTAGAAGCTTTTATAATTAAAAATATTTAATTCAACTATAAAATAGTCTATTTAATGAAAGTATTATTTAATTCATTAAAATGTCAATGAAACCAGATTTTAATAAAGGATTATTGTTAACATCATTAGGATCTTTTTGGTGGGGATTTATTGGTGTAATATATTTTGAATATGTATCATTTATTGGTCATGTTGAATTAGTTGTTCATAGATGTTTATGGACAGCATTAATGCTAATTTTTACAACTACATTATTTTCTAAATGGAAATTATTTTTATCAACATCCTCAAATAAAAAATACTTATTATATTTATTTATATCTGGTTTTTTAATTTTTACAAATTGGGCAATTTGGATTTATGCTGTTGCTACTGACAGAATAATTGATGCAAGTTTTGGATATTTTATAATGCCAATAATTAGTGTTTTGCTTGGTTACATTTTTTTTAAAGAAAATCTTAATAGAAAAAGAACATTTTCAATTTTATTAGTCTTGATCTCAATCTTAATGTTAATCCTTTTTAATTTAAAAGATCTTCCTTGGGTTGGTCTTATAGTTGCATTAAGTTGGGCTTTTTATAACTTAGTGAGAAAAAAAATAAATGTTGATACAGATATAGGTCTTTTGATTGAAAGTTTATATATTCTACCTTTTGCAATTATAACTTTTTACTTCATAAGTAAAAATGGCTTTAACGATTTTAGTTTTTCTAACTTAGAATTAAGTCTGCTTCTTATACTAGCGGGCCCAATGACTGTGATTCCTTTGTTTTTATATGTCAGAGGTGTCGAGTTGATTGGCCTAGGTCCAACAGGTATGATTTTTTATATCACTCCAACTTTACAGTTTATTTTGGGGTATTTTTATTACAATGAGGAGTTTTCATTAGTTAAATTTCTAAGTTTTATTATTATTTGGATTGCTGTAATTATATATCTTAAAGATCTTTATGAAAATAATTAATAATTTTTTTTTAATATTTATCATCTCATTTACAAACTTATTAGCAGATACGAGTCTTGAGTTTAATGAATGGAAAAAGAATTTTAGAATTTTAGCATTAAAAAATAATATATCAGAAAAAACATTCGACACTGTAATGTCAGACGTAAAATTTTTACCTAATGTAATTAAATATGACAGATATCAACCAGAATTTTATGAAGATACAAAAACCTATGTTACAAAAAGGACTTCAGTAAAAAAAGTTCAAAAAGGAACAAGCTTTTATAATAAAAATTCTTCACTTATTAATGAAGTTGAAAAAAAATTTAATATAGAAAAAGAATTACTTCTTTCATTAATGGGTATTGAAACAAATTATGGTACATATGTTGGTAAAATGGATATTTTATCATCATTATCTACTCTGAGTTATGATAAAAGAAGATCTCAATTTTTTACTGAAGAACTTTTAATTTTATTAAAATTAATAGACTCAAATCAAATTGATCATGAAACTTTATATGGATCGTGGGCTGGTGCTTTTGGTTTTTTTCAATTTATGCCATCAACTATTAAGAATCACGCTATAGATTATGATAAAAATAATCATATTGATTTAAAAAATCCTACCGATGCTTATGCATCTGCCGCTAACTATCTTTACAAGATGGGTTGGGATAAAAATTCACATTGTTTTTATAAAATAAATCTTAATGATAAAATTTCAAAAAAGTATTTAAATGTTTCTGCAAAAAAATTAGTGAATAAAAGAAAACTTAAATATTTTAAAAAATTTATTTCAAATTACGATGATTTTAATTTTCTTGATGAAAACCTCAAAGTTGCAATAATTACTCCAGATAAAGATATCATACCTGAAGCAGAAACCCTAAATCCTGCATATATAGTTTTTGACAATTATGAAATAGTTTTAAAGTGGAATAGATCGCTTAGATTTGCTTTAGCAGTTTGTACATTAAAAGATAAGATTAAAAATGAATTATAAGATATTAATTTTCTCATTTATATGCTTATTTTTTTTTGGTTGTGAACAGATAAATACCAATAAATCTAGTGAGATTAATTTTAAACCAGAAAACAGTTATAAAAATTTGGGATTTGCCCTTATTTATAATAATAATCTTGAAAATATAAAAAAATTAGAGACAAGATCTTTAGATATTTATCATAAATCATTAAAAAAAAAATCATCTGTAAAAATTCTAAACCCCGCAAATGGTAAATATTTAATTGCACAAGTTAAATCAAATAAAGAAAAATTTTCAAATTTTTATAATTCTATTTTGAGCTCAAGAATAGCTGAAGAATTAGAGCTGAATATTAATGAACCCTATGTTGAAATAATATTAATTTCAAAAAAATCAACTTTTGTAGCAAAGAAGTCTAAAATGTTTGAAGAAGAAAAAACTGTAGCTGAAAAAGCCCCTGTAGATGGTATTCAAATTAATGACTTAAATCAAAAAAAAGTTAAAAAGAAGACACCTATAAGTAAGAAATTTTCTTATTCAATTAAGGTGGCAGATTTTTATTACGAGGACACTGCCTTTTTAATGAAAGATAGAATAAGAAAAGAAACCTCAATTAAAACATTGAAAATAAGTAGATTATCTCAAACAAAATATAGGGTATTAATAGGACCTTTTAATGATATAAAAAGTTTAAAAAACTCATTTGAAAATTTGAGTTCTTTGAATTTTGAAAATTTAGAAATTTTAAAAAATGATTAAAAAACTTATCATAATTTTTTTTGTAAACATATTCGTATCACAATTTGCAAATGCTAATTTGGAAATAAAAGCCAGAACTGCAATTTTGCAGGATTTTTTATCAGGAGAAATTTTATATGAAAAAGAACCTGATAGATCTATTTATCCAGCCTCTATGACTAAAATAATGACAAGTATTATTGCATTTGATTTAATCAAATCTGGTGATTTAGATTTAGATGAAAAGTTTATTATTTCTGAAAAAGCATGGAGATTATCTACAGCTGGATATTCTTCAATGTTTGTAATGATAGGAGATGAAGTATCTGTATATGATTTACTTAAAGGAATTATTGTTGCTTCAGGCAATGATGCGTGCATTGCACTAGCAGAAGGAATTGCCGGAACTGAAGAAGAGTTTGCTATAATGATGACTTCAAAAGCGAAGGAAATTGGTATGGAAAATACTAATTTTGCTAACTCTTCAGGAATAAATGATCCTGACAACTACTCAACTGTCAGAGATATAATGATAATGTCAAATTATTTGATTAAAAACCATCCAGAATATTATGAATGGTTTAGTGAAAAAGAATTTACTTGGGATAGAACAGGGGGTGATCCGATAACACAAGGTAACAGGAATCCACTTTTATATAAAAATATGGGTGTAGATGGAATTAAAACTGGCTACTTAGCTGTAGAAAGATATTCTTTAGCTTCATCATTAAAGAGAAAAGGAAGAAGACTCATCGCAGTTGGAAGTGGTTTTGAAACGAAAAATGAGAGATCTAGAGAAAGTGCAAAACTTTTAACTTTTGGTCTCACAAATTTTGATTTAGTCGAAATTTCAAAAAAAGATGATCCATTTACATCCTTAGAAGTTTGGCTTGGTAAAGAGAAATTAGTTAAAGCCTATACAAAAGAGAATATTTACAAAACAATAAAAAAAGGACAAAAAAAGAAATTAAAAGCCAAAGTTGTTTATGAAGGACCTATTGAAGCTCCAATTAAAAAAGATCAAATATTAGCAAAACTTGAGATTATTTATGATCAAAACTTAATAGGTGAATATGAACTATTAGCTATTAATGAAGTCAAAAAAGTTAATATTTTTTCAAGATTAATGAAATCTTTAAATTATCTTATATGGGGCGATGTATAAAAAACCCTTAATTGTTTTTGAAGGTATTGAAGGAAGTGGAAAAAGCTTACATATTTCAAATGTCTCTAGATATTTACACAAAAAAAAAATTGACCACATTAAATTAAGAGAACCAGGTGGAAGTCTTAATTCAGAAAAAATAAGAAAATTGATACTTAATAATAAATCAAATTTTAATAAAGATACTGATTTATTACTTTATTTGGCAGCAAGAAGTGAAAATCTAGTTTTATTAAATAAGTATTTTAGAAAAAAAGTAATATTAATTGATAGATTTATTGACTCAACTATATCCTATCAACATTATGGATTAGGTGTTAATTTAAACTTAATAAAAGTTATCAATAAATACCTTTTAAAGAATATTAAAATTGATTTTACATTTTTAAATACCGTAAGTAAAAATAATATGATTAAAAGACTTAAATTAAGAAAATCACTTAATAGATATGATAAATTTAATGAATCTTTTTATCAAAATGTACAAAAAGGTTTTTTAAAACTTGCAAAAAAAGATAAAAAAAAATATTTAATAATTGATTCAAATTTGGATGTTAAGACAAATAAATCTTTAATAATTGATAAAATTGATAAATTGATATGATTTATGTTGAACCAATTAACCAACTAAAGTTATTTGGTTTAGAAAAATATATTCATGAATTAATCAATCTATATGATAATAAAAAACTACCTAGTAAGATACTACTTAGTGGATCTAAAGGTTTAGGTAAATCAACATTATCTTATCATTTTATTAATTATGTTTTATCAAAAGATGAGCAATATAGTTATAATTATTATGATTTTACAATAAATTCTGAAAATCATTCTTTTAAAACTATCTTAAATAAATCTAATCCAAATTTTATTTTAATTGATGTAAATACTGATAAAAAATTTATTGATATTGACCAAATTAGAAAATTGATAATTAATTTGAATAAATCATCTTTCAATAATAAGCCAAGATTTGTTTTGATAGATAACATAGAGTTTTTAAATACAAATTCAATTAATTCATTACTTAAAGTTTTAGAGGAACCTTCTGTAAATATTCATTTTATTCTAATTCACAATAATAAAAAAATCTTACCTACTTTATTATCAAGATGTATTAATTTTAAGATTTCATTATCTAATAAAGAAATTTTAAACATAGCTAACAAATTGTTAGATGATAAAATAGAAAATTTTGTTAACAAAGATTTGATCAACTATTACATCACACCAGGAAATATTTATAACTTAGTATTTTTTGGCGTAAATAATGAGTATGACCTTATTAATATAGATTTAAAAGATTTTTTAAATACTGTAATTGAAAATAAACACTATAAAAAAGAGTATCTAATCAATTTTATGATTTTTGATTTTATTGAATTTTATTTTAATAAAATTAATTCTTCATTTTCAACAAAAATTTCTGATAAATATAGTTACTTTTTAAAAAGAATATCTGATACTAAAAGATTTAACTTAGATGAAGAATCTCTATTTTTAGAATTCAAGAATGTTATTTTAAATGGATAAAAACTTTTACATAACAACTCCAATTTATTATCCATCAGCGAAACCTCATATGGGACATGCTTACTCAAGTATAATTGCAGATTTTTTTGCAAGATTTAAAACAATTGATGATTATAATGTTTATTTTCTCACTGGTACAGATGAACATGGTCTAAAAATTCAAAGGTCTGCTGAAAAAGCTGGGCAAGATACACTTAAATTTTGTGATCAAATAAGTAAAACTTTTAAAGATTTATCCAAAATTTTAAACTTATCAAATACTGATTTTATTAGAACTACTGAAGAAAGACATAAAAAAACTGTTCAATACCTATGGACTGAGCTTGAAAAAAATGGTGATATTTATCTTTCTAAATATTCAGGTTGGTACTCCATATCGGATGAAGCCTTTTATAACAATGATGAAATTGAAGAATTAGAAGGTAATAAAGTTGCGATTACATCAAAATCTCCAGTTGAGTGGATAGAGGAAGAGTCATATTTTTTTAAACTTTCAAAATGGGAAAAACCTTTATTAGATTATTATGAAGCTAATCCAGATTTTATTTCTCCTGCATCTAGAAAAAATGAGGTAATAAGTTTTGTTAAAAGTGGACTTAAAGATTTATCAGTAAGTAGAAAAACTTTTTCATGGGGCATACAAGTTCCGAATAATAAGGAACATGTAATATATGTTTGGCTTGATGCTCTTACTAACTATTTAAGTGCTTTAAATTATCCAGAAACTAAAGATAGATTGTTCAAAAAATTTTGGCCTGCTTCAATACATTTAATTGGTAAGGATATTCTTAGATTTCATGCTATTTATTGGCCTGCATTTTTACTAGCTGCTAAAATAGATTTACCAAAAAAAATTTATGGTCATGGATGGATTCTATCTGGTGAAGAAAAAATGTCTAAATCAAGAGGGAATATATTAGATCCTTTAGAAATTATTGAAAAATATGGTTTAGATCCATTAAGATATTACTTAATTAAAGAGGTATCCTTTGGAAATGATGGAAATATTTCTCAAGAAAGACTAGAGGATTGCATTAATAGTGATTTAGCAAATAATTATGGAAATTTGTGTCAACGAGTTACTGCATTTGCATCAAAAAATTGCAATGGCAGAATTCCTTCTAGTGTTAAATTTCAGACTGATGATTTGAAAATATTAAATAAGTATAAAGACAACTTAGGTAATATTAGATCAAAAATTGATCAACAAGATATTAATTTTTATATTGAGTATATAGTAAATTCACTTTTTGAAGCTAATAAATATTTTAATGATCAAGAACCATGGAAAAAAAAAGATGACCTTATAAGATTAAATACAATAGTTTATACTACTTTAGAAATAGTGAGAAAAATAAGTTTTTTACTTTATCCAATTATTCCAGAATCATCGTTAAAAGCTTTACAAATATTCAATTTATCAAAAAAAGATATAAAACTAGAATCTATTGCAAATAATGAGTTTTTAGTTAAAGATAAAATGATAAATACGATAGATATTCTTTTTAAAAAAATAGAAAAAAAAAATGATTGATTCACACTGCCATTTAGATCATGAGCCACTTTTTGATAATTTAGATGCTGTTTTAAAAAGATCAAAAGATGCTGGAATCCAAAAACTTCTTACAATATGTACAACATTTGAAAGTTATGAAAAGATCAAACAACTAGTTAAAAAAGATGATATTATTTATGGGACTTATGGTATTCATCCCCATGAAGCAAAAAATGACAAAATTACCTCTAAAAAAATAATTGATGAAATTAATAATAATGAAAAAATTATTGGAATAGGAGAAACGGGTTTAGATTTTTATTACAATCATAGTGATAAAGTGGATCAGATTAAAAGTTTTGAAGAACATATAAAAGCTGCTATTAAATTAAATATCCCTTTGATTATTCATTCTAGAAATGCTGATAACGATATGTTTGATATTTTAAACAACTTCAAAAGATTTGATTTAAAAATCTTGATGCATTGTTTTACAGGATCAAAAATTTTTGCCAAAAAACTATTAAAATTGAATGCTTATTTTTCAGCAAGTGGAATAATAACATTTAAGAATTCTATAGATTTACAAGAAACTTTTAAATTTCTTCCTTTAGAAAAATTATTAATCGAAACCGATAGTCCTTATTTGGCACCTGTTCCTAATCGAGGTAAGAAAAATGAGCCATCTTTTGTTAAATATACAGCTGAAAAATTAGCCTCCATTAAAGATATAACAACTGAACATTTGATAAAAACCACTACAACAAATTTTAATAATTTATTTAATTAGAAAATGAAATTTATCATTCTAGGTTGTGGAAGTTCAATGGGTGTACCTAGGGCTGATGGTTTTTTTGGTAAATGTAATCCAAAAAATCCAAAAAATCTTAGAACTAGATGTTCAGGGTTAATTAAAACTAAAGACGAAACAATTATAATTGATACTTCACCAGATTTAAGACAACAACTAATAAATAACAAGATTAAAACGATAGATAAAGTATTTTACTCTCATATGCATGCAGATCAGACTCATGGAATAAATGATTTGAGAGTCTTTTATTTAAAAAACAAAAAAACTATTCCAATATATGCTGATATTAAAACAAAAAAATACCTATTTAATTCTTTTAAATATTGTTTTGTAAATAATAGTAATGAATATCCCGCAACATTAAAATTTAATAATATTAATAGAAATTTATTTATTAAGGATGGGGAAAAAAAGATTTCAGTTAAACCAATAGTAGTCAAACATGGTAAGGTTAATAGTATTTGTTATATTTTTGATAAGAAACTTGCTTACATAAGTGATGTAAGTAGTATTGACTCAAAATATTACAATTATTTTAAAAATCTAAAATATCTAATTATAGATTGTTTGTGGTTAAGATATCATCCATCCCATTTAAATTTAGAAAATTCATTAAAACTTATAAAATTATTTAAACCTAAAAAGGCAATATTAACTAATTTGCACTCTGATCTTGATTATGATTACTTAAAAAAAATACTACCAAATAATATAATACCTGCCTATGACGGATTAAATTTAAATTTATAAAATTTCTTCTATTTTTTTGATTAACTTATTTGATGTTGGGCTTGTAAATGACGAAAAGGTATCATGTATTTTACCTTCTTTATTGATCAAAATTTTATGAAAATTCCATTTAGGGATTGCAGATTTTCCATGATTTTTTTTTGCCCATTTAAATATTGCATGTGCATTTTCACCTTTTACATCTGTAATAGTTGATAATGGAAAATCTATACTAAAGTTAATTTCACAAAACTTTTTAACGTCTTCATCATTTTTTTTTTCTTGATTAAAAGAATTGGAGGGTATACCAAATACAACTAAACCTTTTGCGCTATATTTCTCCCATAATTCTTGTAAATCTGTATATTGTTTAGTAAAGCCACAGTAGCTAGCTGTATTTACAAGTAAGACGGCTTTATTTTTATATTTGTCAAAATTGATTATTTCACCACTTATACTTTCGATGTTAAAATCAAAGAAAGTTTTTTCATAATCAGCCATTGATGTATTCTTAAAAAAAAACATTATTATTGTAAATCCTATTATTAAAATTTTATTCATCTATGAGGTTATTTGTTAGGAGTCAATAATATCAGAAAGTAACCGGCTAATGTTGATAATAATGACCCAGTTAACACACCAATTTTTACACCATCCATATATTGCATATTTTCAACAAATGCTAAATTTCCAACAAAAAGACTCATTGTAAAACCAATACCAGTAAGAATTCCAACACCATAAAGATTAAACCAGTTAGTATTATTTGGCATTTGTGCAATTTTCATTTTTATTGATACATAAGAGAAAACAAAAACACCTAATTGTTTACCAACGAATAATCCTAATAATATTCCTAATGGTACTTTATCTAACAACGATGAAAAGGATAAACCATCTAAAGACACTCCAGCATTAGCAAAAGCAAATAACGGCATTATACAAAATGCAACGTAAGGACTTATTGCGTGCTCAACTTTAATTAATAATGAAAAATCTTTCTCTTTGTCTCTGTGAGGTATTGTCATTGCTAATAACACACCAGCTATTGTTGCATGTATTCCTGAATTATGTGTAAAATCCCACAAAAATAGACCAACTATAAGATAAGGTAAGAATTTTTTAATATTAAACTTATTGATAATTAATAAAATAATAAATGCGACAAGCATTAATATTAAATATTTTATACTTAAATCACCTGAATAAAATAAAGCTATAATTACTATTGCACCTAAGTCATCAATAATCGCAAGAGCGGTTAAAAATACTTTAAGTGATATAGGAACTCTTTTTCCCAAAAGAGATAAAACTCCTAAAGAAAATGCAATATCAGTAGCTGAAGGTATTGCCCATCCATTTAATGTTGTACTATCATCAAAATTTATGAATACATAAATTAGAGCAGGGACTAACATGCCGCCGACTGCAGCAATTATTGGAAGTAAGGCCTGTTTTATATTTGATAATTCACCTTGTAAAAATTCTCTTTTAATTTCTAAAGTAACAAAGAAAAAGAAAATTGCCATTAAAGCATCATTAATCCAATGAATTACTGATAATTTTAAACCAAAATCATTTATTCCTATAAATAAATAGTTATTTAAAGTTGAAAAGTAAAGTTCAGATAAATTTGAGTTACTAATGATTAAAGCTATTATAGCTGCAAATAGTAAAATTAATCCACTTGCAGCCTCAAGTTTAAAAAACCATTTAAAAGGTTTGGATAAGTAATTAATCATATTTAAATTAAGTCTTTAACGAAAAGTTCAACATCTTTCAATGTTTCATAAAAGCTAAATAATAAAAATTCTAAGTTTGGAAAAAAAACATATAGTGATAATTTAAAAGTATCTAATATAATCACAAAACCAATGATAGAAATTATTGCAACCAAAATATATGATAAAAATTTTGAAAATGTAAAAGTTGATTTAGGTTGATATTTTACTATTTCAGAACCTGTATTATTCTTTGAATAAATCATAGTTTTTTTTTCTTGCTTAGGTAATGTTTTTTGAGGTTTTGAAAGTAATTTGTCTTTTTTTGGAGTTGGTTTTTGAATTTTTTTTGTAACTTCATCATTTTTATTAAAAAACCATGTTTCATCACATGAGCCACATTTAAGTAACCTTCCTTTTTCTGGTATTAGATTTTCTGCAACCTCAAACTTTTTTTCCCCACATGGACATGTAATTATCATAAGCTCTTATATAGCAGATTCTAATAAAAATTCCTTTATTTTAGCTATCTTTATAGTTTGAAATAATTAATAAGTGCTGTATTAGTACATCACTCGGAGTGTAGCGCAGCCTGGTAGCGCATCTGGTTTGGGACCAGAGGGTCGCAGGTTCGAATCCTGCCACTCCGACCATTATTATGAAAAAAGCCAAAATATACATTCCAAACAAAAGTCCAATGCAATCAGGTTTTGGTAAAACTGATAAATGGATACTAGAATTTGAAACCAAAGACAGCACAGTAAATCCTTTAATGGGGTGGGAAAGTTCTAATGATACCTTTACTGAATTAAAATTGGAATTTTCTACAAAAGATCTTGCCATAAATTATGCAAAAAAAATGAAAATTGATTATGAATTAATTGAACCAAAAAAAAGAAAAATTGTTAAGAAATCTTATGCAGATAATTTTTTAAATTAATTATATGTTCAAATTTTTTACAGATAAAAGATGGCATTTATGGAGTATTGGAGGAACAATCCTTATCCTAGTTGCTACTTGGTATCAGGTTCAACTAGATGTTCGTATTAATGAATGGTTTGGTGAATTTTATGATACTTTACAAAAAGCTTTAGCCGAACCAGGAGCTGTAACAGAAAAAGAATTTATTGCATATCTTTTTACATTTGCAAAAATTGCTGCTGTTTACATATTAGTAGTTATTTTTAGCGATTATTTTACGAGTCATTGGACCTTTAGATGGAGAACAGCCATGGCTAACTTTTATCATGATAAGTGGAGTTTCGCTTCATCAATTGAGGGAGCTTCACAGAGAGTACAAGAGGATACACTTAAGTTTGCACGAATAATGGAAGGTTTAGGAGCTGAACTTTTAAGAAGTATTATGACATTGATTGCATTTACTCCAATTTTGTGGGGTCTATCTAAAAGCATTACCGTTCTTCCGTGGATTGGAGAAGTTGATCATGCATTAGTATGGGTTGCAATAATTTCTGCCTTAGGAGGCACTTTTATTTTGGCAACTGTTGGGATTAAATTACCTGGTATTGAATATGATATACAAAAAGAAGAAGCCGCATATAGAAAAGAATTAGTTCTAGGAGAGGAATTTAAAGAAAATGCTCAACCAGTAAGAATTGATAACTTGTATGGTGGAGTAAGAAAAATTCATTACAAAATGTATTTTCATTATTTATATTTTAACGCAGTTAAATGGAGTTATTTACAAGGAATGGTTATTGTTCCTTATCTAGCATTGGCTCCAACAATAGTAACAGGAGCTATTACTTTAGGTTTTGTTCAACAAATTATTAGAGCTTTTGGTAGAGTAGAGACTTCACTACAATATTTAGTTAGAAGTTGGCCAATTATAGTTGAATTAATTTCTGTTTGGAAAAGATTAAATGAATTTGAAAATAAACTTAAAATTAATACAGAAAATATATCAAAAGAAAAAATTTAATGTCTTTAAATAAAGAATTAATTGATAAAATCATAACAGTAACGTCTAGAGCTGCAATATCCTGTCATAAATTTGTTGGTAAAAATGACAAAAATAATGCTGACAGAGCTGCCACAGACACAATGAGAAATGAAATTAATAAACTTAAGATTAATGGAGAAGTTGTAATAGGAGAGGGTGAATTAGATGAAGCTCCAATGTTATTTATTGGTGAAAAATTAGGTGCAGGTGGAAATTTAGATATTGATATAGCAGTCGATCCTCTTGAAGGTACGAATTTTGTTGCTAAAAATTTACCTGGAGCGTTATCAGTAATTTCAATAGCAGAAAAAGGAAATCTTTTTAATGCACCTGAAACTTATATGGATAAACTTGCAGTTTCAAATAAAGTTCCCAATGATGCAACTGATTTAGATTTTCCACTTGAAAAAAATATAAAAAATTTATCTGATTCATTAAATAAAGATATTAAAGACATCAATGTCTGTTTGTTAAATCGTCCTAGACACATAAAGATTATTGATGAATTAAAACAAATGAATGTAAAAATGAAATTAATATCTGATGGTGATGTCTCTGGAGCATTAATGGTTACAGATGAAAAATACAATGTAGATTTATTCTTAGGAATTGGAGGAGGTCCCGAAGGTGTATTGGCAGCATCAGCTTTAGATGCTTATGGTTGTAAGTTTCAAGGTCGATTTATTTTTAATAGTGATAGAGATATTTCCAGAGCAAAACAAATGGGAATAAAAGATTTAAAAAAAAAATATAATTTAAAAGAAATTATTAGAGGAGACTCAATATTTTGTGCCACAGGTATTACCAGCGGAGATTTAGTAGATGGTATTGATGTAAAAGATAATATGTATACTACTCAAACGTTAGTTACACACAAAGGCTCAAATATGTGTAATATTGTTATAAGAGAAGACACTATAAAAACTTGATAAATATTATATTTTACAATAAAAGATCCAAATTTGGTCCCTTCGTCTATCGGTTAGGACACGTGGTTTTCATCCTCGAAAGAGGGGTTCGATTCCCCTAGGGACCGCCATTATCTATGTCATATTGTGTATACATGCTTGTATGTACTTCATCTGTCAAAAAAAGAACATATGTTGGCTACACAAATAATCTCAAAAATAGATTGAAAAATCATAATTCTAACAAAGGTGCTAAATATACCAAAGGTAACAAATGGAAGATTATTTATAAAAAGAAATTTTTAACTAAAAAAAAAGCAATGTCTTATGAATATATTTTAAAACATGATAGAAAAGAAAGACTTAAAATTTATAATAATTATAAATGAATATTTCAATCTTACTTCCTTTTAAAGAAAACTACTCAAATGAAATGGCTGGTGCCGTATCTCTTTTTGTAAAAGACACAAGCATTATAAGCACATTTAGCAATACAATTCAAATTTTTGGATCTACTAATAGTAAAAAATTTTTGAGTAAAAACTACATAAATTTAAAGCAAAAAAAACATTTCTTAAAAAGTGCAAATAAAGAATATGTAAAATCTTTTTTAACCCACCCAAGATTAAAGGAAACTGAAATTTTAGAAATACATAATAGACCCAATTATATTAAACAAGTCAGACAATTATACAATAAAAAGATTTTTTTATTTTTTCATAATGATCCGTTATCAATGAATGGTTCAAGAACAGAAAAAGAAAGAGATTATCTAATTAGAAATGTTGATAAAATAATTTTCAATAGCAAATGGTCAAGGGATAGATTTTTTTTAAATTCAAAATTTAAAGATATAATGATTAATAAATCAGATATATGTTATCAATCTACAAGTAAAGTTTCATTAAATTTAAAAAAAAAGAAAAATATAATAACTTTTATTGGAAAATTAAATTCAGCAAAAGGTTTTGATATATTTGGAAATACTATCATTAAAATTTTAGATAAATATAAAAACTGGAAAGCCTATATAATAGGAGATGAACCAAGAGAAAAAATGGTTTTTAAACATAAAAATATATTAAATCTTGGTTTTAAAAATAACGATTTTATTTTAAATTTGCTTACAAAAGTTAGTATTTCAGTTGTCTGTTCAAGATGGGAGGAGCCCTTTGGTAGAACTAGCTTAGAGGCTGCAAGTAGAGGTTCTGCTGTAATTATAAGTAACAAAGGTGGCCTACCTGAAACTTCAAAATCTGCAATTATATTAAAAAGATTAGATGAAAATTATTTGTATAAGGAAATTTCAAATCTTATTCAAAATAAAAAAAGATTATTAAAGATACAAAAATTAAATCATAAAAATTTCTTTTTAACTCATAAATACGTTTCAAATATTTTAGATAATATACGTAAAAAATTTATGATTAGTAAAATAAATATCCACACTAAAAAGATTCTTAAGATTATGCATGTTACAAATTTTAATTATCGTTTTAATGGTAGATTACATTATAATACAGGTAGGAGATTAAATAATGGTTTTGTCAGATTAGGTCATAATGTTCTTACAGTCAGTGATAGAGATATATTGCACAATAATAAAAAATTTAATGATCTAGCAGGTTCGAAATCTCTTCAAAAATCAATTATCAATAATTACACTAATTTTAAACCAGATTTAGTCGTACTTGGCCATGCAGATAATGTTAATTATGAAACTTTAAATTTTATCAAACAAAATAAAACTCTAGTTTCACAATGGTTCTTAGATCCGGTCGGAAGACATGGTCCAGATTATACAAATAATAAAAGTAGAATATTAGCTAAACAAGATTATATTGACTCTACATTTATAACAACCGATCCTAAATCATTAGATTTTGATGTTAATAATAGTTTTTATATGCCAAATCCATGTGATGAATCATTCGAAATTTTAGAAAATTACAATAAAGTTTGTGATAATGATTTATTTTTTGCAATGAGTCATGGAGTTCACAGGGGTCAGCTTAAAAAAGGTAAAAAAGATGATAGAGAAATATTTATTAATAAACTTATTAAACTAAATAAATCAATTAAATTTGACATCTATGGAATGTATCAAAGTCAACCAATTTGGGCTGATAATTTTTTAAATAAAGTTTCAAACTCATATATGGGATTGAATTTAAGTAGAGGTAAACCAATTAAATATTACAGTAGTGATAGACTGGCTCAGTTAATGGGCAATGGACTTCTCACTTTTGTTGATAAAAGAACATCTTTAAATGACTTTTTTTCAAATAATGAAATTGTTTTTTATAAAGATATCAATGATCTTTCTTATAAAATAAATAAATATAAAAAAGATCACAAACAAAGAAAATTGATCGCGAAAAATGGTAAAAAAAAATATTTTAAATATTTCAATTCAACTCTAGTTGCTGATTATATCATTAAAAAAACCTTGGATACTAATAATAAAAGAAACTTTATATGGGAAAAATAGCCATTATTACTGGAATAAGTGGACAAGACGGATCTTACTTGGCAGAATTATTAGTAAAGAAAAAATATAAAGTTTATGGAATCCTTAATCCTCAAAAAAAAAAAAATTTAAAAAATTTAAGAAAAATTAAAGAAAAGTTATTATTTAAAAATATAGATATTAATAATTATCAAAAAATTAAAGATCTTATAAGAAAAATTAAACCTTCAGAATTTTATCATCTAGCAGCTCAGAGTTTTATTAATTATAAATTTGAGGATGAATTTTTTAAACTTAATCCAAATATTAATGGGACACATTATATACTATCTGCAATAAAACAATTTTCTCCTAAAACAAAATTTTATTTTGCAGCTTCTTCTGAATTATTTGGTAATGTTAAAAAATCCCCACAAAATGAAGACACTAAATTCAATCCAAGATCAGCATACGGTGTTTCAAAAGTTGCTGGTTTCTATTTGACTAAAAACTATAGAGAGGCATACAATATTCATGCTTGTTCAGGGATTTTATATAATCATGAGTCTCCAAGAAGAAATGAGAACTTTGTTTCAAGAAAGATTACAAAAAATTTGTCCTTAATACTAAAAGGTAAAGTTAAGAAAATTCTCTTAGGTAATATTCACTCTAAAAGAGACTGGGGTCATGCTAAAGACTATGTCTATGCTATGTGGAAAATGATGCAGTTAAAAAAACCTCAAGATTTCGTAATAGGATCAGGAAAAATTCATACTGTAAAAGATTTTATTAAATTGGCTTTTAATCATGTAAATCTTAATTATAAAAAATATATCAAAATTGATAGTAAATTATTTAGACCTAATGATAAGGTAATTTTGAAAGCTAATTTTAATAAAGCAAAAAGAATACTTAAATGGAGACCAACAATCACTTTTAAATCATTAGTAAAAGAAATGGTTGAATATGATTTAAAAAATTAGACAAATGACCTGTAAAGTTCTTATATTAAAAAATGATAGGACTGGTGATTTATTTGTTTCTTTAAACGCTATTAATAAAATAATCAATAAACATTTAAATGAAGATATGGATATTTTTCTATCCGATGTTAATCATAAATTTAGTTTTTTATTTCCAAAAATAAATAAAAAAAAAATTTCAATGAATCTATCAATATTTGAAAAAATTAAGATCCTTTTTTATTTGTTATTTAATAACGTAAGAACTGTTTACATTTTAACACCTAAAAATTTTTATTATTATTTACCTTTTTTTTTTAGAAAAATTAGATTTTATGGAATAACAATCAAATCCAATAAAAGTAGGCCAAGTCTTTTTTTAAAAAAATATCTTTATAAAAGTGCTGAATTAGATCGTATAAATATCAAAAAAAGAAAATCCTCATATGAAATTCAAAGTAGTTTGATTGATACAAACCTAGATAAAAATTACCTTAGTAATGAAATTTCAATAAAACATACTTTTCTTTATCCAAAGAATTTTATCTATTTTCATTATAAACGTAGTTTATTTGAGAATTTGCTTAAATGGGATCTTGATACTATTTGCAAGTTTTTAGAAATACTTAGTAACAAATATGAAAACATTTTGTTTTCTTCTGAAATAAATGATCAAAATAAAAACAATTTTTTTTCTAATAGATTTAATACATTTGATTTTATTAACAATAAAAAGATAGATTTAAATAAAAAAAATATCTTTTTTTTAAAGGATATTGATGGGTCTGATTTATTTGATGCGGTAAAAAAATCTTCTAAAATTATAAGTCCAGAAGGTATTATAACACATATGGGTTATTATCTTAATAAACCAATATTAGCTTTAATGCACTTCAACCTCACCAAAAGACAAGATTTTATAAGTCAGATAATTTCATGCAAAGAGTGGTTTCCGCCAACTAATTATAAGTTTATCGTTTTAAAGAAAAATTTTGATAAATCTATTCAAAAGATATTAAAGAGAATTTAATTATTATGAAAAGTAAAATTAAAATTTATTTTCTTGAAAATTCTTTTGACTATAACGGAAATGATCTAAATAGTAATATTATTGGCGGCTCTGAAAAAACTTTAATTAATATTTCAAGTGAACTCGCAAAAGATAATATATTCGATATTAAAGTTTTTAATAATACTTCAAATTCATCAATTATCAATAATGTAACTTGGATGAATATTAATGAAATAAATCAATCTGAACAAGTCAACTATATTATAGCAATGTCTGATGCTAATCTTTTTAAAAAAATACACTGTAAAAATAATTTTTTATGGTCTCATAGTGTTCAGTCATTTGAAAAATTTATTAGAAAAAAACAATTAATTCCTTTTTTTAAATATAAACCTGTAATGATTTTGGAAGGTGATTATCATTTTAAAACTAGAAGTTTTTTAACGTCTTTTTATGGAAAAAAAATTTTAAAAATTGCTCCTGATAATGATTTTATAAATACAGAAATTGATTTAAATAAATTACCTCCTGCAAATGCTATATTCACTACGAAATCTGATAGAAACCTAGATTTTTTGCTTGATGCATGGCATCAAGTTAAAAGAAAAAGTATTCAATCTAAACTTTTTATAAATCCACCTTATAAATTGACAAATATGAATATCAAAGATGAAGTTTTTTTGAGAATAAAAGGGGAAAAAAAATTATTAATAGAAGATCTTGTTAATTCTAGAGTTTTCATAACCCCAGGACACAAAACTGAAGTTTTTTGTTTGGCAGCTGAGGAGGCAAGAGAACTTTGTGTTCCTATAGTGACTATGGGTTTTGGATCATTATATGAAAGAGTTGAACATGGAATTACAGGATTTGTAGCACAAAATAAAAAAGAGTTCATTGAATTTACAAGTCTTATTTTAAACGATAGTAAAACCTATTTTAAGTTGAAAGATAACCTAATAAAAAGAAAAAATTCAAGAAATTATTCGTATGTAAAAAATGATTTAATCAAAATTTTAAAAATTAATGACTGATCTGGTAATATTGGTGGGTGGCAAAGGAAAAAGACTAGGAAAATTAACTAAAAAAATACCAAAACCATTAATTAAAATAAACAAAAAACCATTTTTAGATATCTTGCTCAGTAAATTAATTTCTTATGAATTTAATACGATTTATCTTCTTTGCTCTTACAAGAAAAAACTTTTTTTTAAAAAATATCATCGAACTATTCTACATAAATCTCGTGTCATTTGTATCGATGAGGGTAAACAAAAAGACACAGGTGGAGCTCTTTATAAAATAAGAAATAAAATTAAAGACAATTTTTTTTTAATTAATGGTGACTCTTATTTAGATATCGATTTTAATTCAATTTCAAAAATTTCTCTCAACCATGCTATTGGTATAATTGCTACTACCAATAACAAAAATTATAAAAAGAATTATAAAATAAATAATCTCAAGATTGATAATCGGGGTTTTATTGAATATTCAAATAATAAAACTAAATTAATGAACGGGGGTATTTACTTTTTTAAAAAAAAAATTTTTGATTATGTTTTTAATAAAAAAACGTCTTTAGAAAATGATATATTAGATGAATTAATTAAAAGAAAAAAAATTAAAGGTATTTATTCAAACAATAAATTTATAGATATTGGGTCAATAAAAAATTTAAATTTATTAAAAAAAAATCCTAATTTTTTTAGTCAAAGAGCAGTTTTTTTAGATAGAGATGGCGTAATTAATAAATTAAATCCGGATGGCTATATTTTAGATTTTAATCAGTTCAAATTACTTCCAGGTGTAGGTAATGCTATAAATTTTCTGAATAAAAACAATTATCTAGTAATAGTTGTAACAAATCAATCATGTGTTGGAAAATCAATAATTACAGAAAAAAAATTGCATAAAATTCACGAAAAAATGAAAAAAAAAATTTTTAAAAATAATCAAGGATTGATTAATGATATCTATTATTCCCCTTACTATAAATATTCAAAAAATAAGAAATATAGAATTAATTCAATAGACAGAAAACCTAATTCAGGAATGATATTAAAAGCTATTAAAAAATGGAATTTGAGGATAAATGATAGTTTTTTTATTGGTGATAGTATATCAGACTATAATGCAGCAAAAAAAATCGGACTTAGGTTTTATTATAAAGATAATGGGCTTTTTGATAAACAAATTAAAAGAATTGTCGATAAATGAAAAATAGAATTAAAAAACATTTTATTGAGATACAAAAAATTTTAGAGAATCCAGATGATTTAATCAATAAAACATACAAAATATCATTATTTCTTAAAAAAAAGGTAAAATCTAAAAATAAAATTTATGTATATGGAAATGGTGGTTCATATGCAGATGCATCTCATTTTGTTGGTGAATTAACTGCATCATACTCATCAAAAAAAAGAAGACCATTACCGTTTATTTTATTAAGTTCAAATACAGCAGCATTGACAGGATGGTCGAATGATTTTAATTTTGATGGTTATGTTTCTAGAGAATTCTCAACTTTAGCTACAAAAGGGGATGTACTTTTCCTTTTTTCCACTTCTGGAGGAGATTTAAAAACCAAAAGGTCATTAAATCTAATTAAATTAGCAAAAATAGCAAAATCTAAAAAAATAGAAATTATTGCATTACTAGGTAAGGGTGGAGGAGAGCTCAAAAAAATTGCAAACCAATCTATTATAATTAATTCAAATAAAACTGGATCAATTCAAGAAACACATAAAATTATATTTCATTCGATTTGTGAAACTTTTGAAAATATCTAATCATGATTATTTCAAAAACACCTTTTAGAATATCACTTATTGGAGGTGGTACTGATTTTCCTTCATATTATAAAAAATCTCCTGGTTTAGTTATTGGTGGAACTATAGATAAATATTGTTATGTTTCAGCAAGGTTTTTACCAAATGTTTTCAAATATAAACATCGTGTAGTTTGGTCTAAAAATGAAGTGGTCAAAAATAATAATCAAATAATTCATCCAACCGTAAGGGCTGTATTTAATTATCTTAAGATTAATCAAGGCTTAGAAATTCATTACCAAGGTGATTTACAAAAAAATTCTGGCTTAGGGACAAGCTCTGCCTTCTGTGTTGGTTTAATTAAATCTCTTAAAGGATTGCACAACAAAGGAATAAATAAAGAAATTTTAGCTAAAACTGCAATCAATATAGAACACAATGTAATGAAAGAAAAATGTGGTTCTCAAGATCAAATTTGGGCTGCTTATGGGGGGTTTAATGCAATCGAATTTAAAGGAAAATCATTTAAAGTTAAAAAATTAGGAATAAATAAATCTAAATTATCAAATCTGAGTAAAAACCTATTTTTAATATATACAGGTATTAATAAATTTTCACATTTTGTTGAAAAGGATAAAATTTCAAAGCTAAATAAAAATTTAAATCATCTAAATAAAATTTATAATTTAGCTAAATCATTTAGATACGAAGTACAAAATAATAAGAGTAGTGATTTTATTGGTACTATTCTTAATGAATATTGGTCAATAAAAAAAACACTATCAAATAGAGTTTCAAATAATAAGATTGATGAAATTTACAATGAAGCCTTAAAATCAGGTGCAGTTGGTGGTAAAATAATAGGATCAGGTGGAGGTGGTTTTTTACTAATGTACTGTAAACAGAAGAATCATTTATCTTTGAGGAAAAAACTTAACAAATTGCCGATTATTAAATTTAATTTTGTTGAAAAGGGTAGTGAAATTATATTTAAGTCTTAAAAAATGTTTTAATCATATATTTTATATATTCTATTTTTTGAATTTTTCTTCTATTTAAAAAAAAACCATCTTTATGTACTGTTAAATGTAATCCGTCTATTTTGCTATTTGCATTTTGTTCATAAACGATGTCTTTATTAACTTGATCTCTAAATATGTTAATTAAATTTTTAATAGATGATTTTTTTTCTTTTTGAAGATAAATAGCTAGCCACAAATCATCATCTAAAAACATATTACTGTTGTTTTTCACATATTTTTCATAAAAAATTTCAATACTATCAAGTAATTTAGTATTCATTAAAAAACCATCTGCACATTGGCCCATTTTTATATTAAAGATTTTATTTAAGTAAAAACTATAATTAATTGGTTCTTTTTTAAATGCTTCTAGAAATATTTTACATATATTTCTATCATAAATATGATCATCATCTAACAATATAACACAGTCATAACTTCGTACTTTGTCAATTGAGCCCATAATCTTAGTTCCCGGTCCATAATCATTACATCTTATTATTTCAACATTTTCTTTTCCGATATCATCTAAATCTTTCTCTGAAATAATTTCATTTCTAAATCTATTATATTTAAAAGGTACATTTAAAAATATTTTATTAGGTTTTAATGTTTGGTTGTTAATATTTTCTAAAATATCATTAATATTTTTTACTCTTGATGGGATAGTCGACATGGAAACACAAAATGAAAAATCCTTCACTTAAAATTAAACCTTAAATTTACTTTTTTTTGCGTCTTTATAAAAACCCTTTACTGTATCTAAAGTTAATTGATTATATGATTTATTAGATTTTTTGATTTGATCAATAATTTTTGGTGGCATTGTAATAATTTGACAACCTAATTTTTTTGCTTCTAAATAGTTGTAAGTCTCTCTTGTGCTTGCCCATAAAATTTCAATATTTCTATATTTTCTTGTAAATTTAATAGATCTATCAAATATTGGAATAGGGTTTTTAAGTTGATCTCCCATTCTACCGGCAAAAATTGAAATAATAGCTCTTGTTTTTTTATTAAGTTGTTGAGTAATTTTCTTAACTTGTTCAAAAGTGTAGACAGCAGTAATATTTAATTTAATTTTTTCGTTACTTAATTTTTTTATTATTTTTCCAGTAAATTTACCCTTTGTATTTACTACAGGTATTTTAACATAAACATTTTTTGCCCAATTATTTATAATCTTTCCTTGATTATACATTTCGTCAATATTGTCTGAAAAAACTTCTAACGAAACTGGTTTGTTATTACTATTTTTTAATAACTTAATTGAATATGATTTATAACTTTTTGCTCCTGATTGCCTCATCAAACTTGGGTTTGTAGTAAAACCTTTGACAATTTTATCTTTTTTATATTTTAAAAAATTTTTATAATCAGCGCTATCACAAAATATTTTCATAATTTAAGATTATCATATTTTTATTTTATTTAATGCGTTATTTTTAAATAGATTTGCCTCTTGAATATATCTTCTTACCATTTGTGTAGTTTTGTGTCCTGTCATAGCCATTATATTTCTCTCTTCAGCTCCAAATTCAGCAGCTGTTGTGGCAAAACCAGATCTTAAACTATGTCCTGCATACTTTGATGAATCTAATCCGGCTTTTTGTGCATATTTTTTAATTATCAGAGCTACTGATTTATCTGAAATTTCAAAAATTTTTTCTTCATTTTTTTTTGATATTTTTTTATCGATATAATCTCTAAGTGTTAACACTGGACAAAATTCTTGGTTATCAAAGTAGGGGATAGCTTTAACTATCCCTTCTCCTGATTGATCTGTTTTTGATCTTTTAATTAAAATTTTTATTCCCTCAGGTACAAATTCAATATCTTCATGTAGTATATTAACCAACTCAGACCTTCTAAAACCACCTGCGAAACCCAATAATATTAATGCTTTATCTCTAATTTTTTCTTTATCTATTGCTTTAATTATCAATTTTAAATCATTGATTAATAATGGTTTTTTGGCCTTTTGTCTTGACCCCAAAGTTCTTTTGATGCCGTGTAAGTTTTCCATAATAATTGGATGTTTAGTGTCAAGATAATGCCCTTTTAATTTATGAATAACGCTTATAGAGGCTATTCTGCGTTTTAAAGTACTAAATTTAGATGATTTTGAGAGATGTGTTATATAAAGTGCAATTATTTTTGGCTGTGTTGGGATTGAAGATAATCCATTTTTAGAGCAAAAACCAGAAAAGTCTCTAAAATCTGATTGATAAGCCCTTAAAGTATTATTAGCTTTTGAATTTTTTAAATTTTTTAAAGTCTCAATTTCTAAGTTCTTAACATCAGTTATTAATTCATTCATAAGTATTTCCGATAACCATTAATTATCGGAACTTATATAACAGGTGATTTTTAATGTCAACAATTATATTTTAAATAAATGGAAACCGATTCAGACACAATTATTAAACTATCAGCATTAGGAATACTTGTTCTTATAGGAGTTTGGTACTTATTTAGAGGAACGTGGATTTATATGTTCTGGATAATCTTAACGGCTTTAGACTTAGTTTACTTATTTTTCGTAATATTTGCTAATACAACAAGTGCTGCTGACCTTATTCCTCCATTGATAATACTTGTAGCTTTGATATTTTGGATAAATAAAATGGAAAAAAAGAAGTAAATATGGGCTCAATTGATGGCGAAATTCCTGCGGTATGGTTCTTAATAAGCTCAATAGGGTTTGTTATTTTAACTTTTATTCAATATCGAAATACAGGTAAGAGCTTTAACACTATATTCTTGTCTGTAATGACTATTATATTTTTTATAAGTTACATAATTTTATTAATTCCACGGTAAAAATCAGTGCAAGGAACAAAATTTCAATTAAAAGTCTGGAATTACCTTAAAACTATACCTAAAGGTAAGGTAAAAACCTATAAACAGGTGGCTATTGGCATAAAAAGCCCTAAATCGGCTCGTGCTGTAGCTAATGCTTGCGCTAAAAACCCATATGCTCCAAAAATACCCTGTCATAGAGTGATTAGGTCCGATGGATCTCTTGGTGGCTACTCTGGAAGAGGTGGAATTAAGCAAAAGATCAAATTACTAAGATCTGAAAAGGTAGCGATTTAGCTCTGTTTTAAGGCTTTTTTAGGTTAAAAAAGTTAGTAAAATCAACGTTTTTTGACATTTTTAAGTGATTTATTCCTAAATAACACAATTCACCCTTCAGTTGTACCATAAATGAGCTTATAACTAAAAAAGACCCCTCTACGGGCGTTTAAATGCTATATTCAATTAGTGCATCGCTCTACTATTCAACTATATCAATGCTTTTAGACTGCCCTATTTTTAGGTAATTTTCATTACCGCAATTGAAAAAAAGCCCCTATTTTAAAGGATTATTTGATGTTTTTTATAATTTGGCAAAAATCTAAACTATTACACAGCATATTAAGTTAATTTGATATTAAATATTCCAAAAATATTCTAATAATTGTATTAATTATAAAGTTAATAAAACACAATAAATACAATAATTTAAATACTATACTTAATGTAATACTTTAAATATTAGTAAATAAACAATACCTATTATTTAACTTTTTTGACTAAGTTCTCTCTTCTTGAGATGTAGATACCACTAAATACAATAATAAATAATCCTAAGAAAGTCCAATTATCTGGGAAATCACTAAAGAAATAATAGCCTATAATGATGTTTGTAATAATTTCAAAGTAGCTAAATGGAGCTAATTTAGAAGCATCAGCATATTTGAGAGACAGTATTAAGAATAAATGCCCTATACAGGCAAATATACCTATGGCAGCCATCATAGACCACTGATTTAAGCTAGGTTTAACCCATACAAATGGCATTACAGTGGATATAATTATGGCCCCTACTACACCAGTTAACAATAAAGTTAATAAGGGGTTGTCTGAGGTACTTAGTTTACGAGTAATGATCAAATAAAACCCATACATTAAACCTGTTCCAAGAGCAGCTATACTTGCTAAGTTAATTTCAACAAATCCTGGTCTTATAACTACTAAAGAACCTATAAAACCTATAATTACTGCAGACCATCTTCTAAATCCTACCTTCTCACCTAAAAAAACTGGAGAAAAAGCTGTAACAATTAAAGGAGCAACAAAAGCTAGGGTTAATGCTTTTGCTAAAGAAATTACCGAAATTGAATAGAAGAAACAAATATTAGCAGTTAAAAGAATTAAACCTCTTATGAATTGTAATTTTGGTTTATCCGTCCATACAAGATTTTTTCGAAAAAAGAAAAACATAATAGGAAAAGTGAAAGCCACTGTAAAAAAATATCTTGCCCATGTAATTTGTAATACTGGAAGATCTGCACTTAAATATTTTGCAAATCCATCCATTATAGGAAGCATCACCCATGCCAATAGATTAAAAGTTATAGCCTTCATTTTTAGAAGGAGGATATAGATTAATTAAAGTATTTTAAAGCAAAGAATACGACGATTGGTATGGTTATAAATGACATTAATGTTGATACAACAATAGTACTAGCAACACTATCAACAATTTTTTTAGGTGAATATATTGAGGCAACTAAATAATTTAGAACAGCACTAGGCATTGAACATTGAATTAACAAAACACCAGCTGCAAAACCTTCTAAATTAAAGTATAGAATTAATAAATATCCAATTATAGGTCCAACAATTACACGTCCTATAGAAGAGAATATAGCTTTATTTAGAGAAAAAACTTTAAGTCTTGTTAATGCTATTCCTAAAGACATCAAAATAAGAAATATAGTTGCATACATTAATAAGAAAGTAGTATTTTCGACAAATCCTGGAAGTTCTAAATCATAATAAAGTAAAAATACCGAAACTATTATCGCATAAAAGGGAGGACTTTTAATTATAACGTTAATACTAAATTTTCTATCTGCTAAAAAAACACCTAAAGTAAAGTGACACAAAATAATTAGAGCAGATATCGCAGCTGAAACTCCAAGACCTTGAGACCCATAAGCAAATAAACAAATTGGTAAACCCATATTTCCTGTATTAGGCATTGTTAATGGAGGAAGCTCTCTAATAATATCTTTAGTTTTCAGAAGATATAGAATTATAATTCCAGTAAACATAAATCCAGCAATAGCTAGAGCGTAATACCAAAAGTAATTTATAAAAATATTGAATGAAATATTTACAGGATTTAAAGCATAAATAATCATTGCAGGAGTTCCTACATTTGCTGCAAAATTTGTAATGAATGCTGTATCTATTTTTGGGTTTTTCTTGCCTAAATAATAACCAATACCAACAACAAAAAATACAGGAAACAAAACCTCAAAAAGTTTTATGTAGATATCCATTAATTATATAGTCTAATTAATGTTGGAAATTTAAGAATATTCTTATTCTTTTTAAATACTGATAAACAGTTTCTTGCGTTAATTTCTGTTGTTTTATGCGTAATAATTACGATTGTTGCTTTTTTATTTTTCTTATCAGGTGTTTGAATTATTCTTTTAACTGAAATTTTATATTTGGCTAATCTATTTGTAATTAACGAAAGAACACCTTGCTTATCTTTGACTTCAAATCTTAAATAAAGTGAGTTTGTATATTTATCATTACTAAATGGCTTAATAGACCTTCTTTTATTAGAAGAAATACCAAAAGGATATTTAGTATTTCCTCTTAATATTGATAATAAGTCTGATAATAATGAAGAGGAAGTTGGCCCAGGTCCAGCACCCTCCCCTTGTAAAACGCTTTCCCCTACTGGTTTACCTTCTGTAATTACAGCATTCATAACACCATTAACATTTCCTATATATGTATTTTTACTTACCAAACATGGATGTACTGTTTCAAACAATTGACCATTAATAATTTCAGAAATTCCAAGTAGTTTAACTCTAAGACCCAACTGACTTGCGATTTTAATGTCTTCCAATTTGATATTTTCAATTCCTTCCATGATACATTTACTTTTAGAAATTTTTGTATTGAATGAAAGAGCTGACAATATTCTAATTTTAGCAAAAGCATCAAAACCATTTAAATCTAATTTTGGATTACCTGGTTCAGCATAACCTAATAGTTGTGCTTTTTTTAAAACCTTATCAAAATTTTCACCAGTTTTTTCCATTTCAGTTAAGATATAATTTGTTGTCCCATTTAAAATTCCATAAATTTTGTTAATTTTATTAGTAGCTAAACCTTCCTTTATTGTTCTAAGGATTGGAATACCGCCAGCAACTGAAGCCTCAAATTCTAAATTTACATTATTTTTTTCAGCTAATTTTGCTAAGTAATCTCCATGTTTTGCTATCAGAGCTTTATTCGGAGTAATAACATTAACTTTATTTCTTAGAGCAGTTTCGACAATTTTCTTAGAAATACCATCTGATTGACCAATCGACTCAAATAAAATATCAACTTTTTTTGATTTAAATATTGTTAACGGATTTGAGTAAAAAATTTTTTTATCTATTTTGAAATTTCTTTTTTTATTTTTATTCTTAGCAGAAATAGCAACTATCTTAATTTTTTTACCTGATTTAACTTCAATTTCATTTTTTTTAATATTAAGTTCATTATAAAGATAAATACCAATCTGTCCTAACCCTACAATTGCAATATTAATAAATTTATTCATTTAACCATCTATTTTTGGATAAGGATTATTTTTTGCATATTCTTCAAGTTGAATTCTAAATTCCTCAAAACTGATTTCATCTGAAAAATTAATGTCATTTCTAATATTATTAGATGAACAAGAAGCTAAAAAAAATATAGTTATAAGAAAAAATTTACTCATTTAAAACCTTCATCATTTTTAAATCCAAATTTTAAATTCATATTTTGAATAGCTTGTCCTGCTCCACCTTTAATTAAGTTATCTATTGCAGATAATATAATAATCTTATTTTTATATTTTGTTTTAAAAACTGAGATAAAACAATTATTAGTATTAATAACATCATTTGTACTTATCAAAGTATCATTCTTTAAAATCTTAACAAATTTACTTTTTTTATAAAATTGTTTTAAAATCTTTTCAATTTTTGTCACTGAAAAACTTGATTTCAAATCAACATATATAGTGCTTAAAATACCTCTAAACATAGGCGTTAAATGAGGTGTGAAAGTAAATTCCACATTTGATTTAATATATTTTTTTAATTCTTGATCAATTTCTGAATTATGTCTGTGGAAACCTAGGCCATAAGCACTTAAAGATTCATATAAGTTTTTTTTCTGATATTTTTTATGCACACTTCTTCCAGCACCAGAATAACCTGATTTTGAGTCTATAATTATATTTTTAACATTAATAGAATTACTTTTTACTAATGGTATTAATGGTAAAAGAACCGATGTAGGATAACAACCTGGACATCCTATAATCTTAAAATCTTTAATTTTTTTACCTATAATTTCTGGCAAAGCATAAATACTTTTTTTAATATTAGATATTGCTTTATGTTTTTGTTTATACCATTTAAGATATTCTGAACTTTTCTTTAATCTGAAATCTGCTGCTAAATCAATTAAAGTATTCTTTTTTAATAAATGATTAGAAATTTCTTGAGCTTCACCATTCGGGAGCGCTGTAAAAATTATATCAACTTCTTTCAAAAATTTCTTGTTAAATTTGACAATTTTAGGTAAATTTTTTGATGCTAAAGACTTTTCATAAAATGAAATTTTTTTACCAACAGAAGTATTTCCACATAAATATCTGATATTTACATTTTTATGCTTTACTAATAATTTTATTAGTTGAACACCAATGTATCCAGTTGAACCAGCAATTAAAGCATTAAGCTTAAGCATTTTTTATTATAGCAGTTTAAAGTTAAAAAAGAATTATCTTTTAGAGAATTGGAAGCTTCTTCTAGCCTTTTTTCTTCCAGGTTTTTTTCTCTCAACGGCCCTAGAATCTCTAGTGGTTAATTTTTCGGTTTTAAGTGTAGATTTTAAATTTTCATCAAACATAACTAAAGCTTTTGAAATACCATGAACCATAGCACCAGCTTGACCTGTTGGTCCACCACCTTTAACACTACATCTTACATCATACTCAGTTGCTTGATTAATTAATTCAAATGGTCTTGTTATTTGCATCTTGTGATTATCACTTGAAAAATAGTCACTAAAAAGTTTACCATTTACATAAATTTTTCCAGATCCTTTTTTTAACCAAACTTTGGCAATTGACGTTTTTCTTCTACCTGTAGCATATTTACTATCTTTAAAATCTAATTTAAGTTTCGGTGTCTTTGAGGCAGTCTGTGTATTTTCCATATTAATTTCTAACTATGTTTTTACTATTCATTTTTCCTAATTCAATAACTTTTGGATTTTGTGCTGAATGAGGATGATCTCCTCCTGAATAGATTTTCAATTTAGTTAGTTGCTTTTTTCCCAAAACACCACCTGGTAACATTCTTTTAACTGCAAGCTTTAAAGCCTCACCAGGTTTTTTTTCTTGGAGTTTTTCAGGTGTAGTTTCTTTGATACCACCAGGGTGACCTGTGTGTTTATAATATTTTTTATTTTGAAATTTTTTTCCAGTAAACTTTATTTTTTCAATATTCTTAACTATAACAAAATCTCCATGATCCATATGTGGAGTATAAGTTGTTTTATTTTTGCCTCTTATTATTTTAGAGATTATAGTAGCCAGTCTGCCTACTACAGCATTATTTGCATCAATTTCGTACCACGATGAGGATAATTGATCTTTTTTAATGAATTTTGTCATTGTGCGAGGATTAATACTATTAATAAATATAATGTCAAATTGATATTTCTATTGTTTTAATTACTTAATTTGATATATTTGTAATTGCCGATTTGATCCTATTGCGGGCTTACAGCTAAACAGGAACTTTCACACTAAATCGGTAGGCATTTGAACTATATTGTGCGCCTTACATTAAGTAGAAGCACTAAAAAAGGAGTAATATGAGCAAGAAAAGAAACAATCCTGAAACCATAGCTATTCATGGTGGAGATTATAGAAGTGATCCAGCAACTAATGCTGTTGCTGTTCCAATTTATAGAACAACTTCTTATCAATTTAATAGTGTAGATCATGCGGCCAACCTTTTTGCATTAAAAGAGTTTGGCAATATCTATACAAGAATAATGAACCCTACAAATGATGTGTTAGAAAAAAGAATTGCAGCTCTAGAGGGAGGCTTGGCTTGTTTAACTGTAGCATCTGGACAAACTGCATCATTATTTTCAGTATTAAATGTCGCTCAAGCTGGAGACAATATTGTAAGTTCAACAGATCTGTATGGTGGAACTGTATCTTTATTTACACACACATTGAGTAAACTTGGTATTGAAATTAGATATGCTGATCCAAAAGATCCAAAAAATTTTGAAAAAAAAATTGATGATAAAACTAGAGCTTTTTATGGAGAAACATTACCCAACCCATATTTGAGAGTATTTCCAATTAAAGAAGTTTCAGATATTGGTCGTAAATACAATATACCTCTTATAATGGATAATACTGCAGCACCAGTTATATGTAAACCAATTGAACACGGTGCAGCCGTAGTAATTCATTCACTAACAAAATATATAGGAGGTCATGGTACTGCTATTGCTGGAAGTATTGTTGATAGTGGTAATTTTGATTGGACAGCAGATCCTAAAAGACAACCATTGTTTAATGAACCGGATGCTAGTTATAATGGTGCAGTTTGGGGTAAAGTTGTACCTGAACTTACAGGAGCAAATGTTCCTTTTGCTGTGAGAGCTAGAGTTTGTTTATTAAGAGACCTAGGTTCAGCATGCTCACCAGATAATGCGTTTGCTATTATTCAAGGTCTTGAAACTGTGGCTTTAAGAATGAGACAACATTGTGCCAATGCTGAATATGTTGTTGATTTTCTAAAAAAACATAAAGAAGTGACAAAAGTAATATATTCAACTGAACACGACAAACCTATTGCTGAAAGAGCAAAAAAATATCTAACCGGTGGAAATGGTCCTATGGTTGGTATTGAACTAAAAGGTGGTATTGAAGCTGGTAAAAGATTTATTGAATCCTTAAAAATGTTTTATCATGTAGCAAATATTGGTGATGCTAGAAGTTTAGCTATTCATCCAGCTAGCACTACTCATAGTCAATTAAACGAAAAAGAGTTGGCAGCTTCTGGTGTCACTCAAAGTTACGTTAGATTGTGTATCGGTTTAGAACATATTGATGATATAATAGATGATTTAGATCAGGCTCTAAATAAATCTTCAAAAGGGTCCTTAAAAGCAGTTAGTTGACCTTTGTATTAATATAAAAAAAATAAATACATGAACTAACTAAAAAAATTGAACTTATTTGGTGCATCGATGCTACATAAATCTGTGCACCATATAATACTGTAAATATACCTAAAAAAATTTGTAAAATTATAAAAAATCCTAAAATATTTATTGATTTGTATAAATCATACATCTTATTTCTATAAATCTTATAAAAAATAAATAAATAAAAAATACCTATTACATAGGCCAAATTTCTATGTAAAAATTGAACTAATGATGGATCACTTAAAGCTGATAGTTTAAATAAATTTATAAAATCGTTATCATTAGGAAAATATGAATGTCCCATTAATGGCCAAGAATTATAAATTTTGCCTGCATCCATGCCAGATACAAAGGCACCTACAACTATTTGTGTAAAAACTAAACTTAAAAATAAAAAGGGAATTAGTGGGTTTATTCTGTTTAAAGTAGTACTATATTTTTGAATTTTTAAAAAATTCCAAAAAATTAATGATAAAATCAAAAAAGCGACAAATAAGTGTATTGAAAGTCTAAAATGACTTACATCTACTCTATTAACTAATCCACTGCTAACCATATACCATCCTATAAAACCTTGAAAACAAATTAATAAAAAAATAAAATATAAATTTAGTAATTTAGATATTTTTATTTTAAATGAAAAATATATTAATGGAATCAAAAATCCTAAACCTATTAATCTTCCAAGAAATCGGTGTACCCATTCCCACCAAAAAATTATCTTAAATTCTTGTATACTCATGTTATAATTCTGTAATTTAAATTCAGGTATCTCCTTATAAAGATTAAAATAAAATACCCAGTCACTATGATTTATTGGTGGAAAGAAACCTGAAAATAACTGCCATTCTGTAATGGATAAACCCGAATCTGTTAATCTTGTTAAACCACCAACAACAATCATAATCGATATTGCCCAGAACATCGTAATTAACCAAATTGATAGTTGATTATTAATTTTTGGATTTAATGTATACATAATAGAATAAATATAATAATTTTTTAAATATCCAAATATATAAATGTCGCCACTTAAAAGAAAAAAACTTAGTATAATTAGATCTGAATTAGATAGATTAGACAATTCTCTTATAAAAATAATTAAAAAAAGAACAAATTTAGTTAAAAAAGTTTTAGCTCTTAAGGAAAAAAAAAGTCAAATTATAGATCAAAAAAGAATTAGATATATACTGAAAAATATTAAAAAAAAATCAATTAGAAATAATATTGATACAAAAATAACCAATCGGATTTGGAAAAATATGATTTGGTCTTATATCGACTTCGAAAAAAGAAACTTTAAAAAAAAATAGTTACTTACTATGAGGAGGAAGTTTTTTTTCAATAAAAACTTCATGTTTACGAGTAGCAGGATTATATTTTTTTGCTTTAAGTTTAACCTTTGCCTTTTCACCACCAGCAGGCTTTTTAACATAATAAAAAAAAGGACTATCGGGTTTATTTTCTGGAACTAATCTTACTTTTATATGTGTTTTTTTTGCCATTTTATTTATTAAGTTTTAAAGTTTTTATAATTTTAGAAATTTTTTTTAACTTATTTCTTAAATTAGCTGCTTTTATAGAATTATTTGAAGTTTCGTCAAGTTTTAAAGGTTCATTTTTATTTAAAATTTTTTTAGCACCATTTATTGTCATACCTTGCTCTTTTAATAGAAAATGGACTTTTTTTAATAGTTCAATATTTTTCACATCATAATATCTTCTTTTGCCAATTAATATTTTGGGTTTTATTTGTTTAAATTCTTTTTCCCAAAAACGAATTGTGTGTGGCGGAATTAATTGTCCCTTTTTAGATTTTGAACTTAATAATTTTGCAACTTCCCCTATTGTTTTATAAGCATTTGTTAACTTACTCATTTCTTTAATAAATTAATTAATTCCTTAAAATCTTTAGAGGGCTTAAATAAAACAACGTTTCTTTTTGAAATTGTTTTTTCTTCCTTTGTCTTTGGATTTCTACCAAGCCTAGATTTTTTAGATCTTATAGAAAAAGTACCAAAATTTGAAATTTTAATTTTTCCTTGGCTTTGTAAATTACTAATTATTAAAGTAAAAAATTCACTTAATAAACTTTCAGAAATTTGTTTAGAGAAGCCAATTTGCATGTAAACTTGATTAACTAAATCTTTTTTAGTCAAATTTATTCTCATAAATCAAATATTATTCCTTATTTTTTTAATTAGATTACCTTTTACTATTTTATAACAGACATCTACTGAATTAGAAAAACCTATATAATCAGTTCCACCATGACTTTTTACAACGGGTGTATCTAGACCAATGAAAATTGCTCCATTATATAATCTTGGGTCTAATCGATCTTTAAATTTTTTTAAGTTTGAAATGTTTAATAGAGAGGATATTTTTCCCATAATAGATCCGCTTAAAGCTTTCTTAAGTTCATCTGTAATAAAATTAGCTGTACCTTCGGCTGTTTTTAAAGCTACATTTCCAGTAAAACCATCAGATACAATTACATTTACTTCACCGTTCATAAGTTGATTTCCTTCAATATAACCAGAAAAAATAAAATTATCGTTTTGTTTTTCATTAAGCGTTTGGAATGTTTCTTTTATAATTTCATTTCCTTTAAGTTCTTCAGAGCCAATATTAAGTAACGCGACATTGGGATGTTCTGTGGGGTATAAAGATTTATATAAAGATGAACCCATTATAGAAAAATCCACTAAATTTTTTGAACTACACTCAATGTTTGCTCCAAGATCTAATACAACACTCATTCCTTTTTTGTTTGGCCATAAAGCTGACAGAGCAGGTTTGTCAATACTTTCAATCATTTTCAGATTTAATTTAGCAATAACTAATAATGCTCCAGTATTTCCAGCAGATATCACAATGTCTGATTCTTTTTTTTTTACACTTTCAATCGCTAACCACATACTAGTATCTTTGCCTCTTTTAGCAGCTTCAAGCGGGCTATCAGTGCTTTTAACAGTATTTAATGTATTGAATGTCTCATAGAATTTTTTATCTATTTTTTTATCTATGTATTTATTAATCTTAGTTTCATCACCAAATATTTTAAAAAAACATTTTTGATTAGATTTATGATGGTGAACAATTCCATCGATAATCTTTTTTGGAGACCCATCTCCCCCCATTGCATCAACTGCAATTTTAATTAAATCTTTCATTTTGTAATTTTAAAGTATTTATTCCTTAGGGTCTAGGACTTGACGACCTTTATACATTCCGGTTTTCAAATCAAGATGATGTGATAATCTATATTCTCCTGATTTTTTATCTTCAACGACATTTTTTGAGGAAAATTTCATGTTTTGAGACCTTCTCATTCCTGTTCTTGAAGGTGTTTGTTTACGTTTTGGTACAGCCATAATTATTGGTTACTTACACTTTTTAAATAAGAATTCAAAGTTTTTTTTGATAAAAAATCATCAAATTCATTAAAATAATTGGTTAATTCAGCAATATTTCCAAAATTTATTAAGAATTTAGAAATCTTTTTTTCTTTTTCCTTAAAATCATCACTTGACCAAAAATGAATATCGGAGACTATTGAGTGAAATAAATTGATATAATCTTTCATTTTTTTATTTATTGATTGATCACCATAGCCAATTTCACGTATACTAAGTTCAATTTGTCTAAAATTAAAGTCATACAATTCTTGTAAAGTTTTTTTATTTTCTTTATCTTTCAGGTTTTTTAATAGAAAAGCAAAATGAAATAAAAATAAAGTAAGTCTGTCTGAAAAGGTATCTTGTTCATTTAAATTAGCGTATAACTTTTTATTAGTAGTTAAATTAACTAAATTGTTGTAAATTTTTAAATAAGATTTGTTCATGAAATATATAATTTACATAATAATATCTTTTTTTTTAATAACAAGTTGCTCAATGAATAAGGTTATTAAAAAACATGGAGTAAGAAATCTTGAAAAAAAACAAGAAAAACTTATTATTTTGGAGTCTAATAAAAATGATATTAGAAAAATATTAGGACCTCCTTCAAGTGAAAGTGTTTTTGATAATGATTTGTGGATATTTATTGAAAGAGAAATCGTTAATGACAAGCTCTTAAAACTTGGTAAAGAAAAGTTAATTACGAATAATGTTCTTTTTTTAGAAATAGACTCAAAAGGACTGCTAATAAGTAAAAAATTTTATGACATCAACGAAATGAATGAAGCAAAGTTAAGTGAATTAAGTACAGAGTCAAAATATACAAAAAAATCTTTTATTTATGACTTTTTATCAAGTATGAGACAAAAAATTAATGATCCACTTGGAAAAAGAAAAAAGCCATAAAAATGAATAATTTATCCAGCTATTACAGCAAGCAATAATAAAGCTACAATGTTTGTAATTTTAATCATTGGGTTTACCGCTGGGCCAGCTGTGTCTTTGTACGGGTCTCCAACTGTGTCCCCAGTTACAGCAGCCTTATGAGCCTCAGATCCTTTTCCACCATGATTTCCATCTTCAATAAATTTTTTTGCATTATCCCAAGCACCACCACCAGCGGTCATAGAAACAGCAACAAATAAACCAGTAATAATTACACCTAAAAGCATAGCACCTACTGATGCAAGAGCTGCAACTTGACCACCGATTGTGAATATAATGAAATATAAAACAATTGGAGATAACACCGGTAATAGTGATGGAATTATCATCTCTTTAATTGCTGCCACTGTTAATAAGTCAACTAACTTTGCATAGTCAGGTTTTTGTTTTCTTTTCATTATTCCAGGAAACTTTTTAAATTGTCTTCTTACTTCAACAACTACAGCTCCTCCTGCTCTACCAACAGCTTGCATACCCATCGAACCAAATAAGTAAGGGAGCATTCCACCAATTAATAAACCAACTACAACGTATGGATTCGACAAATCAAATGTAACAACAATACCTTCTAGTTTAGATCCAGCTTCCTTTGAAAAATGTTTAATATCCTCAGTATAAGCAGCAAACAAAACTAAAGCACCTAATCCAGCCGAGCCAATAGCATAACCTTTTGTAACAGCTTTAGTTGTGTTACCAACAGCATCTAATGCATCAGTAGTTTTTCTAACATTATTTGGTAGTTTTGACATTTCTGCTATTCCTCCAGCATTGTCTGTTACTGGTCCATAAGCATCTAATGCTACTACCATTCCTGCTAGTGCTAGCATCGTAGTAACAGCGATTGCTATTCCAAAAAGACCAGCAATATGATTTGTAAATAGAATTCCAGCAACAATTATTAAAGCTGGTATTGCGGTTGCTTCAAGCGAAATCGCTAAACCTTGAATTACATTTGTTCCATGCCCTGTAGTTGATGAACTAGCAACACTTCTTACCGGTCTATAATTTGTACCAGTATAATATTCTGTTACCCATATTAATAAACCTGTGATAATTAATCCAATAACACCACAATAATACAAACTCAAACCTGAAAAAGATTTATCATTTAAATTATATGTATTTTCTAAACCTAAAACATAATCAGTAACTGGATATAATATTGCTAGAGAAGCTACAGCAGAAACTACAAAACCCTTATATAATGCATTCATTACATTTTTACTTTTACCAAGTTTTACAAAAAATGTTCCTAATATAGAGGTCAATATACAAGCACCGCCAATTGTTAATGGATATATCATCATAGACATATCTCCTGGAAAAAATATTGAAGATAAAACCATTGTCGCTACAATAGTAACTGCATAAGTTTCAAACAAATCAGCAGCCATACCTGCACAATCTCCAACATTATCACCTACGTTATCAGCAATAACAGCTGGATTTCTTGGATCATCTTCTGGTATTCCTGCTTCAACTTTACCAACCAAATCTGCTCCAACATCAGCTCCTTTAGTAAATATTCCACCACCTAATCTTGCAAAAATTGAAATTAAAGAAGCACCGAATCCTAATGCAACTAATGCATTAACAATTTCTCTTTCATCGACATTATATTTTAATAATAAATAATAATAAACTGCTATTGATAATAAAGCTAAACCAGCAACCAACATTCCTGTTACGGCACCTGATTTAAAAGCAACAGAAAGCCCACTTGCCAAACCTTTTCTAGAAGCTTCAGCAGTTCTAACGTTTGCTTCAACAGAAACTAACATTCCAACATATCCTGCTATACCAGATAAAGTTGCACCGATAAGATATCCTAAACCAACTAAAGGGCTAAATGCAGTACTTACAATTATTAAAACAACAACACCAACAATTGCGATTGTTTTATACTGTCTTGCTAAGTAAGCTTTAGCTCCAATTTGTATCGCAGATGCAATTTCCTGCATTTTAGAATTTCCTGCGCTTGAATTTAAAATATTCTTCCCAGTAAAATATCCATAAACAATTGATAAAAAACCGGCAGCAATAGTATAAAGTAGTATAGTTTCAACAGTTGAGTTCATATTGACCTTAATTAAGTTGTTGGTTGTTAGTTATTAAAATGCGGACAATACAAAAAAAGATATAAAACGCAATAACTAACTTCTAAAATCTATGAAAATATCCTTTTGTTTTAACATCAATTTTGTTCCCTTTTTGATCAATAATCTTAGATTTTTGAGAGTTAGAACAAATTTTACCAATTTTTGAAATTTTAATTCCTAAAGATTTAGCAGTTTTATTAATGATTCTAGATTTGGCTGAGTTTGCTGTAAACAATATCTGATAATCATCACCTCGCGATATATATGATAATTTATTTAACTTTTTTTGTATAATTAATTTTTTAAGGTTTTGAGATATTGGAATACTATTCAGATTAATATTGTAAGAAAGTTTTTGTTTATTAATAAGTTTTTCTAAATCAGTAATTAAACCGTCAGATACATCTATAGATGTATTTGCAAAAGATAATAACTTTTTACTTAATTTTAAATGCAAATTTGGTAAATAATATTTATTTTCAAAATATCTATTTAATAAACTATTAGTATAAATCTTTTTTTTTAAAATATTCAAACCTGCAAAACTATCACCTAAATTACCAGTAATATAAATATCATCATTTAATTTTGCATTATTTCTAAATATTATCTTTTGTGAGAAACCTATACATGTCACAGTAAAACTCAATTTATCAGAATATGTGGTATCACCACCGCATAAAAAAATATTGTACTTATTTTGCTCTTGTTTTAAAGATTTAGAAATTTTTTTTAAATTAGTAGGTGTAAATGATTTTTTATTACCTGATCCTGCTATAAAATAATACTTTGGTTTCACTCCTTTGCAAATAATATCTGATATTGAAGATCTAATTATTTTTTTAATTACAAGATCTGGTTTTTTAAAATTAATAAAGTGTGTACCTTCAACATAAGTATCTACTGATACAACTAATTTTTTAGATTTATCGAAAAAAACATCATCATTTAAGTTTAATGAATTTTTATTTTTACTCGTCAATTTTGAAAAATATCGATTAATTAATTGAAATTCATGCATTTGAAGATCTTAATTTTTTTCCTATATCATCCAACAAAGCATTTAGATATTTAGTTTGACCATCATCTAAAAAGAAGTTTGAAGCATTTAAATATTCTTTAATTATAATCTTTATTGAAATATTGGGTTTATATAAAAATTCGTATGTGGCAGACTTTAAAATTACTTGAAATAATTTATCTAATTTATTCAAAGTCAATTTTTCGCCAAAATTTTTATCCAACTCTTCTAAGATTAAATCATTACGTTCAATAGTTCCTGAGACAATATCTTTAATAAATTTTTTAAATCGATGTTTTGGAAATATTAATTTTTCATCATCATTAAAAAATTTTCCGTATAATTTTTGAATAATTATTACACGAGGATTGTTTTTGGGACTAAAATTAGTTTTCATTTTTGTGATAAAACAGACAAAATAGCTTTAGTTGCTTCGGCACCTTTTTTTTTTCTAAAAATTGCTTGCTTCATATTCAAACAAGTTATAATTGCATTCCCTATAGGTTTTTTAGATTCGATTGATAATTTCATAATTGCATCTGTTGATGCTTGAGATATAAAATCAAAATGTGGAGTTTCACCTTTTATTACGCAGCCAAGAGCTAAAAAACCATCAAATTTTTTTAAATTTTTTGAAATTGTAACTGGTATTTCAAATACTCCAGGAACATTAATAATTTTAATTTTATATTTTTTAGGTAATAAATTTAATGAGGTTTTAAGCAAACCAGATGAAATATCTTGGTAATAATTAGCATTTACTATTAAAATTCTCTTATTCATTAAATTAATTCTTGTTTTGTTATCTTTATATCATAACCATCTAAACCAATAACCTTTTTTGGTGACTTGGTGATTAAAATCATTTTTTTTATCTTTAAATCTTTAATAATCTGTGCCCCAATACCATAATTTCTAATTAGCTTATCATTTCCTTTTTTATAAAAATCCTTATCTTTATAATCTTTTAGTGTTTGAGTTACAGATTTGAGGTTAGAGTCCTTAATAAATATTAAAACACAGTTATTAAATTTCTTAAAATAATTTAGTGTTTTATTAAATGAATTTGGCAATTGTTGATTTAAAAGATAATTGTGTACAACATTAGAAGAAATAACCCTAACTCTAGGGATAATTCCTCTTCTAATTTTACCTTTAATAAGTGCGAAATGTTCTGATCCATCAAGTAAATTTTCATATATCTTTATTTTATAATTTTGGTTTTTAACTTTAATATCTGAGATTTTTCTTAATCTTACTAATTTTTCTTTTTTTAGTCTGTAAGAAATAAGATCTTCTATTTTACCAATCTTTAAGTTATGTTTTTTAGCAAAATTAAATAAGTCTTTCCCTTTGGCCATTGTTCCATCTTCATTCATTATTTCGCATATAACAGCTGAATTATTTTTTTTAGCTAATTTAGAAATATCAACTGAAGCCTCTGTATGACCGGCTCTTACTAAAACTCCACCATCTTTAGCAATAATTGGAAATACATGACCAGGAGAAACAATTTCTTTTTTATTTACATTTTTTTTTGAGGCAATCTTAATAGTTCTTGCTCTATCTTTAGCAGATATACCGGTTGTAATTCCTTTTTTGGCTTCAATAGATATAGCAAACGCAGTTTTATTTCTTGATTGATTAATTGGTGACATAAGTGATAAATTTAAACGCTTAGCTTGTAAACTATCTAGAGCTAAGCATATTAACCCTCTTCCATACTTTGCCATGAAATTAATATTTTTAGCATTAGTATCTGATGTAGATATAACAAGATCACCTTCATTTTCTCTTTTTTCATCATCAACAAGAATGTACATGTCACCTTTTTTGGCAATTTTAATAATTGTTTCAATTGAAGAATAATTATTTTTTTTCATGAAAAAAATTTTTAACGTATTTTGAAAGAATATCTATTTCAATATTAACAAGACTTCCCTTTTTGATCTTAGATAGATTAGTCAATTTATAAGTATGTGGAATTACCCAGATTTGAAAACCTTTCATTGTTTTTTTTGAAATTGTTAAAGAAATACCATTGATACAAATTGAGGCTTTTTCAATTATATTTTTCCTTTCCTTAAGGTTAATTTTGAAATCAAAGATGTATGATTTATCTATTTTTTTAACACTTAGAACTTCACCAGTAGTGTCGACATGGCCTTGGCAAATATGACCTGAAATTTTTTGACCATATCTTAATGGAAGTTCTAAATTAATTAGATCATCTTTTTTTAAAAATCTAAATTTTGATCTTCTAACGGTTTCATTTGAAAGATAAAATTCCATTATTCTTTTTTTAATATTAATCAATGTCAAACAAACACCATCACAAGCAACCGATACTCCCAAATCTTTATTGCTTAATTTAAGATCAGACTTTACAAAAATATTTATACCTTTGGTTCTTTTAGAAATTTTTGTAATTAAACCTTTATTAAATATTATTCCGTTAAACATGTTATCTTTTATAAATTGTAATGTTATCTTTGGCTAGTTTTGAACTAATCTTATATTTTTTTTTATATCTACTATTTAAGATGCCAAAAGAAGTAAAGTTTTGATGCTTTTTAGTAATTGACAAGTCTTTTGGGCTCTTAAATAAGTAAAATTTATCAATTAATCTATTTTTAATAAGATTTTTAGTGATCTGATCCCCACCTTCAACTAATAAATTTCTAGTTCCTAATGAATGTAGTTTTTTTAAAATTATTTTTAAATCGAAATATTTTTTATTACCCAGTTTAATCTTAATTAAAAATGCCCCCCTTTTTTTAAGAAATTGAATTTTTTTATTATCTGATGAACTATGAAATATAATCGTATTATTTTTTTTTAAAGATTTACAAATATAACTATTAATTTTTATCTTTAAATTTCTGTCTAAGATTATTCTCTTAGGTGAAAATTTTTCAAATCCACTCAATCTACAATCAAGTTTAGGATTGTCAGTGTTAAGAGTTTTAGAAGAAATCATTATAGAATCATTTTTATATCGCAAATAATGAGTTATTCTATCAGATGAGTTATGAGTGATTCTTTTAGTTCCTTTGCTATAAATCAATCTATTTTTTGAAACAGCAATTTTTGCAGTTACATAAGGTAATTTTTTATTTCTATTAATGATATAAGATTCATATAAATTTTTGGCCTCAGTTTTTAAAAGACCCTTTTTAACTTTTATTTTTTTATTTGATAGAATTCTAAAACTTTTACCTTTTACTTTTTTATCAATATCATCCATCGCATAAATAATTTCACTAATGCCACTTTTTATGATGGTATTAGTGCAAGGAGGTGTTTTCCCATAATGATTACAAGGTTCAAGTGTAACATACATCTTTGAGCCTTTAAGTTTTACTAATGAATTTTTTATCGCATTATGCTCAGCATGAGGTCTTCCATCAAATCCTGTTTGTCCAATAGAAATTATTGTATCATTTTTAACAATTAAACATCCAACGGAAGGATTTTCTCCTGTTAAACCACTTCGAGCTCTTGCTAAATTTAAAGCAAGTTTCATGTAATTTTTATCTTTAAATGAAAATTTATCTTTTTTTGAAGACATCTATTTTGTCCACAAATTGCACAAAATCTTTTTCTTCTCTAAAGTTCCTATAAACAGAGGCAAATCTTACATATGCAACTGGATCAAGTTCTTTCAGGCCCTCCATTACCATCGTTCCAATAGTATTACTTGAAATCTCACTCTGACCAAGTTCTTCTAAAGATCTTGATATACGACTTATAAATTTTTCAACTGTTTCGGTATCTAAAGGTCTTTTCTTTAAAGCAATATAAATAGATTTTGCAAGTTTATCTCTATCAAATGAAGATTTTCTACCATTTTTTTTAACTACCATTAATTCTCTATATTGAATTCTTTCAAAAGTAGTAAATCTTTCTCCACAAGAACAAAGTCTTCTTCTTCTTATAGCAGTCCCATCTTCAGTTGGTCGAGAGTCCACAACTGAAGTCTCACCTTTTTTTTCACAAGGGCAAATCATTTATTCAAATTTTTATAAATTGGAAATTTAGAACATAAGTCAACAACTTCATTTCTAACTTCTTCCTCAACTTTGCTATTATCTTCTGGACTTTCAGACAAACCTTTAATTACCTTCGTTATTAAATTACCAACTTTTTCAAATTCTTTTAAACCAAAACCTCTTGTAGTTGCAGCTTGAGATCCTAATCGAATTCCAGATGTGATCATTGGTTTTTCAGTGTCAAATGGTATTCCATTTTTATTACAAGTAATATTTGCTCTACATAAACTCTCTGAAGCTAAATTTCCTTTTACATTAAATGGTCTTAAATCTACCAACATCAAATGTGTATCAGTACCTCCAGAATAAATTTTAAAGCCATTATTCTTTAATGTTTCTGCTAACATTTTTGCATTTGCTAAAACATTTTTAATATAAGTTTGGAATTCAGGTTTTAATGCCTCGAAAAAGCCAGCGGCTTTTGCAGCAATTATATGCATTAATGGTCCTCCTTGATAACCTGGAAAAACAGCTGTATCAAATTTTTTACCAAGCTCAATATCGTTTGATAAAATAATTCCACCTCTTGCACTTCTGAAAACTTTATGAGTTGTCGAAGTTACAACATGAGCATAATCGCATGGGTTAGGGTATCCTTTTCCAGCTACTAAACCTGAAAAATGTGCCATATCTACCATCAGGTATGCTCCAACTTTGTCAGCTATTTCTCTAAATTTTTTGAAATCAATAACTCTTGAGTAAGCACTTCCGCCTGCTATAATTAGTTTTGGTTTATGTTCTAAAGCAAGTTTTTCTACATTATCATAATCAATAAGTTCAGATTTTTTATCTACATCATAACTAATTGCATTAAACCATTTACCAGACATTGAGATTTTTAATCCATGAGTGATATGACCTCCAGAATTTAAACTCATGCCCATAAATGTATCGTTAGGCTTTAGTAATGCTAAAAATACAGCTCCATTAGCTTGAGCTCCTGAGTGTGGTTGTACATTTGCATATTTACAATTAAAAAGTTTTTTAATTCTTTCTAAAGCAAGTTGTTCAGCAACATCAACATGTTCACAACCATTATAATACCTTTTGCCAGGGTAACCTTCTGCATATTTATTTGTTAATACAGAGCCTTGAGCCTCTAACACAGCTTGAGAGACTATATTTTCTGATGCAATTAATTCTATATGATTTTGTTGTCTAATTAATTCATCATTTATAGCTTTGAACAAAGCTGGATCACTTTTTGAAAGACTTTTTTCAAAAAAATCTTCATAATTTGAATTTAAGTATTTTGTTTCACTGGACATATTATTTTAAATCTTATCTACCCTTTTCTTGTGTCTACCACCCTCAAATTTTGTATTCATAAAAGCTTCAATACATTTAAAAGCAGTGTTTTTTTTTGTTAACCTAGCACCTAATGTAATAATATTTGCGTTGTTATGCAATCTAGATAATTTTGTGTTTTTTAATGAATAACACACTGCCGCTCTTATTTTTTTATGCCTATTAGCTGCCATTGACATGCCTACACCTGATCCACAAACTAAAATTCCGATATTTGAGCTATTTTTACTAACTTTTTTACATAATTTATGAGCATAATCAGGGTAATTTACTGAAATCAAAGAGTTATTAGGACCTAAGTCTTGGAATTTATATTTTTTTGAAAAATTTTTTTTTATTTGTTCTTTTAAATTAAAGCCCGCATGATCTGATGAAATAAATATTTTTTTCAAATTAATTAAACTTATGATCTAACACACATGCCACTAAGTGAATTCTATTTTCTTCTCCACCATTAAAAGCATTGTGGTATTTCGTATTATTTGTAATCCAAACTGATCCATCAGCAGGCATATGTTTTGCAACATTATCTATTACCATAATTGATCCTGGATTTGTAATAATTGGAATATGTAGTCTTGGCTCAGGGTCTCTGTGCCAACTTAATGTTGACCTCGGTTCTTTCAGTAATACTCTTACTCTTCCTAATTTATATTTTGATGAAAGAACATCAAAGACTTCTTTAAAATACGTTTTTTTGTAGTCATCAATAAATTCAGAATAAGCAGCTTCGTTTATCATTTCGTCACGCATTGCCTCTTTACCAGAAGAATCTGGCTTAGTCCAAAATACGCCTCTAGCTTTATTGCCCTTAACAGAATCTGGGTCACCAGGTATTTGGGTTAACGAAATAGCACCAAAGTTTGAAACACCATTAACACCTGTAAATCCTTTAATAGCTAGAACCTCTTTATATGCATTTTGCAGTTCATTGATATCAAATTTGATATCTTGTTTCTGAAAATCGTCAAAATTTAAATTCATTTGTAACTTATTGTCTCCTAATATTGTTTATTATCCTTTTTAAGATATATTTGTATATTACATTTGTCGCATTATTAAAATATATTTAAACATGATAACAGGAAAATATCCAAGTTTGAGACTTAGACGCAGTCGAAAAAATGATTGGTCTAGAAGATTAATTGAAGAAAATAACCTCACACCAAATGATTTTATACTACCAATATTTATTATTGAGGGAAAAAATAAGAAGATACCAGTTAAATCAATGCCCGGAGTTTATCGTTATACTTTAGATAAGCTTGTTTATTTAGTCCATAAAGCAATAAAAGATGGTTTACCTATGATTGCATTATTTCCTTATACTGAGAAAAAGAAGAAAAATTTATTAGGAACAGAAGCTTTAAATGAAAATAATTTAGTTTGTCGAGCATTAAGATCTATCAAAAAACGTTTTAAAAACGAAATAGGTATTATGTGTGATGTAGCATTAGATCCTTACACATCGCACGGTCATGATGGCTTAGTAAAGTCTGAATACGTATTGAATGATGAAACAATCGATGTATTAGTCAATCAATCCTTATTACAAGCACAAATGGGTTGTGATGTTTTAGCTCCATCAGACATGATGGATGGAAGAATTGGAAAAATCAGAAAATCACTTGATAAAAATGGGTATCAAATGACTCAAATTTTATCTTACGCTGTAAAATATGCTTCAAGTTTTTATGGACCATTTCGAGATGCTGTAGGATCTAAAAATCTATTAAAGGGTAATAAAAAAAACTACCAAATGGATTTTAGAAACAGTAATGAGGCTCTTAGAGAAATTTCTTTAGATATAAAAGAGGGAGCAGACATGGTAATGGTTAAACCTGGTCTACCCTACTTAGATATAATAAAATTAGTTAAGGAAAACTTTAGAATCCCAGTTGTGGCATATCAGGTTTCGGGAGAATATAGTCTACTATCTAATGGTATTAATAAAGGTTTAATCGACAAGAGTGTAATCTTGGAAAGTTTAATTGCTTTTAAAAGAGCAGGCGCTAATGCAATTGTAAGTTATTATGCTGATAAATTACATAATTTTTTAGAATGATTACTTTAGAGAATTAATAAATTGCAACCTACTAATTGGATGATTAAGATTATTTGGTTTTAAAATAGTTTTATCTAAATAGTCACCAACAATTTTTAAACCATCTAATAAAGTCGATAAGTTTTCAGTATTAAATTTTTTATCAATCAAAAAACTTGGAATAATTTTTTTTTCAGTCAAAGATTTGGTAATATATTGAATTTCATTTTCATTTATTTTTTTATCAACTAAATTTTCAAATATCAAATCATAACCAATAAGTTTAAATAGTTCTAGTTCCCAAAAAATATAGTTTTTTATCCAATCCTCTTTTTTTAATAAAATATAAAAATTTTCTATTAAATTGTATATTGATTTATTCTTTTGGGAGTCAACAGTTAATAATTTAATTAAATTCATTGCAGATGAAATACAAGATAATTTTTTTTTACTATCAAAATAATAAGGTGATAAAGCCTGTTCTATCTCAACCTTAAAATATCCAATTTTATTTTCTGATTTTGAATTAAAGTTTATATGTAAATTGTTTCCAATTTGAAGATAATTTTTAATTTTTTTGGAAGTTCCTCCAAAAATTATACCTGGAACTTTACCATAATTTTTGGTATATATTTCAACAATTAGAGAATTTTCATTATACTTAGTTTTAGATAGTAAAAATCCTTTATCATCCCAAATCATAATTATTTAATATCTTTTAAACATTTTAGTGCTGCATGTTGTTCAGCATCTTTTTTAGATTTACCTTCTGCTATATAAAGCTTAGAGTCTAGTAATTTTACTGCAACTTTAAAAAGTGGCTTGTGTCTAGGTCCAGTATTTGAGATAATTTTATAAATTGGTAACTTCTTAAATTTTTTTAAAGAGAACTCTTGTAACTTTGTTTTTGCATCAACTTGAGTATTAACACTTTTTTTTATTTGATTAGACCATAAATCTAATATGATTTTTTCAACAACAATATGACCTTTCTCTAAATAAATTGATCCTATTAAAGCCTCACAACAATCAGCTAAAACTTTGTCTTCAATCATGTTTTTTCTAATTTTCATGTTACCGGTTAAGATATATTTTTGTAATTCAAGTTTTTTTGCTATTTCTAAACAAGTTTTTTTATTAACAAGAGCTGCAAATTTTTTATCAAGAATGCCCTCTTTTTCATTTGGATATATTTCCAAAAGTTTTTTAGCTATAACAAGCCCAAGTACACGATCACCTAAAAATTCAAATTTTTCATTATTATTTTCTTTATCAAAACTTTTATGAGTCAATGCTCTTATTAATAAATCTTTATTTTTAAAATTTATTTTTATCTTTTTTTCTAAAACTTGATAATCAATTTTCATTAATTAATTTTTTTAAAAAATCTATTAAATCTTATGGATTTATTCCACTTCCAAAATGAAAAAATACTCCCTATTGATTTATCAGATGAAAAAAAAATAAATTGTGCTTTTCCTACAAGATTATCTTTGTGAACATAACCAACGCTTGACAAAAATCTGCTATCCTTTGAACAGTCTCTATTATCACCTAAAAAAAAATAATGATTTTCAGGCACTATAAAATTATCAGAATTTTGATAAGAAAAATTTTTAAGGTATACAGAGTTAAATTTTTTTCCATTTGGTAACAGCTCTTCAAAAGTAAAAACATCAATTTTTTTTTTTCCACAATAAATTTCATCATTTGTAGAATTTCTAGACTTAAGAATTTCACTGTTATTAATAAATAAATTTGAGTCAATAAATTGAATTTTATCTCCAGGTAAACCAATTAGTCTTTTTATATAATCAGTTCTGTTATCTGCAGGTGTTTTAAAGACTATAACATCTCCTCTTTCTGGATTGTCGTCAAATAGTCTGCCCTTAAAAAAAGGAGGGCTAAAGGGAAAAGAGTGCTTACTGTAACCATAAGAATATTTTGTAACAAATATTCTGTCACCTACTAATAAATTAGGCTCCATTGACGAAGAAGGAATGTAAAATGGCTGTAGAAATAAAGATCTAATAATTATTGCAATTACTAATGCATAAAATAGAGTTTTAGCGTTATCTATAAAAAAATTTTTGTTAATCATTATTTATTTTGTAAAATTACAAAAGCTATGGAATAATCTTTTTCATCAGAAATTGAAAGTAGTAAATCATATTTCTTAATCATAAACTTTTTAGTAATTATGTTATTAATCTTTTTTGATTTATTATAATAAGGTTTACCTTTTTTATCGTTGAAAATTTCGATATCTTTAAAGTTAAGTCCATTTCTAAATCCTGTACCTATAGACTTAGCTAAAGCTTCTTTTGCAGCAAATCTTTTTGCAAAATAACTAGTTTTTTTTAAAGTTTTTTTTGAAAATTTAATTTCATTTTTACCAAAAGTTCTTGTGATAAAATTTTTATTTCTTATTAAAGATTTAATTCTTTTGTTTTGTACAATATCAACACCAATCCCAAGTATATCTCTACCAATCATTTAATTATTTTTTTAAAGTTTTTAATTATCTTTTTTAAACCATAAAAAATTGACTCACCAATTATAAAATGGCCTATATTAAATTCCTTAATTTCACTAATTTTCGTTAAAATTTTTGTTGTTTTGTAATCTAAACCATGACCTGCATGAGTCTCTATACCCAATTTATTTGCTAACATTGAGCATTTTTTAATCTTATTAAATTCAAAATTATAATTTTTTTTTAATTTTATTAAATTGGATAAACGTCCAGTATGTATCTCAACACAATCAACCTCTAATTCTTTTGAAATTTTAATATCATTAAGAGAAGGATTTATAAATAAACTTGTTCTAATATTATTTCGTTTTAGTTTTAAAATTATTTTTTTTATTTTAATTCTATTTTTTTTTAGGTTTAAGCCTCCTTCCGTAGTTATTTCTTTTCTATTTTCTGGAACAATACAAACAAAATCTGGTTTGAGTTTTAATGCTATATTAACGATTTGTGGATTTGTCGAAATTTCAAGATTTACTAAAAGATTGTTTATTGAACATATCTTATTCGCATCAGTATCTTTTATATGCCTTCTGTCTTCCCTTAAGTGAATTGTAACAGAGTCCGCTCCTGCTTTTTTAACAAATTTAGCAGCATAAACAGGATTTGGATGAAATTCTCCCCTGGCATTTCTAAGAGTAGCTATATGATCTATATTAACACCTAAACGTTTCACTTAATAAATCTACTTCCGGGAGTTGTGACAGGAATTAATTTTAAATCTTTTGGAATTTTATCAGATTTAAATGATGGTACGTCAATTTTTAACTGTGAAACTATTTTTTTTTTGATTTTTAGTGTTTTTTTTGTTGATCTATCAATAATGCTAGCAAACCCAACAAGGTTTGCTTTTGCTTTTTTAATAAGTTTAACACACTCTAAACTTGATTTTCCAGTTGTTATTACATCTTCAACAATCAAAACTTTAGATCCTTTTTTAATATTAAAACCCCTTCTTAAAACAAATTTACCTTTTATACGTTCACAAAAAATAGTTTCTTTTTTTAAAAGTTTTCCTATTTCATATCCAATAATGACACCACCCAGAGCGGGAGCTAAAATTAAATCAATTTTTTTAAATTTCTTTTTTATCTTCAAAGATAAAGATTTACAGATTTTTTCAGCTATTGATGGAAAACTTAAAAGTTTTGCACACTGAATATATTTTGATGAATGAAGCCCAGATGATAAAACAAAATGACCATCTAATAAAGCATCAGTCTTTCTTAAAATATTTAAGGATTTTTTGTGTGAAAGCATTTCTTTTATCTTCGTGTCTAATTATCTTAAATTTTATACCTTTTTGTTTGAGCTCTGCAATAAAATTAGTAAAGTTTTTAAGATCTCTAATAATTAGCTGAAATTTGAAATTTATATAATTGGGGTTTTTTCCAGTCATCTCAAGATTTGAGATATTAAGTTTGTGTTCACCAATAAGTGAGCTTATATTTCCTAACTGACCAGGTTTATCAGGTAAAGAAATCCAGAGTGTTGTGTTATATTTTTTAATTCTTTCTTGTTTTTTTTCACCCCTTTCATGCCAGTATCTTCTTATGGCAGCTCTTGCTTTTCCAGTTTTTGTAATTGGTATCCAGTGCAGAGATGGGGACTGATTTTTTGAAGTAATTATTTTTATTCTATCACCATTTCTCAAAATTGTTTGAAGTTCACTCTTATTTCCATTAATTTCACATCCTATAGCATTATCACCTATTTTTGTATGAACAGCATAAGCAAAGTCTATAGGTGTTGCATCTTTAGGTAATTTAATTACTGAACCTTTTGGGGTGAAACAAAAAACATTTTCCTGAAACATTTGAAGTTTTGTGTACTCATATGAATGTTCAGGATTTTCATTTTTTTCTATAATTTCAACCAAGTCTTTTAACCAATCATATTCTTTCCACGTAAGTGAATTAAATTTTTCTGAAGATTTATATTGCCAATGTGAGGCTATACCTCTCTCAGCAAATTCATGCATCTCTTTAGTTCTTATTTGAATCTCAACAGGTTTTTTGTTGGAGCCAATAACTGCTGTATGTATAGATTTATATCCATTAATCTTTGCCGAGGATATATAATCTTTAAACTTACCTGGTATACAATTATACTTTTTATGAATAATTCCTAAAGTTTTATAACAGTCATCAATACTTTCTAAAATAATTCTAAATCCAATAATATCGGTGATTTGCTCAAGTGAAACTCTTTTTTTTTGAACTTTACGCCAAATTGAAAATGGTGTTTTTTCTCTACCAAAAATTTTAGTTTTGATATTGTTTTCATCTAAGAGTTTATTCAATTCAGCAGATAAATTTTCGTAAATATCTTTTTTATCCGATTTAATTTCATCAAGTCTTTTTTGAATCAATGTTCTTGCATCATTATTAAGAATTTCAAAAGAAAGATCTTCAAGTTCATCTCTAATTCTATGCATCCCCATTCTGTCGGCGAGTGGAGCATAAATTTCCATTGTTTCTTGAGCAATTCTTTTTCTTTTATCATCTTTGTTAATCGCTTTAATTGTTCTCATATTGTGTAATCGATCAGCAATTTTAACTAATAAGACTCTAATATCTTTTGATGTTGCTAAAATTAATTTTCTAAAGTTTTCGGCTTTTGAATTTGTTGTAGCATTATTTTCTAATACCGATATTTTTGTAACCCCATCAACTAAGTCGGCAACTTCATCACCAAATTCACCCTTTATAGTTTCATAAGTTGCATAAGTATCTTCTATAGTATCGTGTAATAGACCAGTTGTAATTGTTGCACTATCTAATTTTAGTTCTGTTAAGATATTAGCTACCTCAATTGGGTGAACTGAGTAAGGATCTCCAGACGCTCTTTTTTGATTACTATGGGCCTTTACAGCAAAATTATAAGCTTTATTTAATTTTTCAGGATTCAAAAACTTATTGTAAACTTTTACTTTATTTATTAAGTCTTCAGAATTTAACATACTTTATTATATCACTAAATCAAATTTGTTTAATAGATGTAATGTCTCGATTTGACAAAGATGAAATAAGTCTTTTTATATGATGTTTTGTGGCTGGATGTGTCCAATTTTTATTGATCTCAAATAATGGCAGGAGAACAAAGTTTCTATTATGAATTCTAGGATGAGGTAAGAGTATTCCATTTTTTTTTATAATTTGGTTGTAATCTAAAATATCAATATCACATATGCGAGGTGAATTTTTTGGAGATTTTTTTCTACCTAAGTGAATCTCTATTTTCTTACATTTTTTTAATAATTCAATTGGATTCAAAATTGTATGAACCTTTATAACAATATTTAAGAATTTTGGATTTTTATTATTTGGCCATGAAAAACTTTTATAATAACTTGAAGATTTAAGTATATTAATATTATTTTGTATTAATTCAAATTTGGCTTTTTCTATATTTAGTTTTTTATTACCTAAATTGGAACCTATTCCTAAATAAATAATATTAACTTGATTTTCTGATGTATCTTGCTTTATCACGATTCCAGTCTCTATTTTTTTTGGATGCTCTTTTATCAAATTGTTTTTTACCTTTTGCAACGGCAAGTTCAATCTTGGCTTTTCCTTTTTTAAAATACATCTTTGTAGGAATAATTGTAAAACCATCTCTTTGCATTTTTCCTATAAGTTTATTTATTTCTCGTTTATTAAGAAGAAGTTTACGATCATCAATCGGTTTATGATTTGAATAACTTGCCTGTTTATATGACGCGATATGAGAGTTAATTAAAACTATTTCACCACCTTTTTCTATTGCATAGGAGTCAGCAATATTTACCTTACCATCTCTTATTGATTTTATTTCTGAACCCTTTAAAACAATACCTGCTTCTAATAAATCTTCAAAAAAATAATTGAAACTTGCTTTTCTATTTAAACAAATTATTTTTAAACCAGGATTGGTTTTTTTTTTCATTAAATCAAACTTGCAGACTTAAGAGCTTTTTTTATTATTTCTTTAGTTGGGTCTGTTACTTTTACTAACGGAAGTCTTACATCATCCTCACAAAGTTTTAATAATTTTGCAGCATATTTTACTGGACTTGGGTTGCTTTCAACAAACATTGAGTGATGAACAGGTTGTAAAATTTCATTTAGTCTTTTAGCTTCAGATTTTGATTTATCGTCGTTCATAACTGAAAATTTTTGAAATTCGGAACAAAGTTTTGGTGCTATATTCGCTGTTACACTAATTGCTCCAACTCCACCTCTTTTATTAAATTCTAATGCATTGTCATCATTTCCAGTTAATTGTATAAAATCATTACCCATTTTTTTCAATGTTTCGTCCACTCTATTTAAATCTCCAGTAGCGTCTTTGACTCCAATTATATTTTTCAACTCATATAACTTAGCCATTGTATCAATAGACATATCTATTACAGATCTTCCAGGAATATTGTAAATAATTATTGGAATTCCACATTTGTCATTTATAGCTTTATAATGTTGATAGAGTCCTTCTTGAGTAGGCTTATTATAATATGGTGTAACAATAAGAGCACCATTGGCTCCAATTTTTTCAGCATGAGAAGTCAAAGAAATTGCCTCCTCTGTGGAATTAGAACCAGTACCTGCAAATACAGGTAATTTACCACCACTTTCTTTAACACATAATTCTATCACTCTTTCATGTTCGCCATGACTTAATGTTGGTGATTCTCCTGTTGTTCCTGCGGGAACTAAACCGTTTGTACCATTTTTAATGTGAAAATGAATTAACTTGATATAAGTTTCATCATCAAGTCTATCATTTTTAAACGGGGTGACTAAAGCAACATTTGAACCTTTAAACATAAATACTTATAACATAGATTATTGATTCATATAGTAAAGATTATGTCTAAAAAATTATTATTTTTTGTAATTTTATTTAACCTGCTTAATTTAAATAATTTTGCACTTTCTGAAATAATTCCTCTTAAAAAGCCAATTCAGACAAAAGAAGAAAAGCAAAAAAAATTATTAATAGATGTACTCAAACCATTACCAAAACCTATAGCTAAAACTGAGACAAAAATAGTTGAAAAAGAGGTCGTTGCTAAAAAAGAAAATAAAAGCGGTCTTATTTTACCCAAAAAAAAACCTTTGATAGCTGGATCTAAAAAATCAACTAATATTAAAATATCAAAATATTATAGTAAAAAAGATTTTAAATTAGCAAATAAAGCTATTTCTGAAATGAAAAAGGCTAAATGGCCATCTGCTTTGAAAACTGCCAAAAAAGCAAAAGATAAATCAATTTATAATTTTATTCAATGGAGGCATCTTCTTAGAAAAGGAAATCAAGCGTCATATTATGATTATAAAACTTTTATAGATAAAAATGAGGATTACCCACGTATTGGTAGGATTAAATACTTAGCTGAACACAAACTATCAACAGATAAAGTTTCACCGAAAAAAATTATAGACTCATTCACTTCCACCGAACCTTTAAGTGGATTTGGTAAAATGATTCTTGGAGAAAGTTTTATTTTGACTGGCAATACAGAAAAAGGACGTAAATTAATTAAAGAAGGATGGATAAATGCAGAATTGACAAAATCAGAATTGAGATTTTATAGAAAAAAATTTAAGAAATATCTTAATGCAGATGATTATGTTAAACGTGCAGATTACCTTGCATGGAATAATAAATATTGGGACTTAAAAAGATTATTAAGATACTTGCCTAAAGATTATGAGCTTTTGTATAATGCTAGACAATTGTTGATGAGTAAATCATATGGTGTTGATAATGCTATATCAAAAGTTCCGGCTAAATTTAAAAATGATGCAGGCCTTAATTATGATAGATTAAAATGGAGAAGAAAAAGAGGTAGAGTTGATAGTTCAGTTGAAATCCTATTAAAAATAAAAAATACAAAAGATTATTTAGTCCGACCAGATAAATGGTGGATTGAGAGAGAAATTATTTCAAGATCATTAATATATAAAAAGAAATATGAATTGGCTTATAAAATATCGAGTAACCATGGATTGACAGAAGGACCAGAATTTGCAGCCGCTGAGTGGATGAGTGGATGGATTGCTTTGAGTTTTTTAGATGACCCGTTGTTAGCTAAAGAACATTTTGAAAATTTTTACAACAATGTAGGTTATCCAATAAGTGTTGCTAGAGGTGCTTATTGGTTAGGAAGAACTTATAAAAAATTAGCCTATCAAGAATTATCAGATAAATGGTTTAAAGAAGCTTCAAATTATTTAACTACTTATTATGGCCAATTAGCATTTATGGAGTTAAATCCTAATAATACTTTTGAACTTTCAAAAGATAATGGAGTAAAAAAAGAATATCGAGAGTATTTTTTCAAAAAAGAAATTGTTAAAATGATCTATTTATTAGATGAATTAGATGAAGATAAATATGCTAAATATATGTTAAGACATTTAGCTTTAGACAATATTGAAAATGGAAGTGAAATTTTAGCTGCTGAACTTGCAACAAATATTGAACGTTTTGATTTTGCAATTCAGATTTCTAAAATTGCATCTTATGAAAAAAGGTTCCATAATAAATATAATTATCCAATAATTAGTACACCAAAATATATTAATGGTAGAAAAATTCCTGAAAGTGCATTTATACTATCAATAATAAGACAAGAAAGTGAATTTGATTTAAGTGCAAATAGTCATGCGGGTGCAAAAGGTTTAATGCAATTGATGCCATATACCGCTAAACTTGTCGCTAAACAAGCAAAGTTACCCTACACAAAATCAAGATTAACAACTGACCCAGAATACAATATAAATTTGGGTTCTCATTATATTGCAGGATTAATTCTTGAATATGAGGGAGCTTATCCATTTGCTATTGCAGCTTATAACGCTGGACCTAAAAGAGTTCGTTATTGGAAAAAGATAAATAAAAATCCGCAAAAAAATCAGATCAATTATGTTGATTGGATTGAACTTATAAAGTTTAAAGAAACTAGAAATTATGTTCAAAGAGTTTTAGAAAATTACAATGTTTATAGATATATATTGGAGCAAAAACCAATTCCTATGAAAGATTTTTTTAAAAATAACCCATTGTTTTAATTTATGGCGGAAGAGGAGGGATTCGAACCCTCGGTACAAGTTTCCTCGCACGGTCATTTAGCAAACGACTGGTTTAAGCCTCTCACCCACTCTTCCTAGGAATTTGTCGCTCCCCGATTGTATTGAATAATCAATATTAATAAAGTATTTATTCATTAATTATGAAAAATAAGTACTCAATATTTTCACTTATAAAGAATGCTTTTTCGTATCATGAAAATTGGGAGAAAGCATGGAAAGATCCTACGCCAAAAAAAGAATATGATGCAATAATTATTGGTGGTGGTGGTCATGGTCTAGCTACAGCCTATTATCTTGCTAAAAAACATAATATGAAGAATATCGCTGTTGTAGAAAAGGGTTGGATTGGTGGTGGAAATACAGGAAGAAACACAACAATAATTAGATCCAATTATTTATGGGATGCCAGTGCAGGTTTATATGATCATGCTTTAAAAATTTGGGAGGGTTTATCACAGGAATTAAATTATAACGTAATGTTTAGTCAAAGAGGCGTTATGAACCTTGCTCATAATCTTCAAGATGTTAGAGATTTAAAAAGAAGAACACATGCAAATAGATTAAATGGAATTGATGCTGTTTATATAAATACAGAGCAAGTTAAAAAATTTTGTCCTATAATTAATACTTCTCCTGATATTCGTTATCCAGTTTTAGGTGGTACTTTACAAAGAAGAGCAGGAACAGCTAGACACGATGCTGTTGCATGGGGATACGCCAGAGGTGCTGATGAAATGGGTGTAGATATTATTCAAAATTGCGAAGTAAAAGCTATTAAAAGAAATGGTGATAGTGTTGAGGGTATCGAAACTACAAAAGGATACATTAAAACAAATAAAATAGGTGTTGTAGCTGCAGGCCACTCTAGTGTTATAGCTAATATGGCTGGTTTAAAATTACCTTTAGAGAGTAAACCCTTACAAGCTTTGGTTTCTGAACCCGTTAAACCAATCATAGATACAGTTGTTATGTCTAATGCTGTACATGCTTATGTTAGCCAATCTGACAAAGGCGAATTAGTGATTGGTGCAGGTACAGATGATTATGTTTCTTATTCTCAAAAAGGTAGTCATGATATTGTTGAAGGAACATTAAATGCAATTTTAGAATTATATCCAATATTTAGTAGAATGAGAATGCTCCGACAATGGGGAGGTATTGTTGATATTTGTCCCGATGCTAGTCCAATAATTAGCAAAACATCTATTAAAGGTTTATATTTTAATTGTGGTTGGGGTACTGGAGGTTTTAAAGCAACTCCTGGTTCAGGAGATTTATTTGCTCATACTATAGCAAATGATGAACCACATAAACTAAATGCTGCATTTAATATAAATAGGTTTGTAAGTGGTGACCTTGTTGATGAACATGGTGCAGCTGCTGTGGCGCACTAATGTTTATTATTAATTGTCCTTTCTGTGGTGAACGTGAACAAAGTGAATTTAAAGCTGGTGGTGAAGCCCATATAGTTAGACCAAAACAGCCAACTGAATTAAGTGACGATCAGTGGGCTGAATATCTGTTCATGAGAAAAAATATTAAAGGTGTTCAGCTTGAAAGATGGAACCATGCACATGGTTGCAGAAAATGGTTTAATATGGTCCGTGACACTTCAAACGATGAAATAAAAGCTGTTTATAAAATGGGTGAAAAACCACCAATAGAATAAATAATGACAAAAAATTTGAGAGTTAAAACTGGAAAGGCTATTGATGAGACGTATAGGATTTCATTTAAATTCAATGGATCAACTTATTATGGTTTTAAAGGAGATACTCTTTCATCCGCTCTCCTTGCTAACGATATTCATTTAGTAGGAAGAAGTTTTAAGTATCATAGACCAAGAGGTATTATGACCTCTGGTTCAGAAGAGCCAAACGCCATTGTTCAACTTCATGATAATTCATCTAGAACAGAACCAAATGTAAGGGCAACCGAAGTGGAAATCTATGAAGGTTTAGAAGCGTCAAGTCAGAATTGTTGGCCAAGTGTAAAATTTGATATTGGTGGAATAAATAATTTTCTGTCACCCCTTCTACCTGCAGGGTTTTATTATAAAACTTTCATGTGGCCTGCCAGTTTTTGGGAAAAATATGAATATTTCATAAGAAGATCAGCAGGATTAGGTAAATCACCCACAGAACCAGATCCAGACTTTTATGAACATAAATATATTCATTGTGATGTACTAGTAATAGGATCAGGTATTTCGGGTATCATGGCTGCAAAAACAGCAGCTAAAAATGGATTTAAAACTCTTTTAGTAGATGAAAAACCAAATCTTGGAGGATCAACAATTTATCAAAACTCTGATTATTTTAAAATTAATAATCAGACTTCAAGTTCATGGTTAGAAAAAGAGATAAATGAAATTAAGAAATTGAAAAATTTAGAAATAAAAACTAGAACAAGTGTTGCAGCTTACCATGGTTATAACTTTTTGTTAGCTCGTCAAAATCTAACTGATCATTTACCTATTGAATTAAGAAAGGATAAAACAAGGCATAAGCTTCTAAAAATTAGAGCAAAAAAAGTAATTACTGCTACAGGGTCAATAGAAAGACCAATGATTTTTGATAATAATGATCGTCCTGGAATTTTACTTTCATCAGCAATTAAAAGATATGCGGACTTTTTTGGTGTTGCATGTGGTGAAAAAAATATCCTTTTTACTAATAATGATACAGCATATGAAACTGCAATTAGTTTGATTCAAAAAGGTATTAATATTGAGGCTGTAATAGATAATAGAGAAGAAATAGAATCTAAATTGCTTTATGAGGTAGAAAAAAATAATATTAAAATATTTAAAGGTTACACAGTAACAAATACATTTGGTTATAAAAGAATAAATAAGATTTCAATAAAGCAACTGTCTAAAGATGGACAAAAAGTTATAGGTCCTAAAATAGATTTACCTTGTGATTGTCTTGGTGTATCAGGAGGATGGACTCCTGCTGTCCACTTATTTACACAATCTGGTGGGAGGTTAAAATTTAGAGAAGAAGATCAAGTATTTATCCCAAATATTTATCCTTCAGATCAATTAAGTATTGGTTCTTGCAATGGTGAATTTACTTTAGATGAAATTTTGATAAATACTCCAAAATCTTTAAAAGATTATTTAAATATTAAAAATACTGAATATGATAATTTGGAAGTTTTATCTTCAACTAACAAATCAAAAAGAAACATCTGGTTATTACCAACAGATAAAGTTTTAGGAAAAACAAAATCTTTTGTAGATTATCAAAATGATGCAACAGCAAAAGATATAAAATTAGCATTAAGAGAAGGTTTTAGATCAATTGAACATGTAAAAAGATATACAACGACTGGAATGGGAACAGATCAAGGTAAACTAGGCAATATGCATGCATTAGGAATAATTTCTGAAACTGCGGGTGCTAAAATGGGCGAATTAGGCACCACTACATTTAGACCGCCATACACTCCCTTAACTTTTGGAACTATAGTTGGACGAAACGTTGGAGAATATTTTGACATATTTAGAAAAACCCCAATCCACGATTGGCATGTAAAAAATAAAGCTGAGTTTGAAAATGTAGGTCAATGGAAAAGAGCTTGGTATTATCCAAAAGAAAATGAAAATATGCATCAAGCTGTTCAAAGAGAAAGTAAAGCTGCAAGAGAAAGTGCTGGAATATTAGATGCCTCTACACTAGGTAAAATAGATATTCAGGGAACAGATGCTTCAGAGTTTTTAAACCGTGTTTACACTAATGCCTGGTCAAAATTAGCTATTGGTAAATGTCGATATGGTTTAATGCTTAATGAAGATGGTATGGTCTATGACGATGGTGTTACTACCCGATTAGGTGATAATCATTATATAATGACAACTACAACTGGTGGAGCTGCAAATGTGATGGGTAAATTGGAAGATTATTTACAGACGGAATGGCCTGAATTAGATGTTTATTTAACCTCTGTAACTGACCATTTTGTAACAGTAAGTGTTTGTGGTCCGAATAGTAAAAAAATTGTAAGTGAAGTTATTCCAGATTTAGATTTTTCAGACGAAAATTTTCCACATATGTCATTTAAAAATACGAAAATTGGTAAAATTAATTGTAGAGTTATGAGAATAAGTTTTACAGGAGAACAAAGTTATGAAATTAATGTCCAAGCTAATTATGGTAAATCAGTTTGGGAAAAATGTATGGAAGCAGGGAAAGATTATAATATTACGCCCTATGGAACTGAAACAATGCATTTACTTAGAGCTGAAAAAGGTTTCATAATTGTTGGTCAAGATACTGACGCTACAATGACCCCTATCGATTTACAAATGGATTGGATTGTAAGTAAAAAGAAATATGATTTTATAGGAAAAAGATCTTTATATAGATCTGATACTATTAGAGAAGATAGAAAACAGCTTGTTGGTTTATTAACAGATAACCCAGATGAAGTATTAGAAGAAGGTGCACAAATAGTGGCTGATATAAACAAATCACCAATTGAAATGTTGGGACACGTTACATCAAGTTACTATAGTCCTAATCTTAAAAAATCTATAGCTCTTGGAGTTGTTAAAGGTGGAAAAAATATGATGGGACAAAAATTAATAATCCCAATGGAAAAAAAGAATATCAATGTAACAGTTGCTGATCCAGTTTTTTTGGACAAGGACAATGAAAGATTAAATGCTTAAATATAATCAAGCTCTTCTTAAAGATAGTTCATTACAAGATCTTCAAATGAAAGAAATTAAACCAATAATGAAGTTAGTAGTAAGGGGTAAAAAAAGAGAATTTATTTCTGCAATTGGAAAGTCTCTAAATATTCTTTTACCAACAGAACCAAATACTTCTACTCAAAGTGATATATTGACTGCTCTTTGGTTAAGTCCTGATGAATGGATGATTTTTTCTAATCAACCAGTAGATGAAAGTACTAATAATTATGAGACCGAAGAATTATTAAATAATAATATTTCAAAATTAAATCTTGGTGCTGTTACAGATGTAACCGATCAATTCGTTATGATTGGCCTGAAAGGAAATAAAATTTATGAATTATTTCAAACTGGATCACCTTTTAATTTTAACGATTTTCAAAATAAAAAAGGTGCTGTAACACAAACAATTTTGACTAAAATTGATATAATTGTTCATAATCAAGATAAAAATACTGTAAATTTATTTGTTAGACGTTCATTTTCGCAACATTTGTTTTCTTGGATGAACGACGCTGCGTCAAGATTATAGTCACAATTTTTTTTTAAATAAGCTATCTTTGTCTCATGAAAAAATTATTCTTTATAGCAATATTTGCTTTTTTACCCTTTTCTTTAAACGCGGAGTCAAATTTAGATAAAATCCTATCTGCAGGAGTTTTAAAAGTTGGTACAACTGGAGATTGGGATCCAATGACAATGAAAGACCCAGCAACTAACAAATACAAAGGGTTTGATATTGATGTTATGAACGAACTAGCTAAAGATATGGGTGTTAAAATTGAATTTGTTCCAGCAGAATGGAAAACAATTGTCTCAGGTATTACGTCTGCAAGATATGATATTTCAACAAGTGTAACAAAAACTCCTAAAAGAGCTGAAGTAGCTGGATTTACTGATACTTATTACAAATATGGAACTGTTCCATTAGTACTAAAGAAAAATCTAAAAAAATTTCCAACATGGGATTCGCTTAATAATTCAAATGTAACAATCGCTACTACTCTTGGTACTTCTCAAGAGGAAAAGGCAAAAGAATTTTTTCCAAAGTCTAAGTTAAACTCTGTAGAAGCACCAGCAAGAGACTTTCAAGAGGTTTTAGCTGGAAGAGCAGATGGAAATATAACAAGTTCAACTGAAGCAAATAAATTAGTTATTAAGTATCCACAACTAGCTATTGTTCCAGATGGGGAAAAAAATCCTGCTTTTTTAGCAATGATGGTTCCTAAAGGTGATAATAAATGGAACAGTTATGTTAATGACTGGATTAAAAAGAAAAGATCATCAGGTTTCTTCACTAAGTTATTAAGCAAATATAATCTAAAAAGCTTATAATCAATTAGTAATTAATTTTTAATTCTTTATAAATCAGGGAGTGAAAAATTTATTCTTTTTACTTCTGATACTACCATTGACCTCATGTGGTAAAAGTGAACTCAATTGGTTAATTTTATCTCCAAATAATATTGAAGGATTAACTAATATCAAATTTTTGTTGAGTGGATTAACTACAACTATTTATATTTCAGTTGTATCAATAATTATTTCTATGATAGTTGGTTTTGTAGTTGCTGTTCCTTCATTAGCAAAAAACAGATTTTTAACTTATCTCAATATCGGATATGTTGAAATAGTAAGAGCAATCCCCCTTCTAGTTTTAATTTTATGGATTTATTATGGCTTACCAATAATGACAGGGATAAGCTTTAGCCCCTTTGTCTCTGGTATTATTGCTCTATCAATAAGTGAAAGTGCTTTTCAAGCC